>VGEO01000025.1 GCA_016869275.1 Alphaproteobacteria bacterium | reverse complement strand
ATTCGACCGACAAGCCGTGCCGGCACCCGTGGGTCGGCAAGATGTTCGGCGAGCGAAGCGCCGGCTTCTACAAGCCGATCTACATCAAGTCGAACTAGGCATTATCGCATCGGTCGGTACGCCGGCGCTGCCTACCCGGCGTTGGCGACCGGGTGGCGCATGGCGCAAAGCCCGTGCACGGCCTCGAACAACATGGTGACGCTTTTGGCATCGTCGCCGCTGTGGAGCGCGCCCGGCGCGACCGCCTCGTTCCCGGGGAGCTTGGCCTCGACCAACGTGTCGGCGAGCGTAGCGACGTCGCCGCCCTTGGCGGGTCGGGCCGAGGACAGTTCAGCGCAAACGCGCGAGACCACAAGCCGCAGCAACGCAGCCGCGGCGCGGGGCGAGGCGTTGGCGATAGCGCGGGCTTCGTTGTAGTCGGCTTACGCGGCACGGTTTAATCGTAGCGGCGGCGGCCCACCGCCCGCGCGCGGGTAGACATCGGGTCGGGGCCAGCAGGCATGAATCTGCCGGAAGATGTCGGGGTGGAAAACATCGGTCGCGTAGAAATGTGGAAACGGGTAGGTGCGGACCGGTTCGTTGGCAACCCGGTAGGTCGTCAGATTGAGCGTTTCGGAGAGCGTTGCGACGGGTAATTGTGCATTCATCAGCGAAACCTGGGCCCTCCAATCCGGATGGAACCGAGGGTAAGCGGCCATGGTTAACGTTCGCTTAAACCGTTTGCGCCAGGATCTGCACCGACCCCGAGGCAGGAGCCCGCGCCATGTAAGACCAGCCGACTTTCCACCGCATCAGCATGATGATCCCCGAATATGTGGCGATCAACCCAGTTGCGGTCATCAACCATGGCGGCGTCGACGTCATCTACTGCACACGACCAGTCCGACCAAGTGGCGCGCGCACCGCATCTATGTCAACGAGCCGAATACCCTCGAATGGATCGCGAACTTCAGCGCCGATGACGTCCTCTTCGACAACGGCGCCAACGTCGGCACCTATTCGATCTGGGCAGCGAAGACACGCGGTACGCGGGTCTATGCGTTCGAGCCCGAATCGCAGAACTATGAGATCTTGAACAAGAACATCCTCGTCAACGGCTTGACCGATCGGGTGACGGCGTATTGCCTGGCGATCTCCGATTCGCCGCGCTTCAGCGAACTCAACCTTTGAGCTTCAGCGCCGGTCAAGCGCTCCACGCGTTCGAACGCCCGCTCAACACGGTCGATACGCATTCTCCAGGCTTGCAACGCTTCAATCCGGTTTTTCGCCAGGGCAGCCTTGCGGTGACCCTCGACATAGCGGTTCAGTCGGGTTTCCCGGTCCCCACTCACATCAAGATCGACGTCGACGGATTCGAGGATCAGGTGATCGCGGGCGCGCGTAGCCTCCTCGAGCGGCGGGAGACCAAGTCCCTCCTGATCGAGGTCAACCAGAACATGACGAGTCACCCCGACAACTTAAGCTATCTCGAAGAACTCGGCTGGCGGGTCGACGACAAGTCCGAAGCGAACTATATCTTCCGCCATTGAGGCCGCGCCGGTGCGGCGGTCGCGCTCATGCGAGCGGATCGCGGGCGGGGACCTCGCTTAGGAACAAAACGCCGTGAAAGCGGAGCTCGGCCCCGGGAAAACCGGGGTAGGTTACGGCCCAAACACGGCGCGCGACTTCTTCTTTCGACATGTCGAGACGAATTTCGCGCAGCGCTTCGAGTTGTTTGCGAGTGAACGGCGGCCGGGCCCAGGCCACGCTCGCCCGAGGTAACGGCTCCCCAGCCGCGATCGTGGCGACGATCGCGTGGAATAGGCCGATCATCTCTTGCATCGTCCGCAACTTGAGCTGCTCGACGCTCTCGAGACCCCGGGTCGGGAATAGCCGCTCGGCGACGATCGGTCCGGTGTCGACCTTTTCCGCCATGTGATGGTAGACGCAGCCGAACTCGACGGCGCCTTCGTAGAGCGCGAATTGTAGCAACCGATCCCCGGGTAATGACGCGAACCGGGGCCGAAGTTGATCGCTTGCACGGCGTTCGCCAACAGCCAGCCAGGGGCGATCCAGGGCGATAAAAACGAAAGAACGAGTTTGACCTTCGTGGGGCGATTGGCGATCGGAAACCGGTCGGCGCGGACGCCCCTGTGAACGACAAGCGCCGAGCCGAACGCGGCGGACGCCACGGCGACAGCCTCGTCGCTGAAGCGGTCGCGTTTGGTGAACAGCAGAATCATACGCGCCGTCCTTGGGGCGCCCCATCCGGCGGCGAATTGGTCGGGGCGGCGAGATTCGAACTCACGACCCCTGCCTCCCGAAAGCAGTGCTCTACCAGGCTGAGCTACGCCCCGACCGTCCGGCCCGTTGTCGAGCCCGGGATGCGCCCGAAAGCGCGGGCTCTTATTACTCTGCCGGCCGCCTCGCGGCAAGGGCGGCGCGAATAGACGGCGATTGGACCGGCCGCGACGCGGGCAATATACATCGGCGCAGTTCCGCGCCGGCCTGATCGGGGCCGGCGAGCGCCGAGGCGGGGTAGCCGATGCGTTTGATGGCCGTACTTCGTGCCATGGCGCTGGCCGTGCTGACGCTCGGTCTCGCGGGGCGGCGGGCGCGGCCGCGCAGACGCCCGCGCCGGCGGCTGATCTCCCCGGGCAGGTTCGCGCGCTCCTCGACCTGCTCGAGGATTCGGTCTCTCGCGCCTGGATGGCCGAGCGGCGTGCGGCCCCGGCAGAGGGGCCAGCGGCCGACGGCGGCGCGACCGAAGCGACCTCTTCGGCCTATGTCGCGAAACGCCTCGGCGCGCTTCGCGGCCATTTCAAGACGCTCGCCGGCGCTGCCGCGCTTGCCTGCCGAGGTCGAGCGGGCGATCGGCATCCTGCTGCTCGAGTTCGAGGAGCGCGGCCTCTTGAGCGTGCTGCTGCCGATCCTCGGCTTCGGGGTGCTCGGGTTCGGCGCCGAATGGCTTTACCGGCGGCTCAC
The DNA here is from genome assembly GCA_016869275.1 of Alphaproteobacteria bacterium. Lineage (GTDB taxonomy): Bacteria > Pseudomonadota > Alphaproteobacteria > SHVV01 > SHVV01 > SHVV01. The sequence goes on along the minus strand of VGEO01000025.1, from coordinate 32,721 downwards.
GGCCGGCGTGCGCCAGTGGATCGGCGCGATCCCGCTCGAGACGGTCAATGGGCGGCTGCACGCAGTGATCGCGCGCTTCGCCTTCGGCCTCGGCATGGTGGCGTCGTTCGCGCTCGGCAGTACCGGCGCGTTCATGGCCTTCGATTGGCCGATCCTGCTCAAGGAGATCGTGCTCGTTTACTTACTCGCGGTACTGGCGACCCGGTTCGCGATGGTGCTCGGACGCTTTCTGTTCGCGCTGCCCAGTGCCCTCATGTTCGCGAACGTCAAGCGCTTCCGCATCGTGCCGATGTCGAACCGGGCCGCCGTCTTTTAGCTGCGACGCCTGCAGGTCGTGGCGACGTGGCTGGCGTTCGGCGGGGTTACGGTCGACATCCTGGGGACGCTCGGGGTTTCGCCCGAGGTACGCCAGGTCCTGGATTACGTCCTCTTGCTCGGGTTGCTGGTCATCGGCATCGAAATCGTATGGCGCGCCGACGGGGGCGAACGAGCCGCGGTCCGTAGCGGCTCGGCCCTCCGCGCCGCGCTGGTAACGGCGGCGCTGGTCGCGCTGTGGCTCTTGTGGATTGCCGGGGCGCACGCCGTGTTTTGGCTCGCGGTCTTCATCATTGCCCTGCCGCCGGCGATCGGCGTCACCCAACGCTCGGTCGTCCACGTCCTGCGCCCGCCCGGGGCCGAAGACGCGACCTCGAACGTGCCGAGCGTCTTGACCGTTTCGATCGAGCGGGGCGCGCGTGCCCTCCTTATCATCGGCGCCGTCGTGCTGCTGGCGCGCGCCTGGCAGGTCGACTTCGTCTCGCTCACCATGCAGGACACGCTGTTCACGCGGCTGGTACGCGGCGCTTTGAGTGCGGTGGTGATCGCGCTCATCGCCGATTTCGTGTGGAGCGCGATCAAGACCCTGATCGATCGCAAGCTGTTCGAGGCCCAGGGCGCGGGCGCGGCCGACAGCGAGGACGCGCGGCACCGGGCGCGGCTCAGGACGCTGCTCCCGATCCTCCGCAACGTGCTCTCGATCACGGTGCTGGCGGTCGCGGTCATGATGGCGCTGGCCGCGGTCGGAATCGAGATCGGTCCCCTGATCGCCGGCGCCGGCGTGGTCGGCGTCGCCATCGGCTTCGGCGCGCAGACCCTGGTCAAGGACATCTTCAGCGGCGTGTTCTATCTCATCGACGACGCGTTCCGGGTCGGCGAATACATCCAGAGCGGGAGCTACAAGGGCACGGTCGAGTCGTTCTCGTTGCGCTCGATCAAGCTCCGCCATCACCGCGGCCCGCTCTACACGGTGCCGTTCGGCGAGCTCGGCGCGGTCCAGAACATGAGCCGCGACTGGGTGATCGACAAGCTGACGATCGGCCTCACCTACGACACCGACCTCGACAGGGTGAAGAAGATCGTCAAGGAGATCGGCAAGGAACTCGCCAACGACCCCGAATTCGCGCCGCATATCATCGAGCCGTTGAAGATGCAGGGCGTCGATCAGTTCGGCGACTATGCGATTCAGGTGCGGATGAAGATGATGACCCGACCGGGCGAGCAGTTCACGATCCGGCGCAAAGCCTATGCCCTGCTCAAGAAAGCGTTCGACGCGAACGGCGTTCAGTTCGCGTTTCCGACCGTCCAGGTCGCCGGCAACGGCGATCCGCAAGGAGCCGCCGCGCGCCAAGCCTTGGCCGGCGCCAAGCCGCCGGTCGAGGAGTAATGCTCCGCTAGTGCGAGCGTTCGATGCAGAAGTCGACCACCGCGGTCAGGGCCTGCTTGACCGGGGTATCGGCGAAGATGCCGAGCGCGTCCTTGGCGATGGCGCCGTAGTGGCGGGCGCGTTCGATGGTGTCGGCGAGCGCGGCGTGCTTGGTCATCAGTCCCTGCGCGTGGTCGAGGTCGCCGGGCCGCTGATCGCGCTCTTCGAGCGCTCGCTTCCAGAACGTCCGCTCGGCGTTGGTGCCGCGCCGAAACGCGAGCAGCACCGGCAGTGTGATCTTGCCTTCGCGAAAATCATCGCCCACGGTCTTGCCGAGCACCGCCTGCGCCGCCGAATAGTCGAGCGCGTCGTCGACCAGTTGAAAGGCGATGCCGAGATTGCGGCCGAAGCTCTCGAGCGCATCTTCATCGGCCTTGGGGCGCTCGGCGACCACCGCGCCGATCCGACACGCCGCCGAGAACAGCGCGGCGGTCTTGGCGGCGATCACTTCGAGGTAGGCGTCCTCGCTGGTGGTGGTGTCGTTCGAGGTCACGAGCTGCAGCACTTCGCCCTCGGCGATCACCGCCGACGCGTTGGCGAGGATCGCGAGGACCCTGAGCGAGCCGTCCTCGACCATCAATTGGAACGCGCGGCTGAACAAGAAATCGCCGACCAGGACGCTCGCCTCGTTGCCGAACACGGCGTTGGCGGTGGCGTTACCGCGGCGGAGGTCGGAGGCATCGACGACGTCGTCGTGGAGCAGCGTGGCGGTATGGATGAACTCGACGCAGGCGGCGAGCTTGATGTGGCGATCGCCGCCGAAGCCGCACAGCTTCGCCGACGCCAGCGTCAGCATCGGCCGCAGCCGCTTGCCGCCGGCCGCGATCAGGTGGCTGGCCAAGGTCGGGATCAGATCGACCCGACTCTGCATGCGACGGAGGATGACGTTGTTGACGGCCTCGAGGTCGGAACCGACCAAGCCCTTCAAGTCGCGAAACGCCTGATCGGCGCGCGTACGCTCGCTCTCAAGCGGAATGACGACGGCCACGCTGGTTTCTCCCCCTATCGGCCCCGGAGCGAAGGCCGTATCCTTGCGGTGCTTGCGGCTCTTGGACCCCGGCCGCATCGCGACCGCGAGCATAGAAGCCGCCGAAAGCGGCGGTCAAGCGCGGTGGGCGTCCGAATACGTCAGGCGCGGCGATGATCGAGCTACTGCGCACCAACGATCCGGTCTTGCTTTCGTTCGCGGCGGCGTTGCTGGCCGACGCCGGGATCGAAAGCGAGGTCTTCGATAGTCACACCAGCATCGTCGAGGGCAGCATCGGCGCGATTCCGCGTCGCCTGATGGTGGCCGACGCCGCCGCCGCGGCGGCGCGCCGGATCGTCGCCGAGATCGAGGGCATCGGCCTTACCGCCGGGGACGACGGATGACGGCGGCCGCCGGCGGGACCACGGTCGATACGCTGTTCGATGGGCGACTCGCGATCGAGCAACCGGAAAAGGCCGATCGCGTCGCGATCGATGCCGTCTTTCTGGCCGCCGCCGTTCCGGCGCAGGGCGGCGACCGGATCCTCGACCTCGGCACCGGGGTCGGATCGGCGGCGCTCTGCCTCGCGTTCCGCGTGCCCGGCTGCACGGTGGTCGGGATCGACCGGCGTGCCGAGGTCATCGCGCTCGCCCGCGCCAACGCCGCCCGCGCCGGCTTTTCGGCGCGCGTCAGCTTCGCCCCCGGCGATGTCGCCGCGCCGGTGGCGGGCGCGCCGTTCGACCACGTCATGGCGAACCCGCCCTACTTTCGTGCCGGCCGCGGGCGCGTCTCGCCCGATCCGGCGCGGGCGGCGGCGCGCACCGAGACGGGGGCGACGCTCGCCGACTGGATTGCCGCCGCGCTAGCGGCCGTACGCGCTGGCGGCAGCATCACTTTCATCCACCTGGCCGAACGGCTGGATGAGCTGCTCGGGGGTTTGAGCCGCGGCGCCGGGTCGATCGCGGTGTTGCCGCTCGTTCCCAAGCCGGGTGCCGCGGCGCGCCGGGTGCTCGTCCGTGCCGTCAAGGGCGCGGCGGGCGAGACCGTCATCGCTCCAGGCTTGGTCCTGCACGAGGCCGACGGTCGCTCCGCCGCCGCCGCTGCTGCCGTGCTTCGGGGCGGCGCGCCGGTCGCCCTTGGCGGAGCCCCGTAAAAGCCTTATCTAACTTCGATGGATACCGAACCCGTGGCCAAGCCCGGACGCGGCCTGCCGCGCTGGATTCCGTTCTTCGGGCGCGCGGCGCGCGCGCCGACGGTCGCCGTGATTCGCCTGGCCGGCGTGATCGCTGCCGGCGGACGCCTGCGCGGCAGCCTCAACATGGCGGCGATCGCGCCGCTCCTCGAACGCGCGTTCGCGCTCAAGCGCGTGAAGGCGGTGGCGCTGCAAATCAATTCGCCCGGCGGCGCGCCGGCGCAAACCTCGCTCCTGTTCCAGCGTATCCGGGCGTTGGCGGACGAGAAGAAAATCCCGGTGCTCGCTTTCATCGAGGATGCGGCGGCTTCGGGCGGCTATTGGCTCGCCTGTGCGGCCGATGAGATTTACGCCGACCGCAACTCGATTGTCGGCTCGATCGGCGTGATCTACGCCGGCTTCGGCCTCGATCAGGCGATCGCCAAGCTTGGCGTCGAACGCCGGTTACATACCGCGGGCGAGAAGAAGTCGATCCTCGATCCGTTCCTGCCGGAGAAACCCGACGACGTCGCACGACTGGCCGGCCTCCAGCAGGAAATCCACGCCCGCTTCAAGGAGCTGGTGCGGCTGCGCCGCGGCGACCGGATCAAGGGCGATGACGACATTCTGTTTTCGGGCGAGTTCTGGACCGGCCAGCGCGCCTTCGACCTCGGCCTGATCGACGGCTTCGGCGAGATGACGAGCGTCCTCAAAGCCCGCTTCGGCCCGGACGTTCGCTTGCGGCCGGTGAGCGCGCCGCGTTCCGTATTCGATCTCGTCCGCCGCGGGGAGGTCGGCGTTGCCTACAGCGGCTCGTCCGGATTCGGCACGAGCTTCGCCGACGGCGTCCTGGCGGCGGTCGAAGCGCGGCTGTGGTGGAACCGCTTGGGGCTTTGATCGGAACAGCATGGGCATTCTCACCAAGATTCTGATCATCCTCGTCGCGCTCGGGGTCGGTGCGGCGATGATCGCCAAGTTCTTTTTCGGCAAACGCGGGCCGGCGCGGCTCAGCGCCGAGCCGATGTCGGCCAAGCCCGTCGCCGACATGAAAAAATGCGCGGTGTGCGGCACCTATGTCGCAGCCGCCGCGCCGCGCTGCGCGCGCGCCGACTGCCCGCTCGACGGGGCCCGCGCCTGACCGCTTGACGGCGCGCGCCTGGTGGCCGGTCGCTTGACCGGCCTCCCTCCGGTTCATAGAGTGCGCCGCGCGGTGGCGAGGCGCATTCGATGCGACGGCCGAAGATCCAGTCTCCGACATTCCAGAACCTGATTCTGTCGCTGCAGTCCTTTTGGGCGGAGCGTGGCTGCGTCATCCTCCAGCCCTACGACATGGAAATGGGCGCCGGGACTTTTCATCCCGCGACGACGCTGCGCGCGCTGGGACCGAAGAAATGGTGGGCCGCCTACGTCCAGCCCTCGCGCCGCCCGAGCGACGGCCGCTACGGCAATAATCCCAACCGTCTGCAGCACTACTATCAGTTTCAGGTGATCCTCAAGCCCTCGCCCGACGATATCCAGCAGCTCTACCTCGAAAGCCTGGCGATGCTGGGCGTCGACATGCAGAACCACGACGTTCGTTTCGTCGAAGACGACTGGGAGAGCCCGACGCTCGGCGCCTGGGGCTTGGGCTGGGAAGTGTGGTGCGACGGCATGGAAGTCTCGCAGTTCACGTATTTCCAGCAAGTCGGCGGCTTCGACTGTGCGCCGGTCGCCGGCGAGATCACCTACGGGCTCGAGCGCCTGGCGATGTACGTCCAAGGCGTCGACAACGTGTTCGAGCTCGACTGGAACGGCGCCGGCGTCAGCTATGGCGACGTCTTCCTGCAAAGCGAGCGCGAGTTCTCGGCGTTCAACTTCGAGTATGCCGACACCGACCGGCTGCTCCGCCATTTCGGTGACGCCGAGGCCGAATGCACGGCACTGTTGGACAAAGACCTGGCGCTGCCCGCTTACGATCAATGCATCAAGGCGAGCCACTGCTTCAATCTGCTCGATGCGCGCGGCGTCATCAGCGTGACCGAGCGCGCCGCGTATATCGCGCGGGTACGGGCGCTCGCCAAACGGAGCTGCGAGATCTGGCTCAAGAGCCAGGGCGTCGCGGTCTAGCGCGGGCAGGACGACCGTGCCCGAACTGCTGCTCGAACTGTTGTCGGAAGAGATCCCAGCGCGGATGCAACGGCGCGCCGCCGAGGACCTGAAGAAGCTCGTGCTCGACGCGTTCAAGGAGGCGCGGCTGGATGTCGGTTCGACGACAGTGATGGCCGGACCGCGCCGGGTCGCGTTGATCGTCGAAGGGCTGCCGTCGCACCAACCGGCGATCCGGATCGAGCGCAAGGGACCGCGGGCCGATGCGCCGGCGGCGGCGATCGACGGATTCCTGAAGTCGGTCGGGTTGCGCCGCGACCAGGTCGAAGAGCGTGACGCCGGCAAGGCTCGTGTCCTGTTCGCGGTCATCGATCAGCCGGGTCGACCGACGACCGACCTCTTGATGACGCTGCTGCCGACGGCGTTGGCAGCGCTGCCGTGGCCGAAGTCGATGCGCTGGGGCGCCAACGACATCCGCTGGGTTCGGCCGCTTCACCTAATTCTCTGCTTGTTCGACGGAGCGGTGGTGCCGTTCGCATTCGGCCACCTGACCGCCGGCGAAATGACCGCCGGCCACCGCTTCCACCAGCCGCACCGGATCGTCGTCAAGAATGTGAACGACTACCGCCTCTATCTCGACGCCGCCAAGGTCATGGTCGACGGCGACGAGCGCAAACGCCGGATTCGCGCCGAAGCCGAACGTCTCGCGCAGGCCGAAGGCCTGTGGCCCGACTTGGACGAGGCGCTGCTCGAGGAAATCGCCGGGCTGGTCGAGTACCCGGTCGTCCTGATCGGATCGATCGACCGCACCTTCCTCGTGGTGCCGCCCGAAGTCCTGATCGCGGTGATGCGCAAGCACCAGCGCTACATTCCGTTGCGGAGCGCCGAGGGCAAGTTGGCCGCCCGGTTCATCGTCGTCGCCAACCTGCTCGCCCAGGACGGCGGCAAGGCGATCGTCGCTGGCAACGAGCGCGTGCTGCGCGCGCGGTTCGCGGACGCCAAGTTCTTCTGGGACCAGGACCGCGCGCGGCCGCTGCGCGCCAACGTGCTCGAGCTCGAGGAAATCGTGTTCCACGCCGACATCGGGACCTTGGCCGAAAAAGTCTACCGCATGGAGATCATGGTCCCGGACGTGGTCAAACTCGTCCCGGGTGCGGTCCAGGCCGACGTGACGAACGCGGTTCGTCTTTGCAAAGCCGATCTCCTCTCGGGGATGGTCGGCGAGTTCCCCGAGCTCCAGGGGGTAATGGGGCGCTACTACGCGGTCAACGACCGCGAGCCCGACGATGTCGCCCAGGCGATCGCCGAGCACTATGCGCCGCTCGGTCCCCATGACCGCTGCCCGACCCAGCCGACGTCGGTCGCGCTTGCGCTGCTCGACAAGGTCTACACCCTGGTGTCGATGTTTGCAGTCGGGCTTCGCCCGACCGGATCGAAGGATCCGTTCGCGCTGCGGCGGGCCGCGCTCGGCATCATCCGTCTCATTCTCGAAAACAAGTTACGCGTACCGCTCAAGGCGCTGATCAAGGCGGTGCCGCGGCCGGCCCGCAAGGCGGTCGCGATCGACGACGCGTTGGCCGACGAACTGCTCGCGTTTTTTGCCGACCGGCTCAAGGTGCATCTGAAAGAGAAGGGCGTCCGCCACGACTTGATCGCCGCCGTATTCGCATTGACCGGCGAGGACGATCTCGTCCGGTTGCTGGTGCGGGTCGAGGCGTTGGCGGCATTCCTCGCGTCGGACGATGGCGCCAACTTGCTGACGGCCTACCGCCGTGCCGCCAATATCGTCCGCATCGAGGAGAAAAAAGACGGGACGCGCTATTCCGGCGGCGCCGACCCGACGCTACTTGTGCAGGACGAAGAACACTCGTTAGTCGAGCGCCTGACCGAGGTCGCGGCCCGCAGCCGCGCCGCGTTGGCGGCCGAAGACTTCGCCGGCGCGATGACGGCGCTGGCAAGCTTGCGCCGTCCGGTCGACACCTTTTTCGACCGGGTGACGGTCAACGTCGACGATCCGGGTTTGCGCCGCAATCGGCTGCGCCTGCTCGCCGAGACCCGCACCGCGCTCGATACCGTCGCCGATTTCGCCGCGATCGAGGGTTAGGCGGAGGCCCTGTCCTTTCGCGGCGCGGTTTCTATATTGTTGGAACGCGCCGCATCGGTCCCAATCAAGGAGTTCACCATGGAACTGCCCGCCCTCGCCAAGAAGCTACTGCTAGGCAAGAACTTCGCAACCGTCGCCACCGTGATGGGCGATGGCTCGCCGCAAGCGACCGTGGTTTGGGTCGACACCGACGGCAAGCACGTCATCTTCAACACCGCCGATGGCCGCCTCAAGGCCAAGAACCTCCGCCGCGATAAGCGCGTAGCAGTCGCGGTCCTGGGGTCCGAGAACGCCTATCAGCAGGCGATGATCCGGGGATCGGTCGTCGAAATGACCGCGGCCGGGGCCGATGAACATATCGACAAGATGGCGAAGAAGTACTTGAACGCCGACAAGTATCCGTTCCGGCAGCCCGGCGAAAAACGCCTGATCGTCAAGGTCCTGCCCGAAAAGGTCGCGCTGATGGGCGAGTAGCCGGCCGGCTACATCACCGCCGACTGCCGCGGCCCGTCGACGTCCCAGACGTTGAACGCCGCGTCCCAGATTGCGATCTGGCTGTCGCGCATGGTCCAGAACTCGACCCCGAAACCGGCGCGCGCCTTGCCGGTGACGCGGTCGCGCCAGCTTCCGGTCCAACTGTTGCCGAGCTTGTTGCCGTGAAGCAGGTGGAGCGTTTTCTTCAGCCGGTAGTCCTGCTGGCGGGCGAGCCGGGCGGTGAAAAGCTGGCGCAGCGCGACGCGGCCTTGGAATTCGGGTTGTTCGGCGAAGCGCACCCGGCAATCGGCCGTGAAGCCGTTGACCAGCCCCTCGATGTCGACGCGGTGAAAGAGACCTTCGACCACCCGGAGCAGCGCGTTCGCTTGCTCAAAGGTCCACGCTTTGTCGCCGCTCGGAAATGCGATCGTCGGTCCGGTCATGGCATCTCCCTCAGCGTTTGGGCGCGAGTTCGCGGTGACGGAAGCAATCGATCAGGTGATCGTTTACCATCCCGACCGCTTGCATGAAGGCGTAGCAGATGGTCGGTCCGACAAAACGGAAGCCGCGTTGCTGCAGGTCCTTGCTCATTGCCCGCGACTCCTTGGTCTCGGCCGGCAGCTCCTTCATGGAACGCCAGCGGTTGACGATCGTGCCGCCGTCGGTGAAGCCCCACAGATAGCGGTCGAACCCGCCGTGCTGCTCGCGGACCGCGAGGAAGCTCCGCGCGTTGCCGATCGTGGCCTCGATCTTGGCGCGGTTGCGGACGATGCCGGCATCCTTCATCAAGGATTCGACCTTGCGTTTGTTCCAGCGCGCGATCTTTTCCGGCGCGAAGCCGTCGAAGGCGCGGCGAAAGTTGTCGCGTTTGCGCAGGACGATGATCCACGACAGACCGGCCTGAAAGCCGTCGAGCACCAGCTTTTCGAACAGCGCACAGTCGTCGTGCTCGGGCACGCCCCACTCGTGATCGTGATAGGCGACGTAGGTCGGATCGTCGCCGCACCACGGACACCGGTTCCTGGCGGCAGCGGTCACGACGCTTTGGCCGGCGACAGCCGGACCCACGCCGGGACCTGCGGGCGGACGCGGGCGTCGGCCGCGGTCAAGGCGAGGCCCTTGCTCGCGGCCTCTTCGACGTCGTCGAGCCGCATCATCGCGATCGCGCGGTGATCGAGCCCGCTCCGGACCTCGCCCACTTCGCGCTCGCCCAATTTGATCGGTGTGCCCGGCGGCGGCAGCGGTCCCTCGACCGCAACCGGCAGCAGCCGCTTGCGGATGGTGCCGCGGTAGTGGGTTCGTGCGGTGAGTTCCTGGCCGACGTAGCAACCCTTCTGGTAATCGATCGCGTTCAATTCTTCGAACCCGCACTCGAGCGGGAAATAGCGCTCGACGACGATATCGCGGCTGCCGTCGGGCAGGCCGTGGACGAGGCGGAGGCGGTCGTAGGCCGCGATCGGCGCGATGGCGAAACCGGCCGCGGCGAGGGCCGCGCCGGCGCCCGCGCACGGCAGAATCGCGCGACCACCCATCGCCGGAAACCGCGGGTCGACATAGGCGACACCGCCGCCGAAGGCGATGGCGGCGCCCGGACGATCCCCGAGCCCGATCGCCGAGAGGGCGCCGGGGCCGAGCAACGCGACCACCGCCAAGCGCTCGGCCGCTTTGGCGATCTCGACCTTGGCGCGCAGCCGATAAAGCGTGAGCCGGCGTTCGAGGTCGGCCAGACGTTCGCGCTCGGCGTCGAACGCGACGCCGTTGGCGCCGGCGTCGGGCCAGTCGGCGATGAAAAACTCGTGCAGGAACTTGCCCTGCGCGGTCAGGAGCGTCGCGTAGACCGCACGTACCGGCGCGACCTTGTCGATGTCGTTCGAGATCAGGCCTTGCAGGAAGGAGCGCGTGTCGGCGCCGCCGATCGTGAGCGGAGCGCGGTGATCGAGAAAGACGGCCTCGAGGTCGGACATGGGCGTGGCTCCAAGGTAGGGTCCCGTTCCGGACTAGGCAAGCGAGCCACCGGCCTTGGCACCGCCGGAGGCTTGCGGTTATATGACCCGTCATGAAACGAAGGCTGGACCGACTGACGACCGCGGTCGCGGTCGTTTTCCTCGCGCTGGTGGGGGTTTCGATGTGGGAAGGCGGCCCGCTCGACTGGATTTTTTCGGTCGGCAAGCCGGCGGCCGTCGACTTCAAGACGCTCGAGCGTACGCCCAGCCCCAACCAATTCCTGATGTGCCCGCCGGGCTACTGCGCGGCGCCGATGGAGCGCGCGAGTCCGGTTTATGACCTGCCGGTCGCGGCGCTCCGCGCGGCCTGGGACAAAGTCGTCGCGGCCGCGCCACGGATCGTGGTGCGTGGCGAGGACCCGCAAGCGCAGACCATCGACTACGTACAGCGGAGCGCGCTCCTGCGTTACCCCGACCTGGTGTCGGTGCAGTTCATCGCGCTCGGTACCGGTCAGTCGACCCTCGCGGTCTATAGCCGGTCGATCTATGGGCGTTCCGATTTCGGCGTCAACGAAAAGCGCGTAACCGGCTGGCTCGCTAAGCTGGACGCGACCTTGAAGTCCGGGAAATCGTGAACATCCTGTTTGTCACCGCCAGTCGGGTCGGTGATGCCGTGCTGTCGTCGGGAGTGCTGGATCACCTCGTCCGGACCCATCCCGGCGCGCGCGTGTGGGTCGCGTGCGGCGCGGCACCGGCGCCGTTGTTCACGGCAACGCCGGCGGTCGAGCGCGTGATCGCGATTGCCAAGCGGCGCTGGGCTGGGCATTGGTTCGAGCTGTGGCGCGCGACCGTCGGCATCGTGTGGGACCTGGTGGTCGATCTGCGCTCGTGGGCTCTCGCCTGGACGCTGCCGGCGCGCCGCCGCCTGGTGCTCCGCAAGCGCGACGACCGAGCCCATCGCGTCCGCCAGTACGGTGCCGTGCTCGGCCTCGAGCCGCCGCCCGCGCCATACATCCGGCTCGACGAAGCGCATCGCCGCCGCGCCGCCGCACTGGCACCTGCGGGGCTCCCGATCCTGGCGCTCGGCGCGACGGCGAATTGGGGCGGCAAGCAATGGCCGGCCGACCGCTTCGCCGCGTTGGCCGATCGCCTGACCGCGCCCGGGGCGCCGCTCGCGGGGGCCGCGATCGCGGTGATGGGCGCTGCCAACGAGCGGCCCGGCGTTACGGCGCTGATCGAGCAGATTCCGCCCGCGCGGCGGATCGATCTTGTCGGTACCGCGGACCTCCTCACCATCGCCGCGCTTTGCGAGCGCGCCCGGCTCTTCGTCGGCAACGATTCGGGCCTCATGCATCTCGCGGCGGCGATGGCGACGCCGACCCTGGGCCTGTTCGGGCCGAGCCGCGAATCGCTCTACGCGCCGTGGGGGGCGCACACGGCAACGGTGCGGACGCCCGAAATCTACGACGCCATCGTGACCGCGCCCGACTACGACTACCGCGATCAACGCTCACGTATGACCTCGCTCGCGGTCGAGACCGCGGTGGCGGCGGCGCTCGACCTGCTGGCGCGGCAGGGACCGCGCCCATGAACGACGGCCCGCCCCTCCAGCTCTCGGCTTTGGTGGTCGCGCACAACGAAGAGGTGCAGCTCGCCGACTGCCTCGAACGCCTCGCCTTCGCCGACGAGATCGTCGTCGTGCTCGACCGCTGCAGCGATCGTTCCGCCGAGATCGCGCGGCGCTTCACCGACCGCCTGATCGTCGGCGCATGGCCGATTGAAGGCGAGCGCCGCAACAGCGGCATCGCCGCCTGCCGCGGCGCGTGGATCCTCGAGGTCGACGCCGACGAGCGGGTGCCGACGGCCCTGGCCCAAGAGATTCGCCGCACGATCGCTGCCGCTGCGCCCGGGCATTTCTTGGTCCCGTTCGACAACTACATCGGCGACCGCCTGGTTCGCCACGGCTGGGGCGGCTCGTGGGGCGTTTCGGCGGCGCCGCGGCTGTTTACGCGCGGCGCCAAGACCTGGGGCCTGCAGCGCATCCACCCCACGGTGGCGTTGACCGGGCCCAAGCGGCGGCTGACGCAGCCGATGATCCACTACGTCGACCGCAACATCTCCGACATGCTCGCCCGCCTCGACCGCTATTCGACGGCACGGGCGCGCGACTTGCGTGCGAGCGGCGAGATCGGCTCGCTCGGGCGCAACGTCCGACGCCTGTTCACCCGCTTCTTCAAGTGCTACGTACAGCGCCGCGGCTACCGCGAGGGCGCCTGGGGCTTCGTGATCGCGTTGTTCGCCGGGCTTTATCCGCTCCTCGCGCATCTCAAGGCGCGGCTCGAAAGCGAGTGACGGGTGCCGGCGATCAAGCTGCTGCAAGCGATGGCAGGGCCTAACCCGGGCGGCGCCGAGATCTTTTTCGTGCGCTTGGCCGGCGCGCTTGCCGCCGCCGGGCTCGACCAACGGTTGCTGGTCCGTCGAAATAGCTACGCCGCCGGCCGGCTCGCAGACGCCGGCATCGTCTGCGAGGCGTTGCCGTTCGGCGGCTGGTTCGACCTCGTGACGCGTCCGCGCTTCGCGGCCGCCATCGATCGCTTTCAACCGACCGTGGTGCTGACCTGGATGAACCGCGCGACGAGCTTTTGTCCGCGCCCGGCGCCCAACCGTCGGTTCGTTCACGTCGCGCGGTTGGGCGGCTATTACGATCTCAAGTATTACCGGGCTTGTACGCACCTGATCGGCAACACCCTGAGCATCGTCGACTACATCGTTGCGGCCGGTTTTCCCAGGGAGCGGGTGCACTACCTGCCGAACTTCGTCGATGCGCACGGCGCCGCGCCGGTACCGCGGGCGCCCTACGCGACCCCGGCCGACGCACCGTTGCTGCTCGCCCTCGGCCGGCTGCACCGCAACAAAGGGTTCGACGTCCTGCTGCACGCCCTCGCCGAGTTACCCGGGGTCTATTTGTGGATCGCCGGAGCCGGGCCCCTCCTCGACGACCTGACGGCGCTCGCCCGACGGTTGGGCGTCGATGCGCGGGTGCGGTTTCTCGGATGGCGCGACGACGTCGCCGCGCTCTATGCTGCCTGCGATGTGTTCGTTTGTTCGTCCCGCCTCGAGCCGCTCGGCAACGTCGTGATCGAGGCGTGGGCGCAGCGCAGGCCGGTGGTCGCGGCCGCGGCCGCCGGTCCGGCCGCGCTGATCGCGGACGCCGAGACCGGGCTCAAGGTCGCGATCGAGGATGCGCCGGCGCTCGCGCGCGCGGTGCGGCGCATACTCGGAGAACCGGCGCTTCGCCAGCACGTGATCGAATCCGGTTACCGCGCCTACGCCGCGGAGTTCGCGACCGAATCGGTGGTCGACCGCTACCGCGCGTTTCTTGAACGGGTTGCCGCCTGATGTGCGGGCTGGCCGGCCTGATGGCGACGGGCGCCGCGCCGGATCTTGCCGCGGTCGAGCGGATGGGGGCGGTCTTGGCCCATCGCGGGCCGGACGGCGATGGGATGTACGTCAGAGACGATGTGGCGATGGCCCACCGCCGGCTCGCCATCATCGATATTGCCGGCGGCGCGCAGCCTCTGTTCGATGCCAACGGCGTGGCGCTGATCGCCAACGGCGAGATCTACAACTACATCGAACTCAAGCGCGGTCTGTCGGGCGTCGATTACGCGACCGCCTCGGACTGCGAACCGCCGCTTCACTACTACGGCAAGCTCGGTGCCGGTTTCGCGGCTGCGCTCCGCGGCATGTACGCGATCGCGATCCACGATCCGGTGCGCGCGCAATTGGTGCTGGTCCGCGATCCATTCGGCATCAAGCCGCTCTATTACGCGCAAGGGGCCTTCGGCCTGGCCTTTGCGTCTGAGCCCAAGGCCCTGCTCGCCGCCGGTTTTGCCCAGCGCGCGGTCGCGCCCGAGACCCGCAACGAGCTGCTGCAACTCCAATTCACGACCGGCGCCGAAACCATCTTTCCCGACATCAGGCGCGTGCTGCCGGGCGAGACCTTGGTCGCAAGCCACGGCCGCATCATCGATCGCGTGCGCCGGGCGGCGCTGCCCGATGCTGCGCCGGCGGAGTGGAGCGAGGACGAAGCGATGGCGCGGCTCGATCGTGCGCTCCGCGACAGCGTCGCCGTCCACCAACGGTCGGACGTCCCCTACGGCATGTTTCTCTCCGGCGGGATCGACAGCTCGGTGCTGCTCGCCTTGATGGCGGAGCTCAACGAGCGCCCGGTCGTCGCCTATACCGCCGGCCTCACCGGCGAGGTCCACGACGAACGCGCGCACGCACGGACCGTCGCCCGTCGGCTCGGCGCTACCCATATCGAGGTCGAAGTCGACGCCGACGACTTCTGGCGCCTGCTGCCGGCGATCGCGGCAGCGGTCGACGACCCGGCCGCCGACTACGCGATCGTCCCGACGTTCAAGCTTGCCCGCGAGGCGGCCAAGGACCTCAAGGTGGTTCTGACCGGCGAGGGCGGCGACGAGCTGTTTGCCGGCTACGGCCGCTACCGGTCGGTGTTGCGGCCGTGGTGGCGAGGCGGCCGGGTAATGCGGCCGCGCGGCATCTTCGACGGCCTCGGCGTGCTACGCATCGATACCGCGGGCTGGCGCGATGGCATCGTCGAGGCCGAAACGGCGGCGGCCGTTGGCAACCGCACCCGCCTCCAAGTGGCCCAGGCGGTCGATGGAATCGACTGGCTGCCCAACGATCTTCTGATCAAGCTCGACCGTTGCCTGATGGCGCACGGGCTCGAGGGCCGCACGCCGTTTCTCGATCCGGCCGTCGCCGAGGTGGCGTTCCGGCTGTCCGATCGCCTCAAAATCTGGCGCGGCAAGGGCAAGTACCTGCTGCGGCGCTGGCTCGAAGCGCGCGTTTCCGAAGCGGAGCCGTTTGCGCGCAAACGCGGCTTTACCGTGCCGGTCGCGGAGTGGATTTCGGCGGCGGGACATAAGATCGGGCCGTTGGTGGCGCGCCAGCCGGCGATCGCCGAGATCGCCCGCGCCAAGGAAGTAAAGGCCTTGTTTCGCTCGTCGAGCAAGCGCGCTGGCCTCGCCGCGTGGACCCTGCTTTTCTACGCCGTCTGGCACCGCTGCCACATCGACGGGCGCGCGCCTTCGGGGGATACGTTCGATATGTTGAGCGACTGACTCTGGCGGGGACGGGAATGGCAACCTTCGACCTATTGATCCGCGACGGTACGCTGCTGACGACGAGCGGCGAAGAGCGGGCGGATGTCGCCGTGCTCGACGGCCGCATCGCCATGATCGGCAGCCTCGGCCGCGCCGGCGCTGCGACCACGATCGAGGCCCGGGGCCTCTACGTTCTGCCCGGAGTCATCGATACCCAGGTTCATTTCCGCGAACCCGGCCTCACGCACAAGGAAGACTTCGAGTCGGGAACCCGCGCGGCGATCAAAGGCGGTGTCACCGCAGTCTTCGATATGCCCAACACCAAGCCGGCGATCGTCGACGAAGCCACGTTCGAAGACAAATTCCGGGCAATCCGAACGCGGTCGTGGTGCGACTTCGGGCTCTACGTCGGTGCCTCGCCTGCCAATGTCGAGCGGCTCGAAGCGCTCGAGCTCATGCCGGCCTGCGCCGGGGTCAAGATTTTCATGGGCTCCTCGACCGGGGACCTGTTGATCCCCGACGACGAAACGCTGAAGAAAGTGCTGTTTGCCGGCAGGCGCCGGGTCGCCGTCCACTGCGAGGACGAGCCACGGCTGAAAGCGCGCCGGCCGATTGCCGAGAAAGCCGGGCAACCTTCGGCGCACCCCGAATGGCGGGACGAGCAGACCGCGTTCGAAGCGACCAGCCGGTTACTGGCGCTGGCGCGCCTCGCCGGGCGGCGGGTGCATGTCCTTCACGTCACTACTGGCCAGGAAATGGACCTGCTCGCCGGGCATCGCGACATCGCGACCATCGAAGTGACGCCGCAGCACCTGACGCTGGCCGCGCCGGAGTGTTACGAACGGCTGGGGACACGGGCGCAGATGAACCCGCCGATTCGCGGCCTGATCCATCAGGAACGCTTGTGGCGCGCGGTCGCCGACGGGTTGGTCGACATGATCGGCTCGGACCACGCCCCGCATCTGCCCGAAGAAAAGGCGCGGCGTTATCCCGACAGTCCGTCAGGCATGCCCGGCGTGCAAACCCTGGTGCCGATCATGTTGGATCACGTCAACGCCGGCCGCCTCAGTTTGCGGCGCTTCGTCGACTTGACGTCGGCCGGGCCGGCGCGCGCCTTCGGTATCGCGCGCAAGGGTGCCGTCGCCGTCGGCTACGACGGCGATTTCACCATCGTCGACATGGCCGCCAAGCGCACCATCGTTGCCAGCTGGCTGGTCAGCAAGTGCGGCTGGTCTCCGTTCGAGGGGCGCGCCGTTACCGGCTGGCCGGTCGCTACCATCGTCCGAGGCCGCGTCGTCATGCTCCAGGGCGAGGTGATCGGCGAGCCTGCGGGGTCGCGCCTGCGTTTCGCCGAAGCGCTCAATTTGTAACGTCGCCGTCGCGGCGGCTGCCTCTAAGCGTTCGCCTCGTCGACCGGTTGGGGCCGCGCCGTCGCGTTCTCGATAAACAGCGTCGCGGTCTCGACCAGGTCGGCGAAGCTTGCCGCTTTCATCTTGCTCATGACGTTGGCGCGGTGGGTCTCGACCGTTTTCGGGCTGATGTTGAGCTTGTTGGCGATTTTCTTGTTTGAGTCGCCGCCGAGCAACAGCGCCATCACCTCTTTCTCGCGCGCCGTCAATTGATCGTAGCGGGCGAGGTAGACGCGTCGGCGCGACTCGTTCTTGCGCGCGTGGGCGTCGATTTCGATGCAACGTTGTACGAGGTCGAGCAGCGCCTGGTTGCTGAATGGCTTCTGCAGCAGGTCGACGGCTCCGTTCTTCATCGCCTTGACCGCGGTCGGGACATCGGCATGACCGGACACGATCACGACCGGATGGGTGTTGCCGAGGTCTTTGAGCCGGCGCTGGATCTCGAGACCGCTCATGCCGGGAAGCCGGACGTCGAGGACGATGCAGCCGGGGCGACCGCCGTCGAGTTTGTCGAGGAACTCGGTACCCGAGCGGTAGGCTTCGGGGGTAAGCCCGACCGCTTCGACGACTGCGCACATGGTGTCGCGCAGTTCGGGGTCGTCCTCGACAATGAAAACGGTAGCCGAGGATTGAAGTGTCGTTACCGGTGGCATCGATTACTCGTTTTCTTACTAGTCGAGACCGCGGGTCCGGCCGGGCCCGATGAGTTCGCGGATGCGCTGCGCGACTTCGTCGCTATTGTAGGGCTTGCGCAAGAACGGAAGCGGCGGCGATGCCGCTGCGGCAACGGCCGATTGCGACTCATCGCCCGACGCTACCACGACCTTGAGCCCGGGCGCGATTCCGCGCGCTGCTTTCGTCAACTGCCAACCGTTCATGTCTCCCGTTATCCCGAGATCGGTGAGCATGACGTCGACCGGCGTCCGCCGCTTGATGATGCCGAGCGCGGTTTGCGCGTCGGCGACCGCAATCGTCCGAAAGCCAAGCGTTTCGATTATGGCCCGAGCCGTCTCACGCACGTCGGGATCGTCCTCGACCACCAGAACGGCACGCATGGTACTTGGGGGACTCTTGCTGGCGGTCGGTTTCACCGGCGCGAGGGTCGCCAGCTGGGGCATGCTGGCGTTCTCATGCTCGATCGAACGCGGCAAGTAGAGCGATACCGTCGTTACACGTCCCTCCTCGCTGGCGATGCGGGCGAAACCGTTCGCCTGGCTGACAAACCCGTAGACCAGCGAGAGGCCCAAACCGGTGCCGGCGCCGACTTCTTTGGTGGTGAAGAACGGCTCGAAGGCATGGTTCAACGTCTCGGGCGGTGTGCCGATGCCAGTGTCGCTGACGGCGACCACCACGTAGTCGCCGGCGGGAATACCGTCGCTCGCTTCGACGACCGTCGTGTCGCGGACGACCCGGCGATGGTTCCGCCATCGGGCATGGCGTCGCGGGCATTGACGACGAGATTGAGGAGCGACGACTCGGCCTGCATCTGGTCGACCAGCGTCGTCCATGGTTTCTCGGCGTCGATCGCGATCGCAATGCCGTGGGGCAAGGTCTACTGCAGCATCTCGACGGTGCCGCGCGCAAGCGCGCCGAGATCGGTCGGCCGGCGCTGATCGGGCTGCTCGCGGGCAAAGGCGAGCAGGTAGCGCGTGAGATCGGCGCCCCGGTTCGCACCACGGAGCGCGGTCTCGACTCGCTTCTGCGCGAACGCATCCCCGCGGTAGCGATCGCGCAGCAGCTCGAGGTTACCGGTGACTACCATCAGCAAGTTGTTGAATTCGTGCGCGATACCGCCGGTCAGCGTGCCGATCGCTTCGAGCTTCTGCGCTTGGCGCAAGGCGTCTTCGGCTTCCTTGCTCGACGTGATGTCGATCGCCGCGACCTGGACGGCACGGATCCCCTCCCAAGTGATCGGGTTGCTCATTGCGGGCACCCACAGCCGCGACCCGTCCTTCTTCAGGCCGCGGTACTCGTAACGGGCGGTGGCGACGTCGCCGCGCAAACGGGCGTCGCGCAAGGCTTGTATTTTCGTCCGGTCTTCGGGGGCGACCACGGCGTCGAGCGACCCGAGGGCGCGGATTTCGTCGACCGAATAGCCGAAAATATCGGCGAACGCGCGGTTGGCGAACAGGACGCCGGTGTCGCCAAAGACGACGGTTCCTTGGAGCGAACCCTCGACGACGCCGCGAAACTTCTCTTCGCTCGCGCGTAGCGCCTCCTCCGCGCGTTTTCGGTCCGTGATCTCGAACAGGGTGCATAGGAACGCTGGCTGCTTCTGCCAGCGCACTGCTTGCACGGCGATGTCGATCCAGCAGCGCGAGCCGTCGCGACGGACGCCGCGAAATTCGTAGCGCGCCGGCGCACTGCCGCCGCGCTTCCGCGCTTCTGCGTACCCGCGCAGCCGCGGTATTTCGCTGGGATCGAGGAGCGGTACGATCGAATCGAGCGCCAGGTACTCGGCGGCCGAACCGAAGCCGTGGATTTTGGCAACCGCATCGTTGGCAAACAACGGCTTCCAATTGGTGTCGAGGACGACGATCCCTTCGATCGACCCTTCGACGAGGTTGCGGAAACGCGCTTCGCTCTCGCGGCGCTCCTTTTCGGCCTGCTTGAGCGCGTTGACATCGGTCGTTACGCCGAGCAGCATCGGCTGGCCGTCGATGTCGATCGCGACGGCCGAGTGCAAGGCGTGAATCGTTAACCCCTTCCGGTCGCGCAACGTCACTTCCGCGTTGCGAACCTCGCCATCGCGGTCGAGTGTCGTCGCAACGCGGCTGCGTTCCTCGGGGTCGATCCAGATCCCGAGATCGCTCGCCGTACGCCCGATCGCCTCGTCGCGCGGCCACCCGAAGGTTTCGCACCACTTGTCGTTGACTGCGAACAGCACACGGGTCGATGCGAACGTGATCGCAGTCACGATCGGGCTCGCTTCGAACGTGCGGAAGAAGCGTTCGTTGGCGCGCCGGAGCTCGTCTTCGCTATCGCGAAGCGGCGTTACATCGACGATTGCCGTAACCACCATCGCTTCGCCGTTGATTTCGGTCCGCTCGAACCCGCAGAGGGCGCGAATGATCCGGCCGTCCGGCGTTCTGAAATCGGCGGCAAGATCGCGTGCGTAATCCTTCCGCTGCAGACGGTCGTACGCGCGCTGCCGCTCGACTGGCTCAACCCAAAGGTCGAGTTCGGCGGTACTTCGGCCCACCACCCGCTCGCGCTTGACGCCGAACAGCCTCACCCACTTGTCGTTGACCGCATGAACGATGCCGCCATCGAGCTTGGTAATCGACATCGCGACTGGCGCGGCGTTGAACGACTTGAAAAACCGCTCGTTGGCAATTTCGACCTCGCGTTCGGCGAGTCGACGCACGGTCACGTCGCGGAAATGAACGACAAAACCGCTGACCGCCGCATCTTCGCTTTCACGCTAGGTTGTCTCGAGGCTAAGCCACGCGCGGTCGCGATTCCGGAGGCGCAATTCGATCGGACCGTGGCGACGGTCGGCATTCGAAACGACCTGTCGAACGCGATCGACATCGTCAGGGTGAACGATGTCGAATAGACGCCGACCCACGATCTCCGACGGTTGAATTCCGAGCGTGGCACTTGCCGACGGACTTGCATAGCGCACGGTGGCATCGGGCGCCACGTTCATGACAACGTCGCTCGCGCCTTCGGTGAGCGCGCGAAAATAGGCTTCGCGAACGGCGAGCACGTCGGATTTTTCTTTCAGATCTTCGATCAAGCTTTCGTTCTTGATTTCCATTTCGATGCCGCCGCGCAACGCCGCATGTAGCCGCGCACCGAACCGCTGGACGAATCCCAACCACACGATCGCGAGGACGGCGGCGGCGACCTCGAAACGCGTACCGAATAGGAGATTGAATGCGCCGGGGCCGAGCGTCAGCGCGGCGGCGAGCATTGCCAGGCGTGGGCGGGCTGTCACGGTGATCGGTAGGCCCGTTGCCACGGCCAGCACGAGAGCGGCGAAAACAAGGTTGTCGGAATCGGCTGGGGCGGCAGACGAAATGAATTCATGGAGGGAAACCAAGCCCCATAAGAAACCAGAGATCGGAACCGACCACTCGAGAATCCGTATCGCCACGCGCGGCACCCCGTCCACCGAGCGAAAGCGTAAATAGTACGTTGCGATTGCCAGCCGTAGGCCGCTTACGCTGATCACGGCAGCGACCCATAGCGCCGAGAACCCAACCAGATGGTCGTCAAACAATTCGATGGCGACGATCGGCGTGACCAGGAACGAAAAAATCGCCGAGGTCTTAGCCTGGGATAAAAAGGCAGCGGTCAGGCGGCGCTCGCGCTCGGCCGTCGGATCGGGGCGGGTCGATGGACCGTGCATACTCTCGTAGAAAAAACTCGCACCGCAGCGGTCGTCCCCTCTCGGGCGACGACCGTGCGGAGTGCGATACGTTTGATCTGCCCGGATTATGCCCGTTCAAGGGAGGGAGGCCTAGCGCCTGGGATACTGGCGGGGACGCGTCCTCCGGAAATACCCCGATGCCGCCGGTTGTACGGGTTGCCGTTTATTCGCTCCGGCCGCACCTTGCTGTATCCTGCCTGGTGCCGCCGCTGCTAACAGAAAGGCACTTCATGACCGCATGCATCATCGGCTGGGGCCACACCCGCTTCGGCAAGCTCGACGATGTCGACCTCGAAGGGTTGGTCAAGGCCGCGGGCGCCGAAGCGATCGCTGATGCCGGGATCGCCGCCACCGACATCGACGCGATCTATCTCGGCTTCTACAACGGCGGCATGGATCCGCAGGAGTTTGCGGCGTCGCTCGTCCTTCAGCTCGACCCCAAGCTCCGTTTCACGCCGGCGACCCGGGTCGAGAACGCGTGCGCGACCGGGTCTGCCGCAATCTACCAGGGGATCGATGCGATCGATGCCAAACGGGCTCGGATCGTGCTGGCCGTTGGTGTCGAAAAGATGACGGCGACGGCGACCGCTGACGTCACCGCCTCGCTCGCCAAATGTTCGTACGTCAAAGAGGAAGCGAGCCAGGGCGTCACCTTCCCCGGCATGTTCGCGCAGATGATGCAGCGGTACTACCAACGGTATGGCGATAAGTCGGATGCGATCGCGCGGATCGCGGCCAAGAACCACCGCAACGGCGCCAAGAACTCGCTCGCCCACATGCAGAAGGACTTGGGATTTGAGTTTTGCCGCCACGAGTCCGAGAAGAATCCCATGGTGGTGCCGCCGCTCAAACGCACCGATTGCTCGATGATTTCCGACGGCGCGGCGGCGGTGGTCCTGGCCGATGTCGAAACGGCGCTCGCGATGAAGAAAGCGATCATGTTCCGCGCCCACGAGCACGTCCAGGACCTGTTGCCGATGCGCGCGCGCGATATCTTGAAAATGGAGGGCGGTCGCCTCGCGTGGCGCCGCGCGTTCGACGCGGCCGGAGTCTCGATCGCGGATTTGTCGTTGGTCGAGACCCACGACTGCTTCACGATCGCCGAGCTGCTCGAGTATGAAGCGATGGGATTGACGCCCGAAGGCGAAGGCGCGCGGGCGATCGACGAGGGCTGGACCGAGCCGGGCGGGCGCCTGCCCGTCAATCTTTCCGGCGGTCTCAAGTCCAAAGGCCACCCGATCGGAGCGACCGGCATTTCGATGCACGTGATGGCGGCGTCGCAGCTCGCCGGAACCGCGGTCGGGGTTCAGCACGCGAGCCCCAAACTCGCCGGGGTCTTTAACATGGGCGGATCGGCGGTCGCGAACTACGTCTCGATTCTCGAACGGCTGCGCTGACCGCCGGCGAGGGGCTTTCCGGCCGAGGCCGGTGGCGGCACTCGATTGTCGTCGCGGAGGTGGACGGCTGCGGTTTGCACGAGTTCGGCGAAGTTCTTGGCCCTGAGCTTTCGCATCACGCGCAGACGATGGATTTCCACGGTCTTGCGCGTGATGCCGAGCCGCTCGCCGATTTTGTGGTTGGTGAGGCCGTTCAACAGCAGCGCAAATACGTCGCGTTCGCGGGCGGTCAGCTTGTCGATCCGCCCCAGGTAGTCACTGCGTGCGGTGAGGTCGTGGCGGAGGCGCGCGTCGAGGGCGATCGCGCGCTGTACCGCTTCGATCAGCGCTTGGTCCGCAAACGGCTTGGCGATGACCTCGAAGGCTCCGGCTTTGAACGCGGCAACCGTCGCTGCGACCTCGGCGTGGCCGACCAACAAGATCACCGGTTGCGCGGCGCCCATTGCCCTGAGGCGGCCTTGAAGATCGACCCCGCTCATACTGGGCAAGTCGATGGCGGCAACTATGCACCCCGGTTGACCGGGGCCGATCACGGCGAGGGCCTCAGCGGCGGTCGCGAACTCGCGGGCGCGGATCGCGACCGTATCCAGCAGCGCGACGATCGCGCGGCGGCTAACGGGATCGGCGTCGATCACGTCGATGATCGGCTCGGTCGCGGACGTCATACCGGAGCCGACCCCCGATCGACCGGGAGCACGCTGCGCGCGGCGGTATTGGTAGACAATGGCCCCTGTCCGGAGTTCTCGTTCTTGGCCCGTTCGGCCTTGCGCTGCCAAACGTGATGAATGTCACACCTTAATGACCGGGCAGTGGAAGTCGCTATATCCGAACAAACAGATCGCCCTATGGCTGAACCCGAACCGCCATAGGGAGATTACGATCGAATTCCCGCAGGGGTTGTATGCACAGCCTGATGAGCTACCGGCCGGGTTGCTTGAAAATGTCTCGGCAAACGCGTTTATCGAAGCGTGACTGAGGGCCGCCATGTCGACCGTGTTGAATCTGGGCCGCTTACTGTCTGATACGGCGCGGCTGTATCCGGAGCGCGAAGCCTTGGTTCAGGGTTCCCTCCGCCGGACCTGGCGCGAGGTCGACGACCGCGTCAATGCGGCGGTTGCCGGATTGCGGGCGCTCGGCATCGCGAAGGGCGACCGGCTGCTCGTGGTCGCCGCCAATTGCCCGGCATTGTTCGAGCACATGTGGGTCGCCTTCAAGCTGGGCGCGGTATGGGTGCCGTGCAACTTTCGGCTGGTGCCGCGCGAGATCGCCTACATCGCCGAGAATGCCGGCGCGCGCGCCGTTTTCTATGGGTCCGGCTACGAAGCGCATGTCGATGCTGCGCGGGCCGGTGCGCCGGGCGTGAAACACGTCCTGGCGTTCGGCGCGCCGCGCGCGGGCGAGATCGGCTACGAGGCCTTGATTGCGTCCAATGCCGGCGCCGCGGTCGGCGAGGAGCCGGTTGCCTACGACGACCCGCTTTGGCTCTTCTACACGTCCGGCACCACCGGCCGCTCGAAGGGCGCGGAACTCACCCACGGCCAAATGGGATACGTCGTCACCAACATGCTGGCCGACCTGATGCCGGGCCTCGCGGCCGACGATGCCTCGCTCGTCGTTGCGCCGCTCTCGCATGGCGCCGGTGCGCACGTCCCGCCGCAAGTCGCGCGCGGCGCCAAGACCGTGCTGCTGGCATCGCCCAAGTTCGACCCGGACGAGGTGTGGCGGCTGGTCGAGCAGCACCGCATCACCAACATGTTCACGGTTCCGACCATCGTCAAAATGCTGATCGAGCATCCCGCGGCTGATCGCTACGATCACTCCTCGCTTCGCCACGTGATCTACGCCGGCGCGCCGATGTATCGCGCCGATCAGAAGATCGCGCTCGCCAAGCTGGGACCGGTACTGGTCCAGTACTACGGCATGGGCGAAGTCACCGGCTGCATCACCTACCTGCCGCCCCACCTCCACACCGCCGATGATGCGAGCCCGCTGGCGCGGGTCGGGAGCTGCGGCATTCCGCGCACCGGCATGGAAGTCGCGATCTTCGATCTCGACGGCAAGCCGCGCGCGCCGGGCGAACAGGGCGAAATCTGCGTCCGCGGCCTCGGCGTCTTCAAAGGCTATTTCGGTAATCCCGAGGCCAACGCCAAATCGTTTCGCGATGGCTGGTTCCGCACCGGCGATTTGGGCCGGGTCGACGAGGCCGGCTACGTCTACATCACCGGCCGTGCCTCGGACATGTACATTTCCGGCGGCGCCAACGTTTACCCGCGCGAAGTCGAGGAAGTCTTGCTCACCCACCCGGCGGTTTCGGAAGTCGCGGTGCTCGGCGTGCCCGACCCGAAATGGGGCGAGGCGGGGGTCGCGGTGGTCGTGCGCCACCGGCGCGCCGCCGCCGATGCCGCCGATCTCGCGCGCTTCCTCGACGACAAGCTCGCGCGTTACAAACATCCGCGGCGGATCTTCTTCTGGGACGAAATACCGAAGTCGGGTTACGGCAAGGTGCCGAAGTACCTCATCCGCGCCCAGCTCTACGAGCGCGGCGATCTTCGCGAGGGCGAGGCGGTATGAGAGCGATCCGCCATCCCGGACCGCCGCTCGAGCCCCGTCTGTTGACCGCCCGTTCCGATACCAGCACGGAGTTCGCGATCGATCTCGGCGCGGGCGCGGACTTGCTCGCGACCTTGGCCGAGGCGTTGGAGCGGCTGGGGGTCGATACGGCCGGCGTCCGCTTCGCCGGCGGAAACTTGGATCGGATCGGCTTCGTGACCGGCGTTCCCGATCCGACCGGATATCGGATCGCGACGCACTCGGCGCCGACCTACCTCGATGGGCCGATCGTGCTGATCGGCGGCAGCGCGATTCTCGGGCGCGAGAGCGCCGACCGTTTGCGGCTCCACTGCCACGCCGCGTTTGTCGCCGCCGATGGCACCGCGCGAAGCGGCCACCTGCTGCCGGGCTGCTGCCCGGTCGGCACCGGTGGCGCGTGCGCATTCGTGACCGCGACCGGCAGCGCGCAGTTCGCCGTCGCGTTCGATCCGGAGACCAATTTCCCGCTCCTGCAGCCGGTGGCTGCAGCATGACTGCGGGCGTCACGGCCGGTCGGTTCGGGCGCCTGTTGACGGTGCGGGTCCGACCCAATCTCGACCTCACGCTCGGGATCGAGGCGCTTTGCGCCGACCATGGGGTGCGCCACGCCGAGGTTCGCGCCGCCGTCGGCAGTCTGATCGACGCCGTTCTCGTCACGCCGAACGGCCGGCGCACGATCGCCGGGCCGGGACTCGAAATCGCGCTCACCGCCGGCCGGGTCGCGCCGGACGAAAGCGGCCAGCCGCGCGCGCAGTTGTACGGACTGGTCTCCGATGGCGAAGGCCGGCCGTATGGCGGCGCGTTCGCGCGCGGTGAAAATCCGGTGTTCGTTACGCTCGAACTCGTCCTTCAAGAGTGGCTACCCGATCGTCAGGCGACCTGATACAACGCGCCACCGCGACGTTTTCGGCACAGGGGAAAGCCATGGGGCAGTCGTTTAAAGCGCTGGTCATCGACCAGTTCGACGGCAAGACAAAATCCGGATTCCAGAAACTCGACACCGACCAGTTGCCGGCGGGCGAACTCTCCGTCGACGTCAGCCACTCGACCGTAAACTATAAGGACGGACTTGCCGTCAGCGGCAAGGGCAAGATCGCGCGGAAGTACCCGATGGTGGGCGGAATCGACCTGGCCGGTGTCGTGACCCATTCGACGTCGGCCGATTTCAGGAGCGGCGATCCGGTCGTCGTTTGCGGCGGCGGCTTGTCCGAAACGCACTGGGGCGGATACGCCGAGAAGGCGCGCGTTCCTGCCGACTGGGCAGTCAAGATTCCGGCACCGTTCTCGGCGAGCCAGGCGATGGCGATCGGAACCGCCGGTTTCACCGCGATGCTTGCGGTGATGGCGCTCGAGCGCGTCGGGCTCGAGCCCGGGCCGCACGAGGTGATCGTCACCGGCGCCGCCGGCGGGGTCGGGAGTGTCGCCGTCGCGCTCTTGTCCAAGCTCGGCTACAAAGTCGCAGCCTCGACCGGACGTGCCGCAACCCACGACTATCTGAAAGGCTTGGGCGCGACCACGATCGTCGCCCGCGAGGAACTCAACAAACCATCGGGCCGTCCGCTCGATTCCGAGCGCTGGGCCGGCGGCATCGATTCGCTCGGCGGCGAGACATTGGCGAGCGTGCTGCGCCAGACCCGCGCCAACGGCGCGGTCGCCGCATGCGGGCTGGCCGAGAACTTCGCACTGCCGACGACGGTGATGCCGTTCATTCTGCGCGGCGTCAGCCTGCTCGGCATCAATTCGGTGATCCTCACCGCCCAGCAGCGCCGTGACGCGTGGCGCCGGCTGGCGCGCGACCTCGATCCCACGCTGCTCGACGCCATGACCCAGACCGTCGCGTTCGACCAAGTGCCGCGCCTGGCCGAAGAGATTCTCAAGGGCCAGGTGCGCGGTCGCACCGTGGTCGCGATCAAGGGCTAACGGTTCGCGGCGCTTGCTCCGCGCTGGCCAGCTATACTGAGCGGCGGCATGAGGGAAGGTTTTTACAGCGCGCGGTTCAAAGGCGAAGGCACCGGCGACGGCTTCGCCATCCTCGTCTTCATGAACGGTGTCGTCGTCGGCGCCTCGTCGAACGACGCGACCTATGAAGGCGACTACAAGACCGACGCGGAGACCGGTCACACCGTGATCGCGATCAGCGTGACCTATCCGCCGGGCGGCGGGCCGAAAGCCAAGCGCGGCGACGGCGCGCCACCGGTCGCGTGGGGCGTCGACCTCACCTCGATCGTGCCGCCCGACTTCGAGGGCAAGCCGATCGTCGGGAGTTCGCCGTTCGGCATGATCGAGGTCGTATTCAAGTACGTGCGCGGACTTCCCGGCGCTGCGGCGGCTGAAGACGACGACGAAGAGGCTTAACCGGCCTACCCGCGGGCGACGAAGCTCGGATTGACGAAATCCGGCTTGCCGTAGGTGAGCGGCGCGCCTGCGACCGTGGCAACGCTTCCGCCGGCCGCCGCCAGCACCGCATGGCCGGCGGCCGTGTCCCATTCCATGGTGCGGCCGAGGCGGGGGTAGACGTCGGCCGCACCCTCGGCGATCACGCAGAACTTGAGCGAGCTGCCGGCTTCGGCGTAGGCGGCGACGCGGAGCGTCTGCACGAACGCCTGGGTCTCGGGATTGTTGTGCGAGCGGCTCGCCATCACGGTGACGCCCGCGGCCGGCGGTATCCGGACCCGGATCGAGCGGCGCAGGGCGCCGTCATCCTCGCGAAAGGCGCCGCGTTCGTCGCCGCCATAGAGGCTGCCCTTGGCCGGGACATAGACGATTCCGGCGACCGGACGCCCGCGTTCGATCAGCGCGATGTTGACGGTGAACTCGCCGTTGCGGTTCAGGAATTCGCGGGTGCCGTCGAGCGGATCGACCAGCCAGAATGGGCCGGCGTCGATCGCGGGGCGGATGCCGCGCGCCATTCGCTCTTCGGCGACGATCGGGATCGCCGGCGTCAACCGCGCGAGCGCGGCGACGATCACCGCTTCGGCGGCCTCGTCGGCGTCGGTGACCGGGGTGCGGTCGGGCTTCTCGCGCACCGCCGGCGCGCCGTAGACCGCCATGATCACGCGCCCGGCATCGCGGGCAACCGCGACCAAGGCGTCGGTGAGGTCGCTCGCGGCGATCGAAGTGGTCATGCCGGGGCGGGGACCCGATTCAAGCGAGCGCGCGGCGGAGATCGGCGATCAGGTCATCGACGTCCTCGACCCCGACCGATAGGCGTACCAAGCCGTCGCCGATCCCGAGCGTCGCGCGCACGGTGGGCGGTACCGAGGCATGGGTCATGATCGCCGGATGTTCGATCAAACTCTCGACTCCGCCCAGGCTTTCGGCGAGCGCAAAAATCTCGCAACGTTCGAGGAAGCGGCGTGCCGCGGCGAGGCCGCCCGTGAGCACCGCCGTCACCATGCCGCCGAAACCGTGCATCTGGCGCTGCGCCAGCGCGTGCTGCGGGTGCGAGGGGAGGCCGGGGTAGTAGACCGTCGCTACCTTGGGATGCTGCGCGAGAAACGCGGCGATCGTTTTCGCGTTCGCGCAGTGGCGCTCCATTCGGAGCGCCAGCGTCTTGAGCCCGCGCAGCGCCAGGAAACTGTCGAACGGTCCGGCGATGGCGCCGACTGCGTTCTGCAGGAACTTGAGCCGCTCGGCGATCTCGCTCTGTTCGCGGACGATCGCGACGCCGCCGATCATGTCGGAATGGCCGTTCAGGTACTTGGTGGTCGAGTGGACGACGATGTCGAAGCCGTGGTCAAGCGGACGCTGCACGTAGGGCGATGCGAAGGTGTTGTCGCAGACGCTGATCAGACCGCGCCCGCGGGCGACCGCGGCGATCGCCGAAAGATCGACCAAGAGGAGCAGGGGGTTGGTCGGGGTCTCGACCCACACTAGCTTGGTCGCGTCGGTGATCGCGCTTTCGAGTGCGGCGGCATCGGTCAGGTCGACGAACGAGACGCGGAGATGAGCGCTCCGGGCACGGACGTGCTCGAACAAGCGCCGCGTCCCGCCATAGAGGTCGTCCATGGCAACGATGTGCGATCCGGCCGGCAGCAGATCGAGCACGGTCGCCTCGGCGGCAAGACCGGAGGCGAACGCGAACCCGGCGGCGCCGTTTTCGAGATCGGCGACGCACGCTTCGAACGCGGCGCGGGTCGGGTTCTGGCTGCGCGCATACTCGTAGCCCTTGTGGACGCCGGGGCTCTCCTGGACGTAGGTCGAGGTCGCGTAGATCGGCGTCATGATCGCGCCGGTGGTGGGATCGGGCGACTGGCCGGCGTGAATGACGCGGGTCGCGAACCCGGGCCGGTTCTTGGTGTCGGCCATCAGCGCACCTTGCGGCGGAGGTAAGCGAGGAGGTCGGTCTTGGTGACGAGGCCCAAGAACGCGTCGCGGTCGACGACGATGGCGACGCGGTCGGCGCGGAGGATCGAGATCACGGTGTCGAGCGGATCGCCGGGCCCGACCACCTCGAGGCGCTGCGTCATGAAGTCGCGCACCGGCGCCTTGAAGTTGTCCTCGTGCCGGTAGATTGCGAGCAATAAGTCCGATTCATCGATGATCCCGACCAGCCGGTCCTTTTCGAGCACCGGCAGCTGACCCAGGTCGTAGAGCTGCATGCGCGCATGTGCAAACAGCAGGCTGTCGCCTGGCTCGACCGAAACGACGGCGCCTTCCGCCGCCGGCCGGCCGATCAGATCGCGGAGATCGCCGTGCGTTTCCCGTGCGAGGAAGCCCTGATCGATCATCCAATAATCGTTGTACATCTTGGAGATGTACTTGTTGCCCGAATCCGGCGCCAGCGTCACCACGCGCTTGGGCGAGGCTTGCGCCCGGCAATAGCGGAGCGCGGCGGCGACCAGGGTTCCGGTCGAAGAGCCGCCGAAGATGCCTTCGCGCAGCAGGAGCTCGCGCGCGGTCGCGAACGCTTCGGCGTCGTCGATTGTGTAGGCCTCGGCGACGAGTGCAAGATCGCAGTTGTCGGGCACGAAGTCCTCGCCGATGCCTTCGACCAGCCACGCGCCGGCCGTTCCCATGCGGCCGCTCTTGACCAAATCGGCCAGCACCGAGCCCTTGGGATCGGCCAGCACCGTGCGAACGTCCGGCGCCACCCGCTTGAAGTAACGGCCGAGGCCGGTGAGGGTGCCGCCCGAACCGACGCCGACCACCACCGCATCGAGCGCGCCGTCCATCTGCGCCCAGATTTCGGGGCCGGTGCCTTGCTCGTGCGCGCGCGGATTGTTCGGATTGGCGAACTGATTGACCCAGAACGCGCCGGCGATCTCGCGCTCAAGCCGCGCCGTCATGTCCTGATAATAGGCGGGGTGGCCCCTGACGACGTTGGAGCGCGTGATCCGCACTTCGGCGCCCAAGGCTTCGAGGTGCTGGATCTTCTCCCGGCTCATTTTGTCGGGGACGACCAGGATCAGGCGGTAGCCCTTTTGCGCTGACACCAGCGCGAGGCCGAGCCCGGTGTTGCCGGCCGTCGCTTCGATGATGGTGCCGCCCGGCTGCAGGCGGCCGTCGCGCTCGGCGGCTTCGATCATCGCGAGTCCGATCCGGTCCTTGATCGACCCGCCGGGGTTCTGGTTCTCGAGTTTGACGAACAGACGGCAGCGGCCGGTGTCGATCCGCATCACCTCGGCCATCGGCGTGTTGCCGATCTGCCCGAGGATCGAGCGGACGGGCGGCGCGGCGGGCGTCATGCCGGGAGGCTCGCGGCGACGCTGAAGAAGGGGACGGTGCGGCCCTTGCCGGTCGAGACGGCGGGACGGTCGAAGCCGGCCGCGACCATCAGCGCCGCGACCTCCTCGGTCTTCCGGTAGATGAAGCCCAGCCGTTCGAACTTGGCTCGCTGGACGCCGCCTGGCAGCCGAAAGGCGATCGCCAGGCGGCCGCCCGGCTTCAAGACGCGGGCCGCTTCGCGAAGCGGTACGACCGGGTCGGTCCAGAAGTAGATCGTGTTGACGGTGACCGCGGCGTCGATCCGCGCGGCCTGGAACGGAAGCCTCGCGAAATCGCCGGGGAGAATCGCGAGGCGGCGCTGGGCGATCAGGTCGGCACGCGCGCGCTCGGCCGCTGTCAGCATGGTGGCCGAGGCGTCGACTCCGTAAACGATCCCCTCCGGTACGCGCTCGGCCATGATCCGAAACGCCGGCCCACCGCCGAAGCCGATGTCGAGGATGTGCGCGGCCGGATCTAGCGCCAGTTGCCCGAGCGCGAGCGCGTAGAGCGGCAGGTTGGCGTCGTTCATCTGCCGCGCGACGCGGCGGCCGAGCAGCCCGCGCGGATGGCGCAGGTGGCGCGCGGTCAGGGCATCGTAGAGGAACATGCGAGGATCGTGTTCGATCTTGAGCGGTTGGTCTACTCTTTCGTCCGATTGGGGCCGGGAGCGGCGGAGGCGAACATGTCGGTCGAGGCACTGCGTTTCCTTCACGTCGTTGCGGTCATTGTTTTGGGCGGCGGTCTGCTCGCGGTGTTGGTCGCCGAAGTACGCACGCGCCGGCAGAACGATCTCGGCATTTTCGCCGAACTGGTGAAGAGCATCCGCATTTTCTATAGCGGCCTCGTGGTCCCGGGCGCGATCGTGATCGGAATCACCGGCGTCGTGCTGGTCGCTTCCTATTATGACGGCTGGGCGGCCTTCGCCGAGCCGTGGATCGGCGGCATGGCTGCGCTCTATGTGTTCGAGTTCGTCGAAGGCAATACCGTGACCCGGTTCTATTTCGGCCGCGTCCGGCGCTTGACGCGCGACGCCGTCGCGGCCGGCCGCTTCACGCCCGAGCTCGAGGCGGCGCGTGGCCAGCAGATCCTGACCTTCACCCACTTCCTCGATGTGCCGCTCTTTTTGGCGATGGTGTTCCTGGGCGTGGCGCGGCCGGATAGCTGGAACGCCGTGGTCTGGGCGGTGGTCGTGGCGGCGGCGGTGGCCGTGGTCTTGAGCGCAACGGTGCCGCGGCTGGTGCGGCCGACGGCTTGATGGTGCCGCTTGACTCGGGCGCCGGTTCTCTTTAGAACAAAACAAGAACAAATAAAGAGAGAACAACCGGAGGGTAACCCCGTCCGGTCGTCAGGATGGATTTCCCATGTTGCGGACCTACCCCGAGGGTGTCGCTCCCCCGGCCAGCTTTAGTATCCCCCCGCCTCCGCCCGGGCTCCCCGCGGACCGGCTCGCCGCTACCCGCACCGAAGTGGCGCGGATCGAGCGCCAGAGCCTGGGCGCCGGCGTGAGCGAGCGGGCGGCGGCGCTGGGGGCCCCCGCGATCGATGCGAGCTTGGGCGGCGGACTCGCGCTCGGCGCGCTCCACGACATCGCGGCCGCCGACGTCGGCGCCGGGTTGGGGCTGGTC
>VGEO01000024.1 GCA_016869275.1 Alphaproteobacteria bacterium | reverse complement strand
TGGACCCGGTCATCGGCGAACGGGTGGGGAATGGGGGTCCGCCGGTCGGTCGCCATCAATTGTCCTGCCGCGTCCGGATGAGGTTGTCCAAGGCTTGGCGTTCTCCGGGCTTGTAGCCCGCGGCCGCCGCGCCGGCAGGTGCGGGATCGCCCATCGCGACCCCGGCCTCGCGCAGGCGCTCGGGTACGAGCTTCAAGATCAACTTGGACCCGTAGTCGACCATCGGCAATAGCTTGGCCGACTTGAGCCAGCCGGGCGGCTCGGTGGTGCCGATCGCGATGGTCAGCCCGGCGTAACCCACGCACACGACGACCCCGCCCAGGACCAGCCCGGCGAGGAGCCCAAGCGAGCGGTCGAGCGCCTTGATCCGGGTACCGCGCACCGCATCGGCGACGAGATCGGCGACGATCGACAAAATAATCAACGCGACCACGAAAATGCCGATCCCGGCGATCGCGTCGGCGATGAAGGTGATCGGGATCATGTCGCGGGCATAGGGCTTCAACAGCGGAAACAGATAGAGCGTCGCGAACGACGCGCCGACCCAAGCCGCGATCACCAGGACGACGCGAACGAAGCCCCAGATAAGCGCGAGCAGACCGCCCAGCAGGATGACGCTGACGATGACGATGTCGGCGATCGAGAACGCGTCAAACACGGCTGCGCTCCAGAACGCCCGGGCCGGGCTTGGCGCGCGGGCGTTCGCCCAAACGTGCCACCAGCTCATCGAGCCGCGCGACTTCTTCGACCTCGAGCCCGGCGCCGCGGCAGCGCGTCCCCTTGGGCGCCCAGGCGCGGGCGAAACCGAGTTTGGCTGCCTCCTTCAAGCGGGCATCGGTCTGGCCGACCGGGCGGACCTCGCCCGAGAGCCCGATCTCGCCGAACACCACGGTCTCGCGCGGTACCGGGGTCGCCGTGACCGAGGAGACGAGCGCCGCAGCGACCGCGAGGTCGGCCGCCGGCTCGCCGATCTTCAAGCCGCCGGCGACGTTCAAAAAAACGTCGTGCCCGGCGATGGTGAAGCCCGAGCGCGCGTCCAGCACCGCCAGCACCATCGCGAGCCGCGCCGCGTCCCAGCCGACCACGGCGCGCCGCGGCGTGCCCAAGCTCGAGGGCGCGACCAGCGCCTGGATCTCGACCAGCATCGGCCGCGTGCCTTCGATGCCGGCGAATACCACGGCGCCGCTCACCGCTTGGCCGCGCTCGCCCAGGAACAGCGCCGAGGGGTTCGGGACCTCGTTCAAGCCGCGGTCTGTCATGTCGAAGACGCCGATCTCATCGGTCGGCCCGTAACGGTTCTTGACCGTGCGCAGGATGCGGAACTGGTGGCCGCGCTCGCCCTCGAAATAGAGCACCGTGTCGACCATGTGCTCGAGCACTTTGGGCCCGGCGATGGTGCCTTCCTTGGTGACGTGGCCGACCAGCAGCAGGGTCAGGCCGCGCCGCTTGGCGACGCGGATCAGTTCCTGGGCGCTCGCCCGCACCTGGGCGACCGTGCCCGGCGCCGAATCGAGCATGTCGACGTACATGGTCTGGATCGAATCGATCACCACGACCTGGGGCGCGCCGGGTTTATCGAGGGTCGCAACGATGTCGCGGATCGCGGTCGCGGTGGCGAGCGTCACGCTGGTGTCGGCGACGCCGAGCCGGCGGGCGCGAAGCCGCACTTGGCCGATCGCCTCCTCGCCGGTGACGTAACCGCACGGGATCCCATGCGCGGCGAGCCGGGCCACAACCTGGAGGAGGAGGGTCGACTTGCCGATGCCGGGATCGCCGCCGACGAGGAGGGCCGAGCCCGGCACCAGGCCGCCGCCGCAGACGCGGTCGAACTCCTTGATGCCCGAGGGAACATGGGCGGCGTCCTCGGTTTCGCCCTTGAGGCCGACCAGCTCGATGGTGCGGCCTCTGCCGGCACCCAGACCCTTCGGCGTCAGATCGACCGGCGTTTCCTCGACGATCGAATTCCAGCTGCCGCACGCCTCGCACTTGCCGGTCCAGCGCGACGTGACGGCGCCGCACTGTTGGCAGGCGTAGCGGGCGGCGGCCTTAGCCATGCCAGCTCCGGCGGCGACGAGCAGGGCGGCGGCGAGCGCGCGTCACGCGTGGACCTCGACCTGGATCGGACCCTCGGCGCGGCCGTGGATGAATTGATCGACATAGGGGTTGCCGCTCTTGTCGATGGCGGCGGCCGGGCCCTGCCAGATCGCTTTGCCTTGGTAGAGCATGGCGACGCGGTCGGCGATCTTGCGCGCGCTCGCCATGTCGTGGGTGATCGAGATCGCGGTGGCGCCGAGGTCTTTGACGCAGGCGACGATCAGGTCGTTGATGACGTCGCCCATGATCGGGTCGAGCCCGGTGGTCGGTTCGTCGAACAGGATGATCTCCGGCTCGGTCGCGATCGCGCGCGCGAGGCCGACGCGTTTTTTCATGCCGCCCGAGAGCTCGGCCGGCGACAGCTCGGCGACGTCGGCGCCCAGGCCCACCTGCGCCAGCTTCTTGAGCGCGATCGGCTTGGCATCGGCCCGCGTCATGCCCTTGGCCTGGGTCAGCCCGAACGCGACGTTCTCCCATACCGTCAGGCTGTCGAACAGGGCCGCGTACTGGAACAACATGCCGAATTTGCGCAGGATCGGCTCGCGCTCCTGATCGGAAATCCCGACCACCTCCTGGCCGTCGATCTTGACCGAGCCGCGGTCGGGCGTGACCAGCCCCAACAGGCACTTGAGCATGACCGACTTGCCGGTGCCGGAGCCGCCGATCACCACCACCGATTCGCCCGGCATGACGTCGAGATCGAAGCCCTGCAGCACTTTCTTCGGCCCGAACGCGACATGGACGTCGCGCAGGCTCACTTTGGGAACGCGGGGGTCGGCGGCCATCGTCTATTTCGAGAAAAACAGCTCAGTGATCAGGTAGTCGGCGGCGAGGATGAGGATCGACGCCGACACCACCGCGTTGGTGGTCGCGGCGCCGACGCCCTGCGCGCCGCCTTTGCTCGAATAACCATGGTAGCAACCCATCAGGGCGACGATGAATCCGAACGCCGCGGCCTTGACCAGGCCGGTGATGACGTCGATCGCCTCGAGGAAATCGGCGGTATTGCGCAGGTAGGTCGCGGGGTTGAAGCCGAGCTTGCCGGTACCGATGATGTAACCGCCGAACACGCCGATAATGTCGGCGATCAGGACCAGGACCGGCAGCATCAGGGTGCTGGCGATCAGCCGCGGCGCCACCAGGTACTTGAACGGGTCGGTGGCGAGCGTGGTGAGGGCATCAATCTGCTCGGTTACGCGCATGGTGCCGATCTCGGCCGCCATCGCGGCGCCGACCCGGCCGGCGACCATGAGCCCGGCCAGCACCGGGCCGAGCTCGCGGGTAATGCCGATCACGACGATGGTCGCGACCGCGCTCTCGGCGTTGAAGCGGGACGAGCCCTCGTAGATCTGCAGCGCCAGCACCATGCCGGTGAACACTGCGGTCAAGCCCACGACCGGCAGCGAGAAATAGCCGATGACCAGCATCTGCTGGCCGATCGAGCGGAAATAGAAGGGCGGGCGGGCGCAGTGCGAAACGGCTTTGGCGGTGAACAGCGAGAGCGTGCCGATCGCCCGCAGGAAGCCGAGAAACAGGCGGCCAATCGCGGCCAGAAAGTCGATCGCGATCATCCGCCGTCGCCCGAATAGACGCGGGCGTAGCGCCGGCCGAGGCGGGTTAGGAGTTCGTAGGCGATGGTGCCGGCGTCGGCGGCGACGTCGTCGATGGCGGCGCCGTTACCGATGAGATCGATCGAGTTACCGGGATGCGCGAGGGCAGGATCCGCGTCGGTCACGTCGAACGTCGTGAGGTCCATCGAGACGCGTCCTACCAGCGGTACTCGCGTGCCACCGAGATAGCCGTGACCGCGGTTGCTCAACGATCGCGGATAGCCGTCGGCGTAGCCGACGGCGACGGTGGCGATACGCGCCGGCCGGGTTACGAGGTGGGTCGCACCATAACCAACGCTCCCACCCCTGTCAACGCTACGGACCTGGACTATTTTTCCTTTAATATTAATGACTTCAGACATCATATTTAAGTCGTTTATGAGCGGATTGACGCCGTACAAAGCGACCCCCGGACGAACCAGATCGTAGTGAAAATCGGCACCGAGGAAGATGCCCGACGAGTTGGCGAGGCTGGCGCGGGTCCGTGGCAGGCGCTGGCGCA
Organism: Alphaproteobacteria bacterium; assembly: GCA_016869275.1. Classification (GTDB taxonomy): domain Bacteria; phylum Pseudomonadota; class Alphaproteobacteria; order SHVV01; family SHVV01; genus SHVV01. The sequence continues at coordinate 32,751 of VGEO01000024.1, read as the reverse complement.
AGGTCTCGAAGCGCTGGCGCTGCTCGCGATTGAGCGGGTTCGTGCGCTCCTCGGCGCAGGCCAAGTGGCTCATGACGAGCGCGATCTCGAGGCCGGCCGTCAAGGCCGGGTCCTCGCCGAGCTTGGCGACCGCGTCGGCGTCGAGGCCCAAGCGGTTCATGCCGGTGTCGATGTGGAGCGCACACGGGATCTTGCGGCGCAGACGGCCGGCGGCCGCGTTCCAGGCGCGGACGTCGTCCAGCGCGTTGAGGGCGGGGACGACGCCCGCGGCGAGCGCCGCTTCGGCATCGCCAGCGGCGATGCCGTTCAACGCGAGGAGCTCGACCGGCGGCGGCGGATCGGCCTCGCGCCGAAACGCCTCGGCCTCGGCCAAGGTGGCGACGAAGAACGTCCGGCAGCCGGCGCGGTAGAGCGCGCGCGCGACCGGCCCGACCCCGAGACCGTAGGCGTCGGCCTTGACCACGGCGCCGCAGGCCGCGGGTGCGGCGCGGGTGGCGAGCGTCCGGTAGTTGCGGGCGAGCGCGTCGAGGTCGATAGCCAGGATGGACTGGAGCGCGGCCCCGCTCACGCGGCAAGCCCTAGAACGGGACGTCGGCCGGTAAACGCTCGGCGCGGGCGAGATTGGCGAACTTGGTGGTCTCGCCGTGGAACAGGAGCTGCTCGGTGCCGGTCGGGCCGTGGCGGTGCTTGCCGACGATGACTTCGGCGATGCCCTCGACCTCCTTGCGCTTGGCCTCCCAGGCCAACCGCTCGGGCGAGCCCTCGGCCGGCTTCGAGCGCTCCATGTAGTACTCTTCGCGGTAAATGAACATGACGACGTCGGCGTCCTGTTCGATCGACCCGGATTCGCGCAAGTCGGCCAGGTGCGGGCGTTTGTCGTCGCGCTGCTCGACCGCGCGGCTGAGCTGCGAGAGCGCCAACACCGGGACATCGAGCTGCTTGGCGAGCGCTTTCAGGCCTTGGGTGATTTCCGACACTTCGAGCACGCGGTTGTCGTCGCGCCGGTTGCGCGCCGGCCGCACGAGCTGGAGGTAGTCGATCACGATCATGCCGATATTGTGGGTGCGTTTGAGGCGGCGGGCGCGGGTCGTGAGCGCGGCGATCGACAGCGCCGGCGTGTCGTCGATATAGAGCGGAAGCGTTTCGAGCTCTTGCGCCGCGCGGGTCAGGTTGGCGAACTGCTCGCTCGAGATGGTGCCGCGACGGATGCGCTCGGACGGGATGTTCGATTGCTCGGCCAGAATCCGGGTCGCGAGCTGCTCGGCCGACATTTCGAGCGAGAAAAACGCGACCGCAGCGCCCTCGACCACCTGCGGGCGGCCGTCGGTGCCGATCTCCTCGCGAAACGAGCGCGCGGCGTTGAACGCGATGTTGGTGGCGAGCGCGGTCTTCCCCATCGACGGGCGCCCGGCGAGGATGATGAGGTCGGAGCGGTGCAACCCGCCCAGCTTCTCGTCGAGGTCGGAGAACCCGGTGGTGACGCCGGATAGCTGCCCGTCGCGCTTGTAGGCGGCTTCAGCGTTCTCGAGCGCGAGGCTCGAGGCCAGGGTGAACGACTTGAAGCCGCCTTCCGCCTGACCCAACTGCGCCAGGCCGAACAACTGGCGCTCGGCGTTTTCGACCTGGGCCGACGACGTCTCCTCGATCGCCGGGTCGTAGGCGGTGTTGACCATGGTCTCGCCGATTCCGATCAACTGGCGGCGGAGCGCGAGGTCGTAAATGGTGCGGCCGTAGTCCTCGGCATTGATGATGGTGACCGCGGCGGCGGCGAGCTGCGCGAGATAGGTGGGGCCGCCGACGCCGGCGAGGGCATCGTCGCGCTCGAAATAGCCTTTGAGCGTGACAGGATCGGCTAAGTGGCCGCGCTCGATCAATTTGAGCGCCGCCTCGTAGATGCGGGCGTGGACGGGCTCGATGAAGTGCTCGGGCCTGAGGAACGACGATACTTTGAGGGCGGCGTCGTTGTTGACCAGGATCGCACCCAGCAAAGCCTGCTCGGCCTCGGCGTTCTGCGGCATGCGCCGGAACGTCGGTTCGCTGGGTTCGACGGCGGCGAGGTGGGCGCGGCGCGGAGCGGGTTCAGCCATGGTGCGCGACCATACTCATTGCCGAGCCGGTACGGGGGCCAAACGCACCGCCGTCAAATGATTGCTCGGGATTGTTGCTCGAGTAATCCCGGGGATCATGGGGACGAAAGAGCCTCAGCCGCGATTTCCGGGGCATTACGAATGCGCGCCCATTGTCGACATTTTCGCGAGCGCCGCCGAACCCGAGCGGAATATTGCCGGCGCCCTACACACAACATATAGCGTGTATCGACCGCGCTTGCCACAAGTACTCGATCAGGCGGCGGTCAGGCGCTTTTGCTGTAGGAGCCGTTCCCACTCGCCGATGTAATCGCGCGTGAGCGGCACGGCGTCCAACTTCCGCGACAGCTGGATTTGGAAAACCATGGCACCGCTATAGCGGAACGTTGCTTCGCTGCCGGCGAGATAGAACTCCCACATCCGGCAGAAGCGCTCATCGTAGATCGCGCGAATGCGATCGCGGTTGCGGTTGAAATTGACGCGCCACGCCTTGAGCGTCTCGGCGTAATGGAGCCGGAGAATCTCGATGTCGGTGACATAGAGGCCGCTCCGCTCGATCGCCGGCAGTACTTCCGAGAGCGCGGGCGCATAACCACCTGGAAAGATGTACTTCCGAATCCACGGGTTGGTGGCGCCGGGGCCATCGAAGCGGCCGATCGAGTGCAGCAAGGCGACCCCGTCCGGCTTCAACAACGCGCGGATTTTCGCGAAAAACTCGTCGAAGTGGACGATCCCAACATGCTCGAACATGCCGACCGAGACGACGCGATCGTAGGTCTCCTCGACCAGGCGATAGTCCTTGAGCTCGAACCGGACCCGGTTGGCGAGGTTGCTGGCCCGGGCGCGCTCGGCAGCGACGCGCTGCTGTTCGACCGAGAGCGTGACGCCGGTGACGTCGGCATCGGCGACGCCGGCGAGATAGAGCGCGAGCCCGCCCCAGCCCGAGCCGATATCGAGGACCCGACACTGCGGTTTGAGCAAAAGCTTCGCGGCAATGTGGCGCTTCTTGTTTTCCTGCGCGGCGTCGATGCTTTCGTCCGGGTGGGTGAAATAGGCGCATGAGTACTGACGATCCCGGTCGAGGAACAGCTCGTAGAGCGTCTCCGAGAGATCGTAGTGATGCGCGACGTTGGCCTGAGCGCGCCCGATCGGGTTGTATTGCGTGAACCGGCGCGTAAACCGGCGGAGCGCCGCCAGGATCTCCTGCGCCCAATGGCCGTGGCTGGTGCCGAAGTTCATCAGCATCAGGGCGAGGAAGTCGTAGATGTCCGACCCTTCCTCGACCGTCAGCGTGCCGTCCATGTAGGCTTCGCCGACGGCGAGCATCGGATTGACGAAGAGCCGCGTGTGCAGCGCTTTGTCGTGCAGCCGGATCGTGACCTTGGGTCCGGACGATCCGGCGAAGCGGTGGCGCCGACCGGTGGCGTCGATGACTTCGAGCGTTCCGGTCTTGATCGCCTTCCTGAGCAGAACACCGAGCAGCATGGCGACTAACGTGGTTTCTTGTTGCGGCCACGATTTCGCGAAGGGTAACAGAAGTCGGGGGCGGGCGGCAAAGCGCCTTATCGGGGTCGGTCAATCGGAGGGTCGTCGATGCGAATCGCTTTCATTGGCTCGGGGAATATGGCGCGGGCGCTGGGAATCGTGTGGGCCGAGCGAGGGCACGAGGTGTTTTTCGGCTCGCGCGACCCGGCCAAGGCGCGCGCTTGCGCCGCGCTCGGGCCGGGCGGGATCGAGTCCGGAAGCAATGATCAGGCCGCAGCGTTTGGTGAGGTCGTCGTCCATACCGTGCGCGGGGTGATGCCCTCGGCGGTGCTTGCCTCGACCGCGGCCTTGACCGGCAAGGTCCTGGTCTGCATCAACAATCGGGCGATCCCCAAGGACTTCGCGTTCGAGCCCATGATGGGGCCGTCGCTGGCCGAGGCGCTCGCCGCCGACGTGCCGAAGGCGCGCGTGGTCAAGGCCTTCAACACCATGGCGCAAGAGGTATTCGAACACCCACGCGCGACGTTGCAGGGCTATGACGTTTCGTCGTTCGTGTGCGGCGACGACGCGGGTGCGAGACAAGTCGCCGTCGACTTGAGCCGCGACGCCGGGCTGAACCCGGTCGACTGCGGCCCGCTGCGCGCGGCGCGGATGCTGGAGTCGATGGGCGACTTCATCCGCTACATGATGTTCGGAATGAAGCACGGCTACTTCGCTACCATCTCGGTGCGCGATATCGCGGCGGCCAACGGCCATCGCCTGGGCGGCCGCAAAGCGTACGGGGCGTAGAGGGCCAACCTCCCTTGCCTTCCCCCTGCTTTACAGTTGCTTTACAGGGGGAAGAGGTTAGCGAAGCGAGCAGGAGGGGGTCGTGTGTGCGCTGGAAAGCGTAAGCGCGCCACCCTTCGGTAGGCGGAACGATCGCGGTTTCGGCTTCGCGTTACTCGGCCTTGGTCGCGCCTTCGCCTTCGGCAGGAGTCCCCTTGGCGCGCTCGGCGAGCTCGGCGTCTTCGAAGAACGCCTCGAGTTGAGCCTCTTCCGCGGCGGTGGGAAGCGCGGTGGTGATGACTTTGCCGGCGGCTTGAGCCTCGGCCTCGGCTTCGGTGCGAGCGACGTTGAGCTCGATGTCGACGATCACCTCGGGGTGCAGCGCGATCCGGACCTTGTGCAGGCCGACATTCTTGATCGCGCCCATGAGCTGGACCTGGCGCTTGTCGGCGGTAAAGCCCTTCTCGGTCAATCCAACGGCGACGTCGCGGGCGTTGACCGAGCCGTAAAGCTGGCCGCCCTCGCTCGCCTGGCGCAGCACCACCAGCTTGAAGCCGGCGAGCTTGGCGCCGACGGCTTCGGCGTCCTTGCGCTTGGTGAGGTTGGTGGCCTCGAGCTGCGCGCGCTGGGTCTTGAACTGCTCGACATTGGCCTTGGTGGCGCGCAATGCCTTGCGGCGCGGGAGAAGGAAGTTGCGGGCGAAGCCGTCCTTCACTTTGACGACATCCCCCATCTGGCCGAGGTTCTCGACCCGCTCCAACAGAATGACTTCCATGCTCAACTCCCGTGGTCTTGCTTGCGCAGCCCCATCAACTGATTGGCTATGCCCAATGCGGCCACCAACAAGGCCGGCCAGCCGAAGAAAAACAGCGCCAAGTAAAAGGCGATGAATACGCCGACGCGGCCCCGCCAGCGTGCGGCGAAGCTATGTACCAGGGCGAGGCCGAGAAAGAAATAGGGAACAAGGAGGAGGATCGCCAAGGTCCGACCGAGGAACCCGGCGTTGCCCGGAAAGAAGGTCAGCGCCAGGGTCGCGATCAGGGGGGCCAAGAGCCAGCGCGGCAGGGTGAACTCGGCGAGCGCGAAACCCGGCCGCACGTTGCGGCCGAGCTGCCGCGCGATCGCCTGGGCGGCGAGCCCGTTGCCGACGACGATGGTGAGCCAGGTAAGCGCGGTCATCGGCGGGAAGAATTCGGCCAGCATTTCGGGCGGCGGGGTCTGGATCGGCAGGCTGGCCAGGACTTCGAGCATACGGGCCAGAAGGCGCGCGATCGTGCCCTTGAGGCCGCCCTCGGCGTCGAAGAACGCGACGTACAGGGCGAGAAACGCGGCCGCCGGAAACGCCACCGTCCACAGCAGCAAGCGGCCGCTCGGGTACCACTCGGCGCCCGACGCGAGCGGGCGCGACAATAGCGCAAGCCGACAGAGCCAAACGGTCGGCGCGCCGAACGCCAGCGCGTATTGCAGTGCGGTGATCGTGCTCGGGCCGAACGCCAGCACGAGCCCGGTTCCGGCAAGCGTCGCGACCGCGGCCGAGATATAGCCGCGGCTCAGCCCGACCAGGAACAGCGGGAGGGGGGCGAAGAAGCCGAGAACGACCCCGATGATGCCGCCCACAATCATCGTCGCGCCGCTGACGAGGCCAGCGACGACGACGAGGGCGATCTCGACCGGCATCCGTGCCGCGCTAAGCCGCGCGGCCTACTGTACGACGTAGGGAATCAGCGCGAGGTTGCGAGCGCGTTTGATAGCGCGCGAGAGTTCGCGCTGCTTTTTGGCCGAAACCGCGGTAATCCGGCTCGGCACGATCTTGCCGCGCTCGGAGATGAAGCGCTGGAGGAGCTTGACGTCCTTGTAGTCGATCACGGGCGCGTTCGGGCCCGAGAACGGGCAACTCTTGCGGCGCCGGAAAAACGGGCGTCGCCCGCCGGCTCCGCCGCTGCCACCGCCACCACCACCGCCCGGCCGGCCGCCGCCGTGACGCGACCCACCCGAACGCCCGCCGCCCGAGCGGCCGCCGAAGCCGCCGCCGCCGAACCCGCCGCCGCCAAAACCACGATCGCTCATGCTGCACCTCCGGCCGCCGGCTCTTCGCTGGCGACGGCCCGCGGTTCTTCGAACCGCTCGCCGCCGCGATCGTCGTCATAGCGGTCGCGCCGGCGGTCGTCGTCGCGGCTCGAGCGATTGCGCAATACCGCCGACGGACCTTCCTCGAACTTCTCGACCCGCACCGTCTGATAGCGGAGCACGTCCTCGGAGATCCGCATGTTGCGCTCCATCTCCTTGACGACATCGGCGCCGGTGTCGACGTTGAGCATCATGTAATGACCTTTGCGGTTCTTCTTGATGCGATAGGCGAGGCTGCGCAGGCCCCAATACTCGGCCTTGGCGACGGTTCCGCCGGCTTCCTTGACGATGCCGCAGAAGCGCTCGGACAGACCCTCCACCTGCTGTGGAGACATGTCCTGGCGCACGATGAAAACGTTTTCGTACAGCGGCATTCGGTGCCGGCTCCTTCTTCGTCGGATAACGACAGGGAATACTTGTAGTCGCGGCCCGCGCCAACCCGCGGTACGCACGGCGCGTCCTTATACCGCATAAGCCGAAGCCGGTGCAAGCGAGGGCCCTGGTCGGTGCGGGCGCCGCGCTGGTGCTTCCCTGCTCCGGCGACGCCCCCGGCGGCTCGCTTGACACCCCCGGGCGGGCGATGGTGTGGTGCGGCCGACTCACCGAGCCAGCCATCCGCACCCAAGCCCCGTCATGAAACGAGCGTTCGTCTTTCCCGGACAGGGATCGCAGGCTGTCGGCATGGTCAAGGCGCTGGCCGAATCCTCGTTGGCAGCCCGCGAGGTGCTGCAGGAGGTCGACGAGGCCCTCAAGCAGGCCCTGAGCCGTCTCATGTTCGAGGGGCCGATCGAGGAACTGACGCTCACCGAGAACGCCCAGCCGGCCCTGATGGCGGCCAGCATGGCGGTGCTGCGGGTGCTGGAGAAGGATGGCGGCGTCGATCTCGAGGCGCGGATCGCGTATGTCGCCGGGCATTCGCTCGGCGAGTATTCCGCGGTGGCCGCGGCCGGTACCTTCTCGCTTGCCGACGCGGCGCGGCTCCTCAAGCGCCGCGGCCAGGCGATGCAGCGTGCGGTTCCGGTCGGGGAGGGGGCGATGGCGGCCGTCCTCGGCCTCGACGTCGGCCCGCTCAAAGAGGTTGCCAAAGCGGCGTCCCAGGGCCAGGTGTGCGCTGTCGCCAACGACAACGCCCCGGGCCAGGTGGTCTTGAGCGGCCACGCCGAAGCGATCGAGCGGGCGATCCCGCTCGCGACCGAAAAGGGCGCCAAGCGCTGTATCAAGTTGCCGGTGAGCGCCCCGTTCCACTGTGCGCTGATGGCGCCGGCCGCCGATGAGATGAAGAAGGCGCTCGCCGAGGTGACGATGAAGCCGCCGGCGGTGCCGCTGGTCGCCAACGTCACCGCCGAAGCGGTTGCCGAGGCCGACCACATCCGCGCGCTGTTGGTCGAGCAAGTCACGGCGATGGTGCGGTGGCGCGAGTGCGTCGGCTACTTGAAGGCGCAAGGCGTCGGCCAGATGATCGAGCTCGGCGCCGGCAAGGTCTTGAGCGGTCTCGTCAAGCGGATCGAGCCCGAGGTCGTCGCCCTCTCGGTCGGCGCGCCGGCCGACGTCGAAGCGGCATTGAAGGCGCTGTAAGCAGAGGCACGGCCATGTTCGATTTAAGCGGCAAACGCGCACTCGTCACCGGCGCGTCGGGCGGGATCGGCGCCGCGATCGCCGAAACCTTGCACGGCCAGGGTGCGACCGTCGCGCTCTCCGGGACCCGCCGGGATGCGCTCGACGCGCTCGGCCAAAAGCTCGGCGCGCGCGTTCATGTCGTTCCCGGCGATCTCGCCGATCCGGCGGCGCCGGCGGCGATGGTCGCGGCGGCCGAGCAGGCGATGGGCGGACTCGACATTCTCGTAAACAACGCCGGGGTCACCCGCGACACGCTGGTGCTGCGCATGAAAGACGAGGACTGGACGACGGTGATCCGCGTCGATCTCGAAGCCGTATTCCGGCTGTCGCGGGCGGCGCTGCGCGGCATGCTGAAAAGCCGCTGGGGCCGGATCGTCAACATCACCTCGGTCGTCGGGCACACCGGCAATCCGGGTCAGGTCAATTACGCCGCCGCCAAGGCCGGCGTGGTCGGGCTGTCGAAGTCGCTGGCGCAGGAAGTCGCGAGCCGCGGCATCACCGTGAACTGCGTCGCGCCCGGCTTCATTCAGACGGCGATGACCGACGGCCTCACCGAGGAGCAGAAGAAACGGATCCTCGATTCGGTACCGCTCGCACGTCTCGGCACCCCGGCCGACGTCGCCGCCTGCGTCGTCTTCCTCGCCAGTAGCGAAGCGGGCTACGTCACCGGGCAGACCCTCCATGTCAACGGCGGGATGGCTATGATTTGACGGCCGTCCGTCGCGGCCGAGGCTCTCTGGCAACGCTGGGGAAAGTGTGTTACGAAGCCCGACATTGCCGGTGCGTGCGTCTGGCGTGGTGCGCCGGTTGAACTCGAACTATAAGACATTGAATCGCGAGGATTTGTGATGACCGACACCGCTGCGCGCGTAAAAAAGATCGTCATCGAGCACCTGGGCGTTGAAGAGGCGAAAGTGACGGAAAATGCCAGCTTCATCGACGATCTCGGCGCCGACAGCCTCGACACCGTCGAACTCGTGATGGCGTTCGAAGAAGAGTTCGGGTGCGAAATCCCCGACGACGCCGCAGAAAAAATCCTGAACGTCAAAGACGCGATCAATTACATCGAACAGCAACAATCGTCGTCATAACGTGCGGGGTCCGCGGCGCTGCAGCGGGCGCCGGGCGAACGTTCGGAGGGCGCGGAGATGAGGCGGGTCGTTGTAACCGGGCTCGGCGCGGTGACGCCGCTGGGCGAGGGTATCGAGGCGACGTGGGATCGACTCATCAAGGGTGAGTCGGGAGCGGCCAAGATCGAAACCTTCGACGTCGCCGATCTTCCCGCCAAGATCGCCTGCCAGGTTCCGACCGGCAATAAGACCGCTGCCTTCAATCCCGACCGTTGGGTCGAGCCCAAGGAGCAGCGGCGCACCGACCCCTTCATCATCTTCGGCATCGCCGCGGCGCAGCAGGCGATCGAGGATTCGGGGTGGATACCGACCGCCGAATCCGACCGGGTGCGGACCGGCGTACTGATGGGCTCGGGCATCGGCGGCCTGCCGGCGATCGAGGCGGCGGCGATCACGGTCAAGGAAAAGGGTCCGCGGCGGTTGTCGCCGTTCTTCATTCCGGCCGCGCTGATCAACCTGCTCTCGGGCCACGTGTCGATCAAGAACGGGTTCAAGGGCCCCAATCACGCGGTCGTCACGGCCTGCGCGACCGGGGCCCATGCGATCGGCGACGCGGCGCGGCTGATCATGTTCGACGATGCCGACGTCATGGTCGCGGGCGGCGCCGAGGCCGCGATCTGCCGGCTCGGTATCGCCGGGTTCGCGGCGATGCGGGCGCTTTCGACCAACTTCAACGACACCCCGACCAAGGGCTCCCGTCCGTGGGACAAGGACCGCGACGGCTTCGTGATGGGCGAGGGCGCGGGCGCGGTGATCCTCGAGGAGTACGAACACGCCAAGGCGCGCGGCGCCAAAATCTACGCCGAAGTCGTCGGCTACGGGCTCTCGGGCGATGCCTATCACATCAGTGCGCCGACCCCCGACGGCGATGGCGGCTACCGCGCGATGCAGATGGCCCTGAATCGCGCCGGCATGACGGTTGACGACATCGACTATGTCAACGCGCACGGCACCTCGACGCCGCTCGGCGACGAAATCGAGCTCGGCGCGATCAAGCGTCTGTTCGGCGATGCCGCGTATAGGCTCTCGATGTCGTCGACCAAGTCGGCGATCGGCCACCTGCTCGGCGCCGCCGGCGCGGTTGAAGCGCTGTTCTCGATCCTGGCCATCAAGCACGGGATCGTGCCGCCGACCCTCAATCTCGATTCACCCTCGGAAGGGTGCGACATCGATCTCGTGCCGCACGTTGCGAAGAAGCGCCAGGTCCGCGCCGCGCTCTCAAACTCGTTCGGGTTCGGCGGCACCAACGCCTCGCTGATCTTCAAGGCGCTCAACTAGTCGGGCGCCGATGCGGCGCGCGACCTTCCGTACGCTGACCCTGGTCGTCGCCGGCCTGCTGGTGGCGGTCGCGGCCGTCTACCAATGGGGGTACAGCGCCTATCGCGCGCCCGGGCCGGCGGCGGCTGACGTCACCGTGGTATTGCCCAAGGGCGCCTCGCTCGATGCAATCGCCCGACGCTTGGCCGAAGCTGGCGCGATTGTGCGCCCGGCCGTGTTCGCCTGGGGCGCTCGGATCGAAGGCAAGGCGCGGCATCTCAAGGCCGGAGAGTATCGCGTTCCCGCCGGTGCCTCGATGCGCGAGGTGGTGGCGCTCGTGGTCGAGGGCCGCACCGTGGTCCGCAAGCTCACGGTGCCCGAAGGGCTGACCGCGATCGAGATCGTCGAACTCGTGCGCGCAACCGACGGTTTAGCCGGGGCGCTCGACCGCGTGCCCGAGGAGGGTGCGCTGCTGCCCGAAACCTACCACTTCGCGTTCGGCGACGAGCGCGCGCAATTGATCGAACGGATGCGGCGCGCGATGACCCAGCTCTTGGCCGAGCTGTGGCCGGAGCGGCAGACCGGCCTGCCGTTCCGGAACGAACGCGACGCGGTCGTGCTCGCATCGATAGTCGAGCGCGAGACCCCGCTCGAAGCCGAGCGCGCGCGGGTCGCGGCGGTGCTGATCAATCGCTTGAACCGTGGGATGCCGCTGCAAGCGGACCCAACCGTGATCTACACGGTGAGCGGCGGTCGCGGCAGTTTGGCGCGCCCCCTGACGCGGGCCGACCTCGAGGTCGAGAGTCCGTTCAACACCTACCGCGCCAAAGGCCTGCCGCCGGGGCCGATCGCCAATCCGGGCCGCGCGTCGATCGCTGCCGTGCTCCGACCGGCGGCGACCGATGAGCTTTACTTCGTCGCCGACGGCTCCGGCGGGCACGCGTTTGCGCGCACGCTGGCCGAGCACCAGAAGAACGTCGCACGCTGGCGCAAGCTCAACGCCGAGGCGGGGAAGTAGGGCCACGCGCCGGTCGGAAAGCCAGTTGTTGCCCGCGCGAGCCCCGTACTAGAGTGCCCGCGCATTCGAGAAAGCGAACGGCAACGGTGGCGCTCTCCAGCATGACCGGTTATGCCCGAGCCGAGGGCGCCCATGGCGGCCGCACCTGGTTCTGGGAGCTGCGCAGCGTCAATGGGCGCGCGCTCGACGTCCGCGTCCGCTTGCCGCAAGGTCTCGAGGATTTCGACCGGCTGGTTCGCCCGGTACTGGCCGCCAAGCTCGTGCGCGGCAACGTCAGCGTGACCTTGAACATGACCGAGCCGAGCGCGCCGCTGCCTGCGCTCAACAAGCCGTTCCTCGACGCGCTCGTACAAGTCGGGCGCGAGTACGCGGCCCAGAGTGGACTGGCGCCACCGACGCTCGACACCTTGATCGCGGTCCGCGGCGTCGTCGATGTCGCGACCGCGGTCGAAACCGCGGAGACGCGGACGGCGCGCGAGCACCAACTCAAGGCGACCTTGACCGCGGCGGTCGAGGCACTGGTATCGGCGCGCCAGGACGAAGGGGCGCGGCTCGCCGCGATCCTCGCCGACCACTTGGACGAGATCGAACGCCTGATCGCAGCCGCGCGCACCGCCGCCGCCGCCGAGCCGGCCCGGCTCAAAGCGCGGCTGCTTGAACTGGTACGCGAATTGGTCACGGCCGAGCCGCGCTTGAGCGACGAACGGCTCAATCAGGAAGTGGCGTTGCTGCTGGTCAAGGGCGACATCCGCGAGGAGATCGATCGCCTGACGGCCCACGTCGCCCAGGCCCGCGATCTGCTCGCCGCCGGCGGAGCGGTCGGCCGGCGGCTCGACTTCCTGACCCAGGAGTTCAACCGCGAAGCCAACACGTTGTGCTCGAAATCGGCCGACATCGCGCTGACTCGGATCGGGCTCGACCTCAAAGCGACGATCGACCGCATCCGCGAGCAGGTGCAAAACGTCGAGTAACGATGTCGATCGAACGCCTGGCCCGCCGCGGCTTGATGCTGGTGCTGTCCTCGCCTTCGGGCGCCGGCAAGACGACGATCTCGCGCCGCCTGCTCGAGGCCGAGCCGGACATGCGGATGTCGATCTCGGCGACGACGCGGCCGAAACGGCCGCGCGAGGTCGAGGGCCGCGACTATCTCTTCGTTAGCGACGCTGAGTTCGCCGCCATGGTCGAACGCCACGAGTTCCTCGAACACGCGAGCGTGTTCGGCCACCGCTACGGCTCGCCGCGCGGACCGGTCGAGGCCGCGCTCAAGGCCGGCCGCGACGTGCTGTTCGACGTCGACTGGCAGGGAACCCAGCAGCTCGCCGGGCACGCACCTGGCGACCTCGTCAGCATCTTCATCTTGCCGCCCTCGGCCAGGGAACTCGAGCGGCGTCTCTACGAGCGCGCTCAAGACAGCGAGGAGGTCGTGCGCCAGCGCATGGCCAAGGCTGCCAACGAGATCACCCATTACCGCGAGTACGACTACATCTTCGTCAACCACGACATCGACGACAGCCTGGCCCAGGTGCGGGCGATCCTCACCGCCGAGCGACTGAAGCGCGATCGCCAGACCGGGCTCGGCGAGTTCGTGCGCAAATTGAACGAGGGGCTTTAGCGGCGCCAAGTCTAGTAAGGGACCTGTGCCCGATACGCCTGCGCGAGCTTGGCGAAGTCGGCGACCGTCAATTCCTCGGCGCGCGCGGTCGGATCGATCCCAGTTTCGGCCAGGAGGCGCGCGGCATCGAGCCCAAGCGACCTGAGGCTCGAGCGCAGCATCTTCCGCCGCTGCCCGAACGCGGCCCGGACCACGGCTTCGAGCGCATCGGGCGCGGCCGGTGCCACCGCCCCGGCCGGATGCGGCGTCAACGTCACCAGCGTCGAGGTGACCTTGGGCGGCGGGACAAACGCCGCCGCCGGCACGTCGAAAGCGCGCTTCGCCGCGAAGCGCCACGACACCATCACGGTCAGGCGGCCGTAATCTTTGCTCCGCGGCTCCGCCAGCAGGCGGTCGGCGACTTCCTTCTGGAACATCAAGGTGAGCCCGAGCCAGCGCTCGGGCGTCCGACACCATTTGAGCAGGAGCGGGGTCGCGACGTTATAGGGGAGGTTGGCGACGATCTTGGCCGGGGCGTGGAACAATGCCGCTTCGTCGATCGCGAGCGCATCGCCGGCGATGACCTCGAGCCGCCCCGGATACCGCGCCGCCACGTCGGCGAGCGCGGCGAGGCAGCGCGCGTCGCGCTCGACTGCGACGACGCGCCTGGCGCCGGCGTCGAGGAGCGCTTCGGTCAGGCCGCCGGGACCGGGTCCGACTTCGAGCACGTCGCAATGCTCGAGCGGCGCGGCTGCACGAGCGATGCGGCCGATCAAGTTGCGATCGAACAGGAAGTGCTGGCCGAGTTTCTTGAGGGGCGCGAGACCGTGGCGGGCGACGACGTCGCGGAGCGGGGCGGGCGCCATCGGTCGCGTGTCAGGCCGGCGCGGCCGCGCGGCGGGCCGCGATCGCGCGCGCGAGTTCGAGCGCGGCGATCAAACTGGCGGCGCTCGCCGTGCCATGCCCGGCGATGTCGAAGGCCGTGCCGTGGTCGGGCGAGGTACGGACGAACGGGAGGCCGAGTGTCACGTTGACGGCGCGCTCGAAGTCGATGGTCTTGATCGGGATCAGCGCCTGGTCGTGATACATGCAGAGCGCGGCGTCGTAACGCGCCCGCGCGGCCGGGTGAAAGAGCGTGTCGGCCGGCGCCGGGCCGTTCGCGTCGATCCCGTCGGCGCGGAGCGCGGCGATTGCCGGGGCGATGATTCGCACCTCTTCGTCGCCGATGTTGCCGTGCTCGCCGGCGTGGGGGTTGAGACCGGCGATGGCGAGGCGGGGCCGCGGCACCGCGAAATCGCGCGCGAGCGCCTGGGCGGCGATTCGGCCGGCGGCGACGATCCGCTCGACGGTCAGGTCGGCGATCGCCGCACGCAACGATCGATGAGTTGTAACCGGGACGACCTTGAGGGCAGCGCACGCGAGCATCATCACCGGATGCGCGACGCCGGCGCGCTCGCCCAGATACTCGGTGTGGCCGGCGTGGGCGAAACCGGACGCCATCAACACGGCTTTGTCGATCGGATTGGTGACGAGCGCGTCGGCCTCGCCCCGGCGCACGAGTTCGACGCCGAGATCGATCGCCGCGATGACCGCGCGCGCGTTGTCGGCGGCGGGCCGGCCGGGAATCGGGTGCGCGGCGAGTGCGATCGGTCTAATCGGCAGCGCCGTCGCGAACACGCGCTGGGCGTCGCGGCCGTCGCCGACGGTTGCGAGCGGGACCGTGCGGCCCAAGCGCCGCGCCAACGCCGCGATATGGTCGGGATCGGCGATCAACAGGAACGGCGGCACCCCGTTCGCGCGCGCCGCCCACGCTGCCAGCGCCAATTCGGGGCCGATACCCGCGGGCTCGCCCATGGTCACGGCGAGCGCGGACGGCGGGCGGTCCGGCATCAGCGGATTTCGATAACGGCGTCGCGGCGAAGGTCGCGAAGGTAGCGGCGGGCCATCAAGGCGAGGCGCGTATTGGTGAGCGAGCGGGCGATGTCGTCGCGGGTCGGCAGCGCGGCCTTCAGTTCGTCGCGGCGGCATACCACGAACACGTGGATGCCGCCCGGCCGGGCGACCGGCGCCGAGCCGCGGCCGATCGCCAGGGTCGCGACCGCGCTCCGGATCTCGCCGGGGAGATCGGTGAGGGCGATAGTGCCGAGATCGCCCGACGTCAGTGAATTCAAGGGTTTGGCGAGCTCGTCGGCGGTCGCGCAGCCGTTGACCTTAGCGCTGATCGTTTCCGCTTCACGGCGTTTGGCTTCGCGTTCGCTCGCGCTCGCGGTTTCCGCGATCGGTACCACGATCTGCTTCAAGTCGAGTTGAGCCTTGTCGTCGGCGCCCTCGCCGTCGAACGCGCGGGTGTCGCGTACCAGGATCAGATAGTAACCGGCGTCGGTTCGGATCGGCTCCGAGACTTGACGGCGCTTGAGCGTCGACAACGCCTGGCTGACCGGCGGCGGCATCTGCGACGGTTGGATCCAACCGACATCGCCGCCGGTATAGGCGGTGACGCCCTGCGAGTACTGGCGCGCGAGGTCCGCGAACTGCGCACCGTCTTTCAAATGACCCAACACCCGGCGCGCGAGTTCGATCGCATCGTTCTCCTGGTCCTGGCTGTCGAACGGCAGGAAAATCTCCGACAGCAGGTAGGCGCCGCCGGTGACGTCTTCTTCGATGCGCCGCATGGCGTCGTCGATCTCTTCTTCGCCGATCGAGATCGTCGGTTGTAGCCGGCGCAGGACCAGCTTATTCCAGGCGATCTCCGAGCGAAGCTGGGTCCGGAACACCTCGAAGTCGACGTTCTTCGAAGCGAGAAAATTCTTGAGGTCGCCCGGGCGCATGTTGTTTTGGCGCTCGAGCACGCGCAGGCCGCGGTCCATGTCCTCTTCGTTGACGGCGGTTTTGAGCCGTTTGGCTTCCTGGAACTGCAGCCGCTCCTCGATCAGCTTGTTGAGCACCTGCGAGCGCAAGCGCCGGCGATTGGCCGGCGTATCGGTCAGCCGCGTGGTTGTCATGAACAGCCGGATGCTCTGGTCGAGGTCGTAGCCGGAGATGATTTCGTCGTTGACGACGGCGGCGATCGACAGCAGCTCTTGGGCGTGGGCGACGGCCGGCATGGCGGCCAGCACGGCGCCGACGCAAACGCGAGCGAGAAATCCTCGAACCATGGTCACGGTGAATGAACGGCGTTCCAGCGGCGGTACGATTATAAAGAACTCCGGCGCTCGGTTGAAGAAAACCTATCCGATGTGCTTGAGCCGGATTCGGACCTTAATCGAACTCGACGGCTCGATGTCGCGGTCGCGGAAAAAGCTGCGGGCCGCCGTCAGGATGAAATCGAAGCACTCGTCCATGTATTCGAGCGCCGCGGCGTAGCTCAGCGTCTCGCGGTCGTCGCTGATGTCCTGGCGAGTGCGCGCGGCGAGCGACCAGAACGGGGTGATCTGGAGGCGAGTCTGCACGCCGACTTCCTGGCGGCCGACCAGTTCGTCGGTGGTGAGTTCGCGCGACAGCGCGACATAGCTGGCATCGACCCGGATCGCGCGCGGTCCGGCGCTCAACACGATCTCGTTGCGGCGGATCGAGAAAGTGTCGCGATCGAGGCGGAGCCGGTTGGTGAAATCGATGAACTCGGACGGGACGAAATAGAGATGGCTCACATAGTCGGAACGGCGGTCTTCGAGCCCGGTCTTGTCGGCGAACGTGTCGTCTTCCTGGGTGCGGAGGCTTTGCCCGATCAAGAGCGTTCCGTAGCCTCCGGCATCGCTGTAGACGCCGACGCGAACGCCGTAATTGACCCGCGGCCCCGATTCGACGCGGTCGAGACCGGGGAAACGGCTCGCGGTCAAGAGATTGGTTGCGTCGAACTGGAACGCCAGACTGTCCTCGTTGGGGATGTCGTTGGGGTTGCCGCCATAGGGCGACACCACGCCGAGCACGATCGGCTCGATGGTCTGGCGGACCGAACCGTCGTCGCGGATCATTGGATAGCGCCATTCGAGCGCGAGTTGCGGCAGGATGCGGCCGGTGCCGCCATCGGCGACCGCCTGGCGGGCGTTCGAGCTCGTCGGAACGTCGTCGACGATGTAGCCGTCGCCGCGCAGGCTCGCGGTCATGGTGTAGACGGAGCCGTCGCGCCCGATATAGGGGAGCCGCCATCCGCCGTTGAGCGACAATCGGTTGCTGGCCGGCCCCTCGTCGCGCGTCAGCAGCAGTAGATTGGCGTCGAACAGGAACGTGTCGCCGTAGCGCCCGGGCTCGCTTATCAGGTTGTAATCGAACAAGGTCGGAATGACCGCGGTCCGACTCGGATCGTCGTCGACGCGGAGCCCCTGGAAGGCATAGGCGTTGGCCGACATCGAGTTGCGGCGGCGAAATCCGTCGACGTACAGCCGGGTCGTGAGCGAGTCGAAATTGCCGAAGTCGTAGCGGCGCAAATAGGTGTCGTCGGTCGAGCGGTTGACGTCGAACCCCCAACGCCAGGTCGGGTTCGGATCGAACCGGCCTTGGCTCAAGATGTGGCCGCGGATTTCGCGATCGCCGGTCTTGACGTTGCGCGGATTGCGCTCGTCGACCTGGGTAATCGAGGCTTTGACGTCGAAGCGGCCCGCGGCGGTGCGCTCGCGGTACTCGCCGAACGCGACGACGCCTTCCTTGGTCGTGAAAATCGGCGCTAGGGTGAAGTCGCGATGCGGGGCCAGGTTGAAAAAGTAGGGAATCTGCAGGGTTTGGCCGAGCGCACTGGACGAGCCGTACTCGGGCGCCAAGAAGCCGCTCTTGCGCGTCACCCGCGGATCGGGGTGCGAAAAATAGGGCGTGTAGGCGACCGGAATGCCGAAGAACTCGAGGATCACGTCCTGGTACTCGATCCGCTGTTTTTGCTCGTCGTGGATGACGCGCACCGCCTTGAACTGCCACAGCGGCGCACGGGTACGATCGGTCGGACAAAGCTCGCAGGCCGAGAACACGCCGCGCGACATCTCGGTGATGTTGCCGTCGCGGCGCTCGCCCGAGACCGCGGCGATCTTGGTCTGATCGGCGAGCAGGGCGCGAAACCCGTCGATGAAGCCCGCGCGGAGGTCGCGGGTGAGCTCGATCCCGTCGGCGAAAATGACGTTCCCTGAGGGCTCCAGCACCGCGACGTTGCCGCGCGCCGCGACTTTGTCGGCCCGCTCGTCGTAAACGACCTCGTCGGCGACCAAGACGCGCTCGCCCGAGGAAATTTCGACGTTGCCGCGGGCGACGACGATCCTGTTGTCCTGGTCGTAGGTGACCGTGTCGGCTTGGAGCAGAACCTGCTCGCCGAGCGGTTGTATTTCGGCGGCGTGCGGTGCCGCGACGGCGGCCAGGGCGACCAGCAGCGTCGCGGTCAGGATCGCGGCGCGCCGCATCTAGCCGTCTTCGAGGTGCATCAACATGGCGATTCCGAGCAGGCTGCAGACGCCGGCCGGGGTCCAGGCCGCGAGCGCCACCGGGATCGCGCTCGAAAGGCCGAGCGCAAGCACGAGGTCGGAGAGGAAAAACAGGACGAAGCCGGCGAGGACGCCACCGCTCGCCAACGTGCCGACGCCGCCGCTACGGGTCAGCCGCAAGGTGAAGGTCGCCGCGATCAACAACATGGCGCAGAGCAGGAGCGGCGTCGCCAGCAGCGAATGCCAATGCAGCCGGTGACGGCGCGCGGTAAAGCCGGCGTCCTCGAGCATGCCGATAAATGCGGGCAACGCCCAGAACGACATAGTTTCCGGCGAGGCGAAGCTCTCCTGGATCTGGGTCGGCGTCATGCTGGTCGGCAATACGAGTCGCGCCGACCGATCGACGCTGCCGTCGAGGTTGGTGACGAGCACGTCCTTGAGCTCCCAGAACCCGGCATCGAGTCGGGCCGCGGTGGCGTCGAGCCGGCGTAAGAACCGGTCGGCGCCCTCGTAGAGGTAGACGGTGACGCGGTCGAGCTCGGTACCCTCGGCCGAGACCGCGTCGGCATGGAGAACCGATTGGCCGCGCTCGTCGGCCTGGCGCAGCCACAAGCCGCTCGACGATACCGCGAGCAGGCTCGGGCGGCCTTCGAGGTAACGCGCCTCGAGCTGCTCGTAACGCGCCATCATCACCGACGCGATCGGATTGAAGGCGCCGACGGTGAAGATGCCGGCGACGGCGGCGATCAAGAGCCCGGGCATCAGAAACTGCCACACCGAAACGCCAGCGGCGCGCGCGACCACGAGTTCCTGGGTACGGGTGAGCTTCAACAGCGCGTACATCGCGCCGAACAGCGTCGCGAACGGCATCACCTTCTGCACCAGGAACGGCAGCCGCAACGCCGCCATCGCGAACACCACGTCGATACCGGCGGACTCGCGACCGGAGGCGCGGCGGAGCAGTTCGACTAAATCGATCACGAACACCAGCGCCGACAACACCAAGAGCGCCAATCCGATTCCGGCAAGGAACTGGAGCCCGAAATAAGCGAGAAAAGTCGGCGATAGCCGCATCAGCGCACGGCGCTCGCGCCGGCGGACGTGCGTAAACGTCCGCGCTCGAGCAGCAGGTAAAGACAGATAAGGCTCGGGATCAGCGCGTTCAGGTACATCAGCGGAATGAACGAGGGCGCTTTGCTGACGACCGAGGTGAGGCCGAGGCTGGTGGCCTCGACCACCAGGGCGGCGACGATGGCGGTGCCGACCCGGCGCCAGTCCGAGCGCCGGTCGTAGGGCCCGGTGAGGTAGCAGGCGGCGGCGATCAGGGCGAACACGATCGCGGTCAACGGCGAAGCCAGGCGATGGTGCGCCTCGGCCAGGAACTTGCCGCGGTTGTTGAGATCGTCGCGGTCGTTTCCCGGCGCGAGCAGTTCGGGCAGAAAACGCTCGCCCGCCTCGCGCCAGCGGTTGGGCGCAGCGCTCGTAATGCGGCCGAGGTCGAGCGTATAGCGATCGAAGTAGAGCATCGAGACCTGGCCGCTCGCGGTGTCGCGTTCTTGCCGGTTGCCCTGGACCATGACGAAGCGCGGGCCCTCGCCGGTGTGCAGCATGACGCCGCGCTCGGCCATCATCGTGATCGAGCGTTTGGCGTCGCGCGCATCGTGGACCAGGATGCCGAGCAGATCGCCCGACGGTTCGCGGCCGCGGACGTAAATCGTCAAACCGCGATAGAGCGTGTTGAAGCTTCCCTCTTGCACCAGCGCCGACACGTATTGGGTGCGGACTTCGGACTGCAGATCCTTGAACGTGCGGTAACTCGCCGGCGCAACGTAAAGCCCAAGCCCATAGCCGACCAGGGCCACAACCGCGCTCAAGACGACCGCGGGGGCCGCCAACGCGACCGGGCTCAAGCCCGCCGCCCGCATCACCACGAGTTCGCTCTCGTTCTTCAAACGGTTGAAGGTATAGAGCGCGGCGAACAGGAACGCGAACGGGATGACGAGGACCAGGATCTTGGGCAGCAGGAGCGCGGTCAGATAAAAGAACATCGCGGCCGATAGGCCGCGATTGATGATAAGATCGAGGAACCGCAGGCTCTGCGTCAGCCACGCGACGCCGGTCAGCGCTGCCGTGGCAAAAACGAAGGGGCCCACCATCTGCCACAGGATGTAGCGTTTGACGCCGCTCATGACCGCTATATTAGCCAGACCGGTGGGGTTGCTGTACAGTGCGCTCCGCCGTTCGAGCGCCCGCGGTCCGCGCGGACCGCGTCGACCGGCGCGTCACCCACCGCCTTCCTAGCCATCGGATCCCGCATGAAGATCGAATTCCCGGAATCGCTGCCCAAGAGCGGAGCTCTCGCGGTCGCGGTCACGAAAGACAAGACCCTGAGTTCGACGGCCAAATTGATCGATCAGCAGACGCAGGGCGCGATCACGCGCGCGCTCAAGGTCGGGCGCTTCACGGGCGAAAAGGATCAGGTGCTCGAACTGGTGGCGCCGGCCGGACTCAACCTGTCGCGGATCGTGCTCTACGGGCTCGGCGACCCCAAGGTCATCGATGCGCTCGCGCTCGAGAATGCCGGCGGCAACGTCGTGCAGCGCGTCAGCGGAACCGGCGACAGCGACGTCGTGATCGCGGTCGACGCCCTGCCGCGTTGCAAACTCAAGACCCCGACGATGGCAGCCGAGGTCGCGTTCGGCGCGCGGCTCGGTGGCTATCGCTTCGATCGGTATCTGACCGACGAGAAACCGGAAAAGAAGCCCTCGGTCAAACGGCTCGGCGTTTACGCCAAGAACGCGGCCGCCGCGGCGCGCGCGTACGAACGGCTCGCCGAGGTGGCCGAAGGCGTCGAACTCACGCGCAACCTGGTGTCGGAGCCCGCCAACGTGCTCTATCCGGCGAGCTTCGCCGCGCGCTGCGAAGAACTGAAGGACATCGGCGTAAAAGTCGAGGTCCTCGACCTCGCGCAAATCAAGAAGCTCGGCATGCGCGCGTTGATCGGCGTCGCCCAAGGGTCGGCCAACGAACCGCGCGTCGTCATCATGCGCTGGAACGGCGGCGCCAAGGCCGACGACAAGCCGATCGCCTTCATCGGCAAGGGCGTCACCTTCGATACCGGCGGCATCTCGATCAAGCCCGCGGCCGGGATGGAAGAAATGAAGTGGGACATGGGCGGCGCCGGCGTCGTCACCGGCTTGATGCGCGCGCTCGCCGGCCGCAAGGCCAAGGTCAACGTCGTCGCCGCGCTCGGCTTGGTCGAGAACATGCCGTCCTCGACCGCGCAACGACCGGGCGACGTCGTCAAGGCGATGTCGGGCAAAACGATCGAGGTCATCAACACCGACGCCGAAGGCCGCTTGGTGCTGGCCGACGTGCTCTGGCACATCCAGCAACGTTTCAAGCCGAAGGTGATGATCGACTTGGCGACGCTGACCGGCGCCATCATCGTCGCGCTCGGCCACAATCACGCCGGCCTGTTCGCCAACAACGACCGCTTGGCCGACTGGCTGCTCGAAGCCGGGCTCGCGACCGGCGAGCGGCTGTGGCGCATGCCGCTCCACGATTCCTACGAGCAAGATATCAAGTCGCCGATCGCCGACATCAAGAATGTTGGCGACCGCTGGGCCGGCAGCATCTCGGCCGCGCTCTTCCTCAAGCACTTCGTCAACGACGGGCCATGGGCGCACCTCGACATCGCCGGGACCACCTGGTGCTACAAGAACCAGCCGACCGTGCCCAAGGGCGGCTCGGGCTTCGGCGTCAGGCTGCTCGATCGGCTTGTCGCCGACCACTACGAGCGGGGCGGCGCCAAGAAATAGCGTCCTGAAGCCGGCGATGACCGAGGTCGCGTTCTACCATCTCGAGCACGCGCCGCTCGAACGCGTGCTGCCGAAACTGCTCGAGAAAGCGGTCGAGCGCGGCTACCGCGCGCTGGTGCGGGCCGGCTCGCCCGAGCGGGTCGAGGCCTTGAACACGACGCTTTGGACCTACGATCCGGACTCGTTCCTGGCCCACGGCACCGCCGCCGACGGCCATTCCGCCGAGCAGCCGATCTACCTCACGGCCGGCGACGAGAATCCGAACAACGCCGCCGTGCTCGTCCTGGTCGACGGCGCCGACTACGCCGACATAGCCCCGTTCGAGCGCTGCCTCTGCGTGTTCGACGGCAACGATCCAACCGCGGTCGCGGCGGCGCGCGAGCGTTGGAGCCGGCTCAAGGGCGGCGGCCACAAGGCGACCTACTGGCAGCAGTCGGCCGAGGGCCGCTGGGAGCAGAAGGGCTAGCGCGGGCGCTCTACCGCCCAACTAAGCGGCGCAGGAGCAGGGCCTGCATGTCGCGCCGTCCGTCAGCAATGACATAGACGACGACCCGGCGTCCGAGCGCGCGGTCGATGATCCGCTACGGTCCAACGACCAGTTCGCAATAAGCCTGAACCCCGAGCGACCGCAGCTCGCGCGGGATTGATTCGCGTTCGGCGTAGGCCGATAAGCTGTACACCGTCTCGAGCAAGCGATCGAGCGCGGAATCGGCTCGTGCGATCGAAGCGCTCTCGGCGACGTAACGGCGGATGTCTTCTAGGTCGCGTTGCGCGCCTTTGCGCGCGTAATAGCTCGCCATGAACGGCCCCGCCGGCTGGAATGCCGCGGTCGAGGCGACGTTGAGGATGCGGCCCATCCGCGCGCCAGCATGGCCGGCAGGAACAGGCGGGTGAGGGCGGCGAGCGCGCCCACGTTGACGGCGGCGAGCGCCTGCTCGCGCGCGAGTTCGCGCCCGATCCCGGCCGACGCGCCGGCGATCAGTGCGGCCGGACGCGGCTCAGGCGGAATAAAGCCAGAGGCCATAGAGCGCGCCGGCGATGAGGAGCAGCCATTGCACGGTGATGCTGCCGGCGCGCACCGGGTTCGGCGCTTTCATCCGCATGCCGATCGGGTGCGCGAGGCGGCAGAGTACGAGCGCAACGGCGAAGACCCAGAGGAACCAGGGGTGTCCGCCCCGGCTTTCGATCAGCCCGAGCAATATCAAGCTGAACGGCACGTACTCGGCGAAGTTGGCTTGCGACCGGATCGCGATCGGCAAGCGCCGGGTCGGTGCCTCGCCGTCACGCGGCGGGCGGTCGCTGCCGTCACCGATGCTGACCTTGGCGCGAAACCGCTCGCGCGAGACCGTGGCCGAGAGCCACACCAGGATAAGGGCCAGGATCGCGGCGGTCGGCAGCGTGACGTGGAGTGAAGTCATGGCGGCCTCTTCGTGAGAGGCCGACAGCGTAGCACGGGTCGCCGCTGCCCTGCGTGGCCGACGCGACGCCCGCGCGCTTGCGAAGGCCGAGGGTTCTCCCTATAACCCGGCGCGCCCTTTCACCCTCTAACGTGTGGCTCGACAATGGCGAAGGAACGGACGCTCTCGATCATCAAACCCGATGCGACGCGGCGCAATCTGACCGGCAAGATCAACGCGCGCTTCGAGGACGCCGGGCTTCGCATCGTCGCCCAGCGCCGGCTGCGCCTCTCCAAGGATCAAGCCGAACGGTTCTACGGCGTCCACCGCGAACGGCCGTTCTTCCGCGGCCTTTGCGATTTCATGACCAGCGGCCCGGTCGTCGTGCAGGTGCTCGAAGGCGAGAGTGCGGTCGCCAAGAACCGCGAGATCATGGGGGCCACCAACCCGGCCAACGCCGCGCCCGGCACGATCCGCAAGGACTTCGCCGAGTCGATCGAGGCCAACTCGGTGCACGGCTCCGATTCGGTCGAAAATGCGAAGACCGAAATCGCGTTCTTCTTCAGCGAATCGGAAATCGTCGGCTAGCCCGGCGGATTGAGCGCGAAACCCGCCGGTGCCACGGCGCCGGCGATGCGGACGGAATCGCCGACGACCCGGGCGCGGCCCTCGGCGATCAGCCGGAGGGCGAGCGGAAACGCGCGGTGCTCGGCCTCGAGCACCCGCGCCGCCAGCGTCTCGGCGGTGTCGTTGGGCGCAATCGGTACCGCCGCCTGCACGATGATCGGGCCGGCATCGACATCGGCCCGCACATAGTGGACGGTGCAGCCGCCGAAGCGGACGCCGGCGGCGATCGCGCGCTCATGGGTGTGGAGCCCGGGGAACGCCGGCAGCAGCGACGGGTGGATGTTGATCAGACGATCGCGCCAAGCCTCGACGAAGGTCGCGGTCAAGACCCGCATGAACCCGGCCAGGCACACGAACGCGACCCCGGCCGAGCGGAGCGCGGTCGTGAGGGCCGCTTCGAAACTCGGGCGATCGGGAAAACCCTTGTGGCCGATGACCGCGGTCGGAATGCCGGCGCGGCCCGCGCGGTCGAGCCCCTGCACGCCGGCGACATTCGAAACAACGAGCGCGATTTCGGCAGGATAAGCCGGGTCGGCTGCGGCGTCGATCAGCGCTTGAAGGTTGCTGCCGCGCCCGGAGATGAGGACGCCGACCTTCAACCGCGCCACGCCGCCTCCGTGCCACCGAGGATCACACGCGGCTCGGGCGCGCCATCGGCGACGATGCGGCCGATCGCAACCGGCCGTTCGCCGGCCGCGGCCAATGCGTCGAGCGCGGCGCGCTCATCGCCGGCGGCGACGATGGTGACCATGCCGATCCCGCAATTGAACGTGCGGGCGAGCTCGCCGTCGGCGACGTTACCGATCGTCTTCAGCCACGCGAACACCGGCGGCAACGGCCACGCGCGGGCATCGAGCGCGGCGGCCACGCCGCTTGGCAGCACGCGCGGGATGTTCTCGATCAGCCCGCCGCCAGTGATGTGAGCGAAGCCCTTGGCGAGCCGCGCCCGGGTCAGCGCGAGGCAGGCTTTGACGTAGATGCGGGTCGGTTCGAGCAGCGCTTCGCCCAGGCTGCGTTGGCGAGCGAACGGCGCCGGCGTCGAGTAGGGGAGGCCGCTCACCTCGACCAGGCGGCGGACCAGCGAATAACCGTTCGAATGAATGCCCGATGACGGGAGGCCGAGGACGACGTCGCCCGGCGTTACGGTGCTTCCGGTCACGACCTGGTTGCGCTCGACCGCGCCCACCGAGAAGCCGGCGAGGTCGTAATCGCCCGGTGCGTACATCCCGGGAAGTTCGGCGGTTTCGCCGCCGATCAGGGCGCAACCCGCCTCCTTGCAGCCCTTGACGACCCCCTCGACGATAGTCGCGGCTTGGCCCACCGGTAACCGGCCGAACGCCATATAATCGAGGAAGATCAAAGGCTCGGCGCCTTGAACCGCGAGGTCGTTGACGCACATGGCGACGAGATCAATGCCGACGGTGTCATGGCGGTCGGCGGCAATCGCGATTTTGAGCTTGGTGCCGACGCCGTCGGTGGTGGCGACCAGGAGCGGGTCGCGGTACCCGGCCGCTTTAGGGTCGAAAAAGGCACCGAACCCGCCGAGCGACGCATCCGCCCCCGGTCGACGCGTCATGCGCGCCAGCGGGGCAATTCGATCGACCAGCGCGTCGCCCGCGTCGATATCGACACCGGAATCTTTATAGGTATATCTGTGGCCGGGCCTCGGACCCATACGCCAACTCCCCGCCCGCGCGGCGGCGCGTCACCATACTGGATGACTATCGGATTTGTAATGCTCCTGTGGACTGCGCGGCTGTCGCTGATCGTACTCGCGACTTTCGTCCTCGCCGTCCCGGCGCGCGCCCAGGCCCCGGCGCTCGCGGCCGACCCTTACGCCGTCGGTGACGTCGACGTCGACGCGAGCGCGATGACGGCGGCCCAAGCGCGCGACATCGCGCTGGCCGACGGACAGCGGCGCGCCTTCAACCGGCTGCTGCGCCGCCTGACGCTTGCCGCCGATCATGGGCGGCTGCCTAGGGTCGATGACCTCACGCTCGTGGTTCAGGGAATAGAAGTCGATAAAGAACGAACATCTCCAACACGTTACATCGCGACTTTGAACGTTAGGTTCAATAAAACGGCGGTTCGCGACCTCCTGAAAAAGAACGCGATTCCGTTCAGCGAGACGCTGAGCCGACCGCTCTTGGTCCTGCCGGTATATCGGGCAGCCGGTGCCTTGACCTTGTGGGACGATCCCAATCCGTGGCGCGCGGCGTGGGCGGCGATCAAGCTCGATCGCGATGCGCCGGTCCCGCTTGTCATACCGAGCGGACGTGCCAGCGATATCACCGCGATCAGTGCCACCCAGGCGCTCGAAGGCGAGCGCGCCCGTTTGAACGCGATCGCCGGCATCTATGGCGCCACCGACGTTCTGGTGGCTTTTGCCGATCTCGAGGTCGATCTCGGCGCCAGTGCCGAGCGCCTGCAGGTCAGCTTCCGCCGCTATGGCGCCGCCGGCCCCCAGGTCGTGGTCGAGAGCTATGCCAGCCGGACCCGGGGCAGCGAGACCGATCTCATCAATCGCGCGATCGTTCGCGCGGTGGCGTTGATCGAGGAAGGCTGGAAACGCGACACCTTGATCCGCTTCGAGCAGGAACGCCGGCTGTCGGTACGCATACCGGCCAATGACATCGGTCAGTGGCTCGACGTGCGCAGCCGGCTCGACGCGCAGAGCTTGATTCAGCGGATCGACGTGACCGCGGTGACGACCAAGCACGTCCAGGTGACGCTCCACTATTGGGGCGAGATCGAGCACTTGGCGTTGGCCCTGTCGCAGAGCAGCCTGCGCCTGGCCGAGGTCGGCGGCTTCTGGTCGTTGCAGCGCGTGCCATGAATATCCCGAACGCCATCTCGCTCGGGCGCCTGCTGGCGGTGCCGGTCGCCATCTGGCTGATCATGTCGAACTACTGGACCGCAGCGTTCTGGCTGTTCGTCGCCGCCGGCGTGTCCGATGCGCTCGACGGCTTCATCGCCAAGCGTTTCAACGTCGCGACCGAGCTCGGCCACTACCTCGATCCGCTCGCCGACAAAGCGCTTCTGGTCGGCACGTTCCTGACCTTGGCGGTGCAAGGCAAGATCCCGGTGTGGCTGGCGCTCCTGGTCGTGACCCGTGACTTCCTGATCGTCGGCGGCGTCATCCTGTGGAACGTTCTCGGCCGCACCAAGGCGATCAAACCGACGCCCCTGAGCAAGGCCAACACCGCCGCCCAAATCGCGCTCGCCGGACTGGCGCTCGCCGAGGCCGGGCTCGGGCTTGCAATTGGGCCGGTGGTCGCGGGCGGCGTCTATGTCGTCGCGGCGACGACGGTCGCCTCGGGCATCGGCTATCTCCGGCGCTGGCTGAGCGCGGCGAGCTCGCCCGAGCCAGCCGAGTAGCGCATTGCGCCAAATTCCGCTGGAACTCCCGCATCGGATCGCGCTCGGCCGCGAGGATTTTTTCGTGGGCGACGCCAATGCGGCGGCGATCGCCTGGCTCGACCGCTGGCCCGAGTGGCCCGGCGGCGGGCTCGCGGTCTATGGGCCGCCCGGCAGCGGCAAGACTCACCTGGTCGAAGTGTGGCGGGCGCGATCGGCGGCCGTGCGCATCGAGCTGGCGGCGCTGCCCGAGGCCGATCTCGCGGCGCTCGCCAACGCGCCGGCGGTAGCGGTCGATGGGATCGAAGGTTCGCTGGCGCCGGCGGCCGCGACCCAGCTTTTTCACCTCTATAACCGCGTGCGCGCTGGCGGGCGTACGGTCTTGATTGCGGCTCGCGACCGGCCCGCCGTCTGGGCCGGACTTCCGGATCTGGCGTCGCGGGTGGCGACGTTCGCGACGGTCGAATTGGCCGCGCCCGATGACGCGCTCTTGATGGCGGTGATGCGCAAACAATTCACCGATCGCCAAGTGGCCGTCGGCGAGGAGGTATTGCGCTATGCCGCCGCCCGCATCGAACGCTCGTTCGGCGCCGCCCAGGCTTTTGTCGCCGCGCTCGACCGCGCCGCGCTCGGCGCGAAACGGGCGGCCTCGGTCGCCCTAGCTCGGACGGTGCTTGAAAGCGATCCCGCCCGGCCCGATCTCTAGAGTTTGGTGGCCGGTTTGACCGCGGCTGTAACAAAATCTTAAAATAATCTGATATAGTATTGGCACTAATGGATATTTCGTAGGTTCTGCGTGGCAACCCGCAAGCGACCCGTCCTCGTCAGCACGCCCGCATCGGCCGAGGCCGTGCTTGGGGCCGAGCGCCTGATCAACCGCGAGGTGTCGTGGCTCGCGTTCAACGAGCGCGTGCTCGACGAGTCGAACAACCGTTACTACCCGCTGCTCGAACGGTTGCGCTTCCTGGCGATCTCGGCCAACAACCTAGACGAGTTCTACATGGTCCGGGTGGCCGGCCTGCACGGCCAGGTCCAGGAGGGGGTGCAGCAGCGGAGCCCCGACGGTCTTACGCCGGCCGAGCAGCTCGAACGCGTCTCGGCGGCCGGCGCCAAGCTCATCCAGCGCCAGCAAGAAGCGTGGCGCGGCTTGCGGGGCGAGCTCGCGACGGCCGGCATCTCGGTGCTGCGGGCGGCCGAGATCACTGGAACCGAGCGCGGCTGGCTCGAGGAGCATTTCCGTAAGCACATCTTTCCGGTCTTGACGCCGCTCGCAGTCGATCCGGCGCATCCGTTTCCGTTCATTCCCAATCTCGGCTTCGCGATCGTGCTCGAGCTCGCCCACGCGCGCGATGGCAAGAACATGTACGCCGTGATCCGCGTGCCCGGTCAGATCGACCGCTTCATCCGGCTGCCCGGACAGGCGCTACGCTTCGTCAGCATCGAAGACACGATCGAGCTGTTCCTGTCGGAACTGTTCCCGAACTACCGGATCTTGAGCCGCGGCCTGTTCCGCGTCATCCGCGACTCCGACATCGAGGTTGAAGAGGAAGCCGACGATCTCGTACGCTATTTCGAAAGCGCCCTCAAACGCCGCCGGCTCGGCGAGGTGATCCGGCTCAAGATCGATGCGGCGATGCCGGAGCATTTGCGGGCGTTCGTGGTCGAGAAACTCGAAGCCGGCGAGGCGGTGGTCAACGTGGTCGACGGCCTGATCGGATTGGTCGATACGCGCCAACTGATCTTGCCCGAACGCACCGATCTGCAGTTCACGCCCTACATCGCCCGCTTCCCCGAGCGCATCCGCGACTTCGGCGGCGATTGCTTCGCCACGATCGCGTTCAAGGACATCCTGGTTCACCACCCCTACGAAAGCTTCGACGTCGTCGTCCAGTTCATCCGCCAAGCCGCGGCCGATCCCGACGTCGTCGCGATCAAGCAGACGCTCTATCGCACCAGCGAGGACAGCCCGATCGTCAAAGCGCTGATCGCCGCCGCGGAAGCCGGGAAATCGGTGACCGCGCTGGTCGAATTGAAAGCCCGGTTCGACGAGGCCGCCAACATCCGCTGGGCGCGCGACATGGAGCGTGCCGGCGTCCAGGTCGTCTACGGCTTCATCCAGCTCAAAACCCACGCCAAGGTTTCGCTGGTGGTGCGGCGCGAAGGCGGCCAGCTCCGCTGTTACGGCCACTTCGGCACCGGCAACTACCACCCGGTCACCGCCAAGATCTACACCGACCTCTCGTTCTTCACCGCCGATCCGGCGTTGTGCCGCGATGCCCAACTCCTGTTCAACTATCTGACCGGCTACGCGCAGCCCGATCACTTCGAAAAAGTCGCCGCCTCGCCGATCAATTTGCGCAAGACCGTGCTCAAGTTGATCGCCGACGAAATCGAACACGCCAAGGCCGGCCGCCCGGCCGCGATCTGGGCCAAGATGAACTCGCTGGTCGACCCCGAGGCGATCGAGGCGCTCTATCGGGCGTCGCAGGCCGGCGTGAAGGTCGAACTGATCGTGCGCGGCATCTGCTGCCTGCGCCCCGGTGTGCCGGGCATGTCGGAAAACATCCGGGTCAAGTCGCTGATCGGCCGTTTCCTCGAGCATTCGCGCATCCTCTGCGTCGGCGCCGGCCACGGGCTGCCGTCGCCCAAGGCCAAGGTCTTCTTCACCTCGGCCGACTGGATGCCGCGCAACTTCGATCGCCGCGTCGAAGTGCTGGTGCCGGTCGAGAACCCGACCGTGCACTCGCAGATGCTGGACCAAATCATGGTCAGCAACCTCCGCGACGCCCGGCAAAGCTGGATCATGGATAGCGAGGGCGGGTATCATCGCGTCGAAGCGAAATCCACCGACTTCAGCGCGTTTGAATTCTTCATGACCAATCCCAGCCTTTCCGGTCGCGGCCGCGCCCTACGCTCGGCCGGACCGAAAGTCGTACCGCTCGGCGGCTAGGGCATGGCCTTGTCGCCTCGCGGCGCGCCCCACCAGGCGGCGCCGGCGAGCCGCGCGCCTGTCGCCGTCATCGATATCGGCTCGAATTCGGTTCGGCTGGTCGCCTACGACGGTTTGACGCGCGCGCCGGCGCCGGTCTTCAACGAGCGTGCCCTGTGCGGCTTGGGCCGCGGGCTCGCCGACACCGGCAAGCTCGATGTCGAGGGCGTGGCCATGGCGGAGCGTGCGATCGCCCGCTTCGCCGGCATTGCCCTGTCGCTCGATGCCGAAATCGTCGACGTGGTGGCGACCGCCGCGGTGCGCGACGCCGAGAACGGGCGCGCCTTCGTCGAGCGGGTCGAGCGGACCTGCGGTCTCAAGGTCCGGGTCCTGAGCGGCGAGGAGGAAGCGCGGACCTCGGCCTTGGGCGTGCTCGCGGGCACGCCGGGCGCCGACGGGCTGATGGGCGATCTGGGCGGCGGCAGCCTCGAGATCGTTGAACTCGCCAAGGGCGGTCCGGGGCGGGCGGCGACGTTTCCGCTGGGTTCGCTCCGGCTCAAGAAAGCCAACGACGACGACCAGCGCGAAGCGATCGAGAAAACGTTGCGCGCCGCAGCCTGGCTCGATGACCGCCCCAACCGTACCTTCTACGCGGTCGGCGGCAGCTGGCGGGCGCTTGCCCGCCTCCACATCGCCCAGAACGAGTACCCGCTCCGCATCATCCACAACTACGTGATGTCGCGCGACGCCGCCGAGTCGCTGACCCGCGTGGTCGCGCGCATGGGCCCGGCGTCGCTCGAACGCATCCGCGACGTGCCGCGGCGCCGGGTCGAGACGCTGCCGGTGACGGCGCTGACGTTGCAATGCCTTCTCAAAGTAGCCAAACCCAAGGAAGTGGTGTTTTCGGCCTACGGCGTGCGCGAAGGCCTGCTGTACAACCGCTTGTCGGAGGCGCAACGGCGCGAAGACCCGCTGCTGGCGGCGTGCCGGGCGCTGGCCCAGCGCGACAACCGCGGCGCCGACGCCGACCTCCTCCACGAATGGCTGAGCCCGGCCTTTGCCAAGGAGAACCCGGAGGAGTCGCGGCTTCGCCACGCCGCCTGCATCGTCCGCGACATTGCCTGGCGCGCGCATCCCGACTATCGCGCCGAGTACGCGTTCCGCAACATTATCTACGCCCCGTTCGTCGGCATCGATCACCCGGGGCGGGTGTTCTTGTCGCTCGCCGTCCACGCCCGCTACGAAGGCCGGCTCGAGACCGACGTCGCCGAGCCCTATCGCGCCCTGATCGACGAGGACGCGGTCCGGCGCGCGCGGACGGTCGGGCTCGCCATCCGCTTGGCCAACAACATCACCGCCAATGCGCGCTACCTGGTCGGCGCCGCCAAGCTCGAATTGAGCGGCGACCGGCTGGTGCTGCGCCTGAACGGCAAGGGCCGCAAACTCCTGGGCGACCCGGTCCATCGCCGCTTGGCCGCTCTCGCCAAGGCGCTCGGCAAGCGGCCGCACATCCTCGACTTCAAATGACCGCGGCGTAGCAAGTAACCGAAGCCTCGACCCGGCTTGCGCTATGATCGCGGCGCGGAGCGGTCATGGCGGTTGCCGTTTACATCCTCACCACCCAGGGCTTGTCCCGGATCGAGCGGATCGAGCGCGAGACCGCGCCGCAGTCGGCGATCTGCCTGCAGCGCACGACGCGGGTCCTGCCGGTGAGCGCCGACTACGACGCGTTCGTTCGCCCGCCTTCGGGCGTGGTCGAGCGCGCGTTCGGGCCGTTCGCGGCCGGCGCGTTTCGCCTGGACGTTGCGGCCGAGATCGGCGGCGGCGATTCCTGGCAACTCGGCGTTTTCCTGGCCCACGCCTTGAAGGCCGCGGGCCGGTTTGCGCCGGCGCCGGATGCAGCCGACGAGGCGTGGTGCTGCACCGGCGCGGTCGACACCGACTTGCACGTGCAGCCGGTGTCGCACCTCGCGGAAAAGTTGGCGGCCGCCGCGGCCGAGCTCGCGGCGCTCGCCGGCCGCGCGCGGCTCAAGCTCGTGCTGCCGCGCGACAATGCGGCGGCGTTCGACAGGCGCGCGATTCCGGCGGGGGCGGAGGTCGTTGCTCTGGCACGGACGGCCGAACTCGTCGGCACCGCCCGC
>VGEO01000023.1 GCA_016869275.1 Alphaproteobacteria bacterium | reverse complement strand
CCAAGCGCTTCTACGGCCTCGACGTCGATGGCACGTGCGAAGTGATCGTGACCTCGGGCGCGACCGAAGCGCTGGCCGCCTGCATCTTGAGCCTGGTCGAGCCGGGCGATGAAGTCGTGCTGTTCGAGCCGCTCTACGACAGCTATCTGCCGATGCTCCAGCGCGCCGGTGCAGTGACCAAACTCGTGCGCCTGATGCCGCCGGCGTGGGAGGTGCCGTGGCCGGCGCTCGAAGCGGCGTTTACGGCCAAGACCAAGCTCCTCTTGCTCAATACGCCGATGAACCCGACCGGCAAGGTCTTTACCCGCGCCGAACTCGAGCGCATCGCGAGGCTGGTCGCACGTCACGATACTTATGCGGTGTGCGATGAGGTCTATGAGCACTTGGTGTTCGACAAACGCCCCCACGTACCGCTCTTGACGCTTCCCGGCATGCGCGAGCGCGTCGCCCGCATCGGCTCGGCCGGCAAGACCTTTTCGATGACCGGGTGGAAGGTCGGCTATATCACCGCGGCGCCCGATCTCGCGGCCAAGATCGCCAAAGCTCACCAGTTCCTCGTCTTCACGACGCCGCCCAACCTGCAGCGCGCGGTCGCTTTCGGGCTCGACAACGAAGAGCCGTGGTACCGCGGTCTCGCCGGCGAATTGCAGGCCAAGCGCGACTATTTCGCCGACGGCCTGCGCCGGCTCGGGTGCGAGGTGTTGACGAGCGCGGGTACTTATTTCGTGAACGCCGATTTCCGCCCACTCGGCAGCAACGAGAGTGATGTCGACCTCTGCCGGCGGTTGACGGTCGAAGCGGGCGTTACGCCGGTCCCGGTGAGCGCGTTCTACACCAGCGCCGAGGTCAATCATTTGGCGCGGTTTTCTTTCTGCAAGAAACAGGCGGTGCTCGCCGGCGCGCTCGACCGGCTCAACGCCTACTTCCGCAAGCGAACGGCATAGCGGCGGTCCACGGGCCCGAGATGGTCTCGCACGATTAAGTGTACGTATACTAAGTAGTATACGTATTAGTATAATATGTATTCATCCACGAACGAATCTTGGTCACATCATAACCGATTGATTATATTGAGCTATTGAACAGGCCAGCGCGGCGCGAGGGTGGCGCCGATCCGCGTCATCAGTCGTTCAGACAACGCGCGGGCGCGGCCGAGATAGGCGGCCTGGTCCATCGTGGTCAACCGGCGATCGCGGAGCACCACGCGTCCGTCGATCACGACGGTGCGGACCGCCCGCCCGCTCGAGCTGTAGACCAGGTTGCCGATCGGATTGGCGAGCGGGTTGGGCTGCCACTCGATGCCGTCGGTATCGAGGACGATCGCATCGGCGCGCTTGCCCGGCGCCAGCACGCCGATGCCGTCGGGGCCGTCCCAGAGCAGCGCCCGCGCCGCGTCGACGGTCGCCATCTCGAGCGCCTTGTGGGCGCCGATGACGGTCGGGTCGATCTTGACGTCCTTATGAGCGCAGGCGGTCAGGTACATCACCCGAACCATGTCGAGAAAACGGCTGACCGCGGCCGCGTCGGTACCGAGGACGACCCGCACGCCGGCTTCGACCAACTCGGGGAACTTGCCGTGCGCAACGCAGCCGAAACCGCCGAACATCGACGCCGACGGGCAGTGAACCACCGACGCGTCGGCGTCCTTTAGCAGGGCGACGTCGCCGTCCTCGATCCAGCCCATGTGCACGAGGTAGGCGTTGGGACCCAAGACGCCGAGGCGCCGATAGCGCTCGACCGGAGCCACCCCCCAACGCTCGCGCGCCGCCGCGATCTCGCCAGGGGTCGTGCAGAGATGGGCATGGATGCCCACGCCCAAGCCGTCGGCGCGCGTTTTAACGCGGCGGCAGAGCTCGTCGGTGACGTGGGCCCCGCGCACCAGCGAGAACCACGCCCGCACCCGTCCGCCGGCGCTGCCGCCGACACGGGCGATCAAGTCCTCGCCCTTGGCAAGTGCCGACTCGGTGGTGTCGTTGTATTCGGCCGGCGCGCTCGGATCGTGGACGTCCCAGGTCAGCCGCGAGACCACCGCGCGAATCCCGACCTGGGCCGCCGCCGCCGCCACCGCCTCGGGTCGGAACGTGCCGGGATCGGCGAAGCAGGTAGTGCCGTGGCGGATCATCTCGATCATGGTCCCGATCGCCGCGACCTCGGTTTCCTCGGCCGAAAGCCCGGCTTCGTAGGGCCACACCCGGTTCTGCCAGCGCGCCGGGAACGGCATGTCGTCGATCATGCCCTTGGACAGGAAATGGACCGGGTGGTTGTGGCCGTCGATCAAGCCTGGCAGCACCAGCTTGCCGCTCGAGTCGATCCGTTCGGCCGCGGCAAAACGGGGCTCGAGCTCGGCCGCCTTGCCGATCGCGAGGATGCGCCCGTCCTTGATGGCGATCGCGCCATCGCGGATCAGGCGGCGGCGTTCGTCCATGGTGGCGACGACGCCGCCCGCAATCAGGAGATCGATCGGGTCGCGACCGGGCGCCGCCGGCATCGCTATTCGGCAGCCTTGGCCGCGCCCGCGCGCCGGCGGGCGCGCTCGGCCTCGGTCGTGGCGCGGTCGACCGCGCCTAACCTGACGTCGATCACGACGCCGTAGTCGCGCCGGGCGGCGGCGACCGAGACCAATTCGCTCCGCACGTCGGCGGCGACGCGGTCGGGATTCCGCCGCAACGGATCGCCCCAGCCGCCGCCAGCGCCCGATTGGACGAAGATGCGCCCGCCTTTGGGCACGGCAACGCCGTAGCAATAGTCGGTAACCTTGACTTCGCGCTGGGGGTCGCCCTCGTTCAAGACGAAGAAGTTTCCCGCTCCGGGTTTGCCGCCGACATAGCCCTGCATCGGGTGGGCGTAGCCTTGGCTATAGACGATGGCGGCGACGTCATCCAGCATCTCGCGCCGATAGTGGAGGGCGGGCGCGCCGCGGAATTCGCCGGGGGCGGCCGTGTCGGGCGCGTACTCGACCTGCCAATAGCGGTAAGGATACTGCTGCTCGAACATCTCGAGCGAGGGAAGCCGGAGCGCACAGAACGGCGCCGCGTTGCCGCCCCAGCCATCGACCCCCTTGGCGCCGCCCGCGCTCATCGCCGTCGCGTTGATGTCGGAGCCGACGAAGAAGCGGCCGGTGCGCGTGTTGGTGCCGTAGACGCGGACGTTGCAGAGATCGATGTCGGCGGCGCCGACGCGCTCGGGCACGATCTGCTCGAACGCCTTCATCACCGCCTCCATGATGTCGGAGCCGATGCAGACGGTCGAGTGGCCGACCGGCGCCGGCGGGTCGCAATTGACGACCGAATGCGGCGGCAGCGCGATCTTGAACGGGCGGAAATAGCCCGAATTGACCGGGACGTCGGGCCACAGCGACACCAGCGTCGAATAAATGTTGGAGATGGTGTTGGGCGCGACCGAGTTGACGAACCCCGCGACTTGCGGCGCAGAACCTGCCATGTCGATCCGGACATCGCCGCCTTCGACCGTGACCGCGGCCCGCACCTTGACCGGGCCGCCGCCGGCGTAGTCATGGTCGAGAAACGCCTCGCCGACATAGGTGCCGGCCGGCCAGGTCGCGATCTCGGCGCGCAGGCGGCTCTCGCTATAGTCGAACACGTAGGCGACGCAGCGCCGGACCAAAGCGAGCCCGTACTTCGCCGCCAATTCCTGCATCCGGCGCGCGCCGATGGTGCAGCCGCCGATCATCGCGTTCAGATCGCCGGTTATGTCGTCCTTGGTCCGCGTGTTGGAGAGGATCAGGTTCCAGAGGTCTTTGACCGGGCGGCCGCGCTCGGTGAGGCGCACCGGCGGCACGCGAAATCCTTCCTGCCAGACGTCGCGCGCGATCGTGTTGTAGCCGCCCGGCGCGCAGCCGCCGACATCGTTGACGTGGCCACGCACCGACGTGAAAAACGCAGGCACGCCGTGGACAAACACCGGGTAGACGATGGTCCAGTCGGGAATGTGGCTGCCGCCGTAATAGGGGTCGGAGGCAAAAAAGATGTCGCCGTCGTTGACGTCGCCGGCGTAGGCCTTGAGCACCGCCTCGACCGAGGTGTACGCGGCAAAGATATGGGTCGGCACCGACTGGGCGCGGGCAAGGAGGCTCACGTCCTTGCCGTCGAAATAGAAGACGCCGACCGAATAATCGTGGGTCTCGGAGAAGATCGGCGAAATCGACGTGTTCTCGACCACCCGGCTCATCTCGCCGCACACGGTCTCGACGTAGTTCCGGACGATCTCGGCGGTGATGAGATCGGCTTTGGCGAGCGGGGGCAGGACGACGTTCATGGCGCGCGGGCGCGTTCGGCTTCGGTGGCGGCGATGATGCCGGCGTGGCGGGTGCCGACGCGGCCGGTCGTAGCGTCGACCTTAGCGGCGATCGCGCGGCCCTGATAGGCACGCCAGAGCGCATCGGCATCGGCCGCGATGCCGCCGGCGGCGAGAGCCTGCACCAAGGCCGCGAACAAAGCCCGTCCCGTCGTCTCGCGGCCCAACCCGACCGGCGTCGGTACCGCGGCATCGAGGAGGCAGGGCCCCGGCTCGGCGATATCGACGCCGGCGCGAAGCGCGCCGGTCAGGAACGGCGGGAGCGCAAGCGCCGCCTCGATCGCGGCCAACACCAGATCTTCCACCATCGGTCGCGTCAGGTTGATCGGAAGCGCATGCACCGGCGGGCCGGCGAGGGCGACGTGGAGCCGGTTGCGGCGCTCGACGATCGCGTCGACCGCCCCGGCGCCGGCGCCGTTCCAGAGCGGCCCGATCGGGATGCTAGCGCGATGCGGGGCCAAACTGAGCGCCGCCAGCGCGCGGGCGATCGCGTCGCTCTCGCCGGCGGTAAGCGCGGTATGGGCGGCGGCGAATCCGGGCGCGGCGAGCAGCGGTGCCGCCATGCCGGCCAGATTGGCCGCGGTCGCGATCAGGGCGCGGACGCTCGCGGTCGTCAGCGCGGGCGTGCGACTGTTCAGCATCAAGGTCTCGACCGCCTCGCGCCGCTCGGCGCCGGCGAGGGCGACCTTGACCGGGACGATCCGTCCGCCCTCGGCCCAACGATCGATCGCCTCGGGGCTGTAGCCACCCAGATGCCAGCCGCCGAAATCGGGGATGTGGGCGCGGATGGCCGCGAACACTGCCGGCTTGCCGCTCGTACCGCCCGCCGGCCATAGCGGTCGGACCAGCGTCATCTCGGCGACGTGGGTCGCGCCGCTATCCTGATCGTTGGTGATTGCCGCATCGCCGGGCGCCCACTCGTCGGCGAAGAAACCGGCGATCGCCCGAACCGTGGTCCCAAGGCTCGCCACCGATGCGGCGGTGGTCGCGAGCGTACGGCCGTTCGCGGTGAACAATCCCGCCTTGGCATGCACGCTCCACGGCAGCCCAAGCGCGCGCTCGTAGCCGGTGATGGCGGCGCCGAGCGCGGCGCGGAGCGACGTCTCGAGGGCGCGGGGATCACTCACCGACGTCGACCTCGAACACGTGATAGCCGTTGAGCCGCGCGCGATCGCCCGGGTAGAGCACGATCGTGGTGTCGACCTCCTCGATCACGGCCGGTCCTTGGATCGCGTGACCGGGCGCGAGCTCGGCGCCGTCGTAGATCGGCGTGTCCTGCCACCGGAACCCGGTCCCGGCCGGGAAACACACCCGCCGCCGGCCCTTGACCGCCGCCTCGGCGGTGCCGTCCGCGGTACCGTCGGCGAACGGGATTGCGACCGTGCGTCGGCCGACCAAGTCCTGACGTACCGCGATCATTTCGAGCGGCTTCTCGCGCATGGCGAAGGCGTAGAGCTGATGATGAAGGTCATGGAACGCGTTGGCGGTCGATGTCAACGCCGCCGCCATGCCGCCGCCGTTCGGCAACGGAATCGGCGTCGAGAGCTCGTGCACCTGTCCGGCGTAACGCATCTCGGCGTGGCGCTCGACATCGATACGGGCGATACCAGGAAGCGCGGCGAGGCGCGCGCGCTCGGGCGCGGCCAATACGTCGAGCGTCCGTCCGATCGCTTCGGCATCGAGCCGGTCGATGCGGCCTGTGGTCGAGAGCATCTGGGTCAGACGCAGGTCGGCCCACAGTTCGCCCGCCGCGCACAACACTGCGGCCATGCGCGGTACCAGGATCTTCGTTATCCCGAGATCGCGCGCCTGAATGCCGGCGGTGACCGAGCCGGCGCCGCCGAACGACATCAGGGCGAAGTCGCGCGGGTCGTGGCCCTGCGCGACCGAGACGTAGCGGATGCCGTTCGACATGTTGTTGTTGACGATACGGAAGATCGAGAACGCGGCTTCGTCCATGGTCATGCCGAGCGGTACCGCAACCGCGCGTTCGATCGCGGCACGCGCCGAGGCCGGATCGAGCTTCATCCGCCCGCCGAGGAAGAAGTCGGGGTTGATGTAACCCAAGTGCAGGAACGCGTCGGTAACCGCGGCCTCGATGCCGCCCTGGCCGTAACACGCCGGCCCCGGCTTGGCGCCGGCGCTCTGCGGCCCGACCCGGAGGGCGCCGCCCGGATCGACCCAGGCGAGCGAGCCGCCGCCGGCACCGATGGTGTGGATGTCGAGCATCGGTAGACCGATGTGCCAGCGGCTGAACCACGACGCGCTCCGCGTCCGGGGCGTCGCGTCGCGGATCAGCGCGACGTCGTAGCTGGTGCCGCCCATGTCGACGCCGATGACGTTGGCATGGCCGCACGCCGGACCCAAGCGACTCGCGGCGGCAACGCCTGCAGCCGGGCCCGAGAGCAGCGCTGCGCACGCCAGATTGCCGGCCGCGTCCGGCGCCGCGGCGCCGCCGTTCGATTGCATGACGTAGAGTTCGCGCGTGAAGCCGTGGCGGCGGAGCTCGGCCATCAGCTTGTCGAGGTAGGTCTTGAGTAACGGACTCAAGAACGCGTTGACGAGCGTGGTCGAGAAGCGCTCGTACTCGCGCACCTTGGGCAGCACGTCGGACGAAAGATGGACCGTCGCCTCGGGATAGACCTCGGCGGCGATCGCGCGGACGCGCCGCTCGTGCGCCGGATTCAAGTAGGACGAGAGGAAACAGACCGCGACCGAGCGAATGCCAGCGGCCTTCGCTTTGGCGAGCGCGGCGCGGACCTGGGCTTCGTCGAGCGCCAACACGACCTCGCCGTCGCGTCCGATTCGCTCCGCGACCGGAAGCCGCCATTCGCGCGCCACGATCGGCGGCGGCGGCTCGAGTCGGATGTCGAACAGCACTTCCTTGTAGCCGCGGCGCAATTCGATCAGGTCGCGGAATCCCTTGGTCGTCAACATCGCCACCGCGACGCCCTTGTGCTGGAGCATCGCGTTGGTAGCGACGGTGGTGCCGAAATTGATGACCGCGGTGTCGGCGAGAAATCGCCCGAGCGGCTCGCCGGCTCGCTCGGCCATCAGCCGGATCGCGGCGATGACGCCCTCGAATTCATCGCCCGGGGTCGACGGAGCCTTGCCCTGGGCGAGCCGGCCGGCTGCGTCCTGGACGACGATATCGGTGAAAGTGCCGCCGACGTCGATGCCGATATGGTACAAGGCGCTCGTTCTCCCGGCTCCATTTCTATCGTCCTGGCCCCGCTTTGTCGAAGGTGGGGAGCCCGCCCGCCGCGCGAGTATGCTAGCGTCGCGGCCGAAGCGGGGAGGGGGGCGCATGGCACGTGCGACGCTCAAGCGAACGGTCATCGCCGGCGGGCAGGTCTACGACCACGACGGTGACACCGATCAGCCGGCGGTTGCCGATATCCTGATCGAGGGCGACAAGATCGCCCGGATCGGCAAGGGCTTGGCGCGGCGCGCGGCCGGCGCGCGGATCGTCGATGCCGCGGGGAAGCTCGTGATTCCGGGCTTCGTCAACGCCCACTATCACTCGCACGACGTGTTGCTGCGGGGTTCGTTCGAGAACCTGCCGACCGAAATCTGGTTCATGTATGCGCTGCCGCCGTCCTACCCGAAGCGCTCGAAGCGCGAGGTGCGGGCGCGGACGCTGCTGGCCGCGGCCGAAGCGATCCGGAACGGGATCACCACGCTCCAGGACATGCTGACGATCCTCCCGTTCGATCCGGAGCATCTCGATCTCGTCCTCGACACCTATGCGGAGGTCGGATTGCGCGTCGTGTTCGCGCTCCAGTTCGCCGACTTGCGCGCGCTCGACCGCGTACCCTACTGGCGCGAATGCGTCCCCAAGAAGTTCCAGGACAAGCTGGTTGCCGCCGCCGACACGTCCGGCGTCAAGGTCGACCCGATGGGGAACGTCGAGGCCGCCTACCGCGCCAACAAGGACCGCCATCCGCGGCTCCATTGGGCGCTCGGCCCCACCAACCCGGCGATGTGCTCGCCGGCCTCGCTCGCGCGCGTGGCCGCCTTTTCGGACGAGCACGGACTTCCCGTCTACACCCACTTCTATCAGTCGCGCGCCGAGGCGGTGGCGGCGCGCCGCCTCATGACCAAGAGCGAGGGCTCGCTCGCCGCGTTCTTGAAATCAGTCGGGCTCCTGAACCGCCGGCTCACGCTCGCCCATTCGATCTGGGTTGCGCCCGATGAGATCAACGAAATCACCAACGCCGGCGCCGGGGTCGTTCTCAACATCGCCTCCAACATGAAGTCGAAGGGCGGCATTCCGCCGATCCGCGAGTATGTCGCGGCCGGCACCCGAATCGCGCTCGGCTCCGACAACTCGGCCTGCTCGGACGCCCAGAACATGTTTCAGCAGATGAAGCTCCTCGCCAGCATGGCGGCGGTGAGCGATCCCGAGCCGGGGCCGCCGTCGGCGGCCGATGCGCTCCGTTATGCGACGCTGGGCGGCGCCGCGACCGCCGGGCTCGACCATACGATCGGCGCGCTCAAGCCCGGGATGAAGGCCGACCTCTCGATCCTCGACTTGTCGGCGTCGTCGTTCCTGCCCTTGAACAGCGCCGCACGACAGCTCGTCTTCACCGAGGGCGGCGGCTCGGTCGAGAGCGTCATGGTCGACGGCGAGTTCGTGATGTGGAAGCGGAAGCTCACCACCATCGACGAAGCGGCGCTCAAAGCCGAGCTCAAGGCCGTGATGCCGGTCTTGAGGCGCGACGCCGCGCAAGTCGCCGCCCGCAACGCCAAGATCCTGCCCCACCTGCTCGAGGCCCACCGGCGGAGCTGGTCGGACGACCTCGGCATGGACCGCTACGTCGGGCGGTATCGGAGTTAGTAGCACTTGTTCGGAAACGTATCGTCGCCGATCGTCAGGAGCATCCCATGATCACAGGTCTGCATGCAGTCGTCTTCAGCAAGAAGCCCGAAGCCGACCGCGCGTTCCTCCGCGACGTATTCAAGTTGAGCCACGTCGACGTCGGCGGCGGATGGTTAATCTTCGGCTTGCCGCCGGCGGAAATTGCCGTGCACCCGCACCGGCGCAACGACCTCCATGAGTTCTATTTCCTGTGCGCGGACATTGCCCAGCTCGTGCGGACGATGAAACGCAAGCGTGTCCGCTGCGGCACCGTGCAGACCATGCCCTGGGGCAAGCTCGTGCACCTACGTCTCCCGGGCGGCGGCAAGCTCGGGGTCTACGAGCCGCGTCACGCGCGGCCGAAGCCGATGCCGCTGCCCAAGACGCGAAAGCGGGCGAAGCGATCCTCCCGCCGACGCACGGCCTGACCAACCGCGGTCAGCCGGGTCGATACGTCCGCGCTTTTGCGCAAAGGACGGTGCTGAATTGGGGCGGCGCCTCGATGTGCCAACCGACCGCATAACTGCGATCCTCAATGGCCCACGGGCAGTCACCGGCGATACCGCGCTACTTTCCTTGCCCCGGCCAGGCTTGCTCGATACAGTCCGCGCTTTTTCGCGAGGGTCCGTGACCGCCAAGACCAACCGTCCGCCGCGTCGGCACATCTCGCTCACCTCGCATCCGCGCGCCGGCAAGGCTGCGCCGCCGATCAAATGGGGCGCGACGAGTGCGATCCAGCGCGGCCCGATCGTCGCGACGCTGCAGGAGCCCGCGCGCCGGAACGCGATCGGCGTTCACGCCGGCGCTTACTCGCTCTACCGCGCGCTCGCGATCGCGGCCGGGAGCCTGAACCCGGTCCACAAGCCCGACCTCACCGATACTGCCCCGGCCGCCAAGATCGGCCCTTATCCGCAGTGGCACGATCCCGGCACGATCGTCTCGCTCGATCCCTACGGTCACATGGTGGCCGAGGCCTTCGCCGAGCGCATCGCGGAAGGGTGGGATATCCGCCCGACCATCGCCGTCACCACCGCGCGCATTTTTCTGCCCGAGATCGCCGACGCGATCGAAGCCGGGCGGCTCACCGCCGACGGCGCGATTCTGAGCCCGGGCGGCGAAGTCCGGGTCACCAAAGCGGCGATCGAGCCGGTCTGGCATTTGCCGGGCGTCGCCAAGCGCTGCGGAGTCGATGAAGTCGAACTGCGCCGGTCGTTGTTCGAGCAGACCGGCGGCATGTTCCCGGAGCTGGTGACGCGGCCCGACCTCGAGGTGTTCCTGCCGCCGATCGGCGGCGCCACGGTCTATTGCTTCGGCGATTCCGCCGCGCTCGCCGATCCGGCGCGCCCGGTCGCCTGCCGCATCCACGACGAGTGCAACGGCTCGGACGTATTCGGCTCGGATATCTGTACCTGCCGGCCTTATCTCGCGCACGGCATCGAGGTTTGCATCGCCACCGCGCAAGCGGGCGGGGCAGGGGTCGTCGTCTACAACCGAAAAGAGGGTCGCGGCTTGGGCGAAGTCACCAAGTTCCTGGTTTACAACGCCCGCAAACGTCAGCCAGGCGGCGACCGCGCCGACGCCTATTTCGAGCGTACCGAATGCGTCGCCGGCGTCCAGGACCTCCGCTTCCAGGAGCTGATGCCGGATGTATTGCATTGGCTCGGCATCGCGCGGATCGACCGGCTGGTGTCGATGAGCAGCGACAAGTACGAGGCGATCACGCGCGCCGGTATCGCGGTCGGCGAGCGAATCGAGCTTCCGGCCGACCGCATCCCGGCCGACGCCCAGGTCGAAATGGATGCGAAAAAAGGCGCCGGCTACTTCACGCGCGGCAAGGTGCCGGACGCCCAGGCGCTTAAGGCGGCCAAAGGCCGCCCGCTCGGCGAGTAGGGCCGGTGTTGGACGCGGACGAAACCGACGCCAGCGAGGATTTCGCGGTGCTGTGGACGGCGTCCGCCGTCCGCGAGCGCTGCGAACGCATCTACGCCGCCGGCCGCGCCGGTGCCCTCGCGCATTTTTCGATCAACGAAGCGCGCCTCGATGCGGTTGCCGACTACGTCATCGAGACCATGCGCTCGGCCTATCCGTCGCTCGAGATCCCGCTTCATAGCCGTTGGCGCCATTTCGAGGTCGGCGGCATCGACCGCTGGGCTCGGCTCCGCGCCGGCCTGGGTCGGTTGCCGCGCGACGAGATCGCCCGCACCGGGTTCGACCTCGCAGTCGTAAGCGTCCTGCTCGATGCCGGCGCCGGCCCGGCCTGGCGCTACCGCGAGGCGGAGAGCGGCCATCTGATCTCGCGCTCCGAAGGGCTCGGCGTCGCCAGTCTGCGGCTGTTCGAGAGCCAAGCATTCGGCGCCCGCGCCGACCGGGTCGCGCTCGACGACATCAACGCAGACACGCTCGGTCGCGCCTTTCAAGTGAGTGCCGAAAACCCGCTGGTCGGGCTCGAGGGGCGGGCGCAACTCCTCAACCGCGTCGGCCGAGCGATCGCCGCGGCACCGACCTTTTTCGGGACCGAACCGCGCGTCGGCAACCTGTTCGACTTCTTCCGAGTGATGGCCCCCAGCGGCGTCCTGCCCGCGGCGACGATCCTGATCGTCCTCCTCAATGCGCTCGCCGGGGTGTGGCCCTCGCAGACGGTCCGCAACGGCGTTGCCCTGGGCGACGTTTGGGAGCATCCCGCAATCGTCACCGCCGATGCGACCCGCGGGCTGGTTCCGTTTCATAAGCTCGCGCAATGGCTCGCCTATTCTTTGATCGAGCCGCTCGAAGCCGGCGGTATCGCCGTTTCCGACCTGAATGGACTGACCGGCCTCGCGGAGTATCGGAACGGCGGGCTCTTCATCGACCTCGGCGTCCTGGTGCCGCAAGCCCCGGCGGCGCTGCAAGAAGTCCACGCGGTCGGCTCGGAAATCGTGGTC
Organism: Alphaproteobacteria bacterium; assembly: GCA_016869275.1. Lineage (GTDB taxonomy): Bacteria > Pseudomonadota > Alphaproteobacteria > SHVV01 > SHVV01 > SHVV01. Next base: position 25,047 of record VGEO01000023.1, on the reverse strand, counting down.
GAATGGCGCGCGCTCACGGTCGCCTGCCTCGACCGTGTCGCAAATCGCGTGCGCGCAAAGCTTGGCCGCACGGCCGCGGAGTTTCCGCTCGCCAAGGTGCTCGAAGGCGGCACTTGGCGGGCCGGGCGGCGGATTGCCGCGGCGCGGCGCCCCGGCGGCGCGCCGCTGATCCGCATCGCGAGCGACGGCACCGTGTTTTAAGCTCGACCTTTCCTCGGAACACCTCGGAGCGCCATGCCCGCCAACCTGATCGTCGTCGACCATCCGCTGGTCAAACACAAGCTCACGCTGATGCGCCGCAAGGAAGAGCCGACCGCCGGCTTCCGGCGGCTGTTGCGCGAAATCGGCACCCTCCTCGCCTATGAGGTGACGCGCGATTTGCCGCTCACCTACATCGAGATCGAGACGCCGCTCGCCCCGATGCGCTCGCCGGTGATCGAAGGCAAGAAGCTCTGCCTGGTCTCAATCCTTCGCGCCGGCACCGGCATCCTCGACGGCATGATCGAGCTCATTCCTTCGGCGCGGATCGGCCATATCGGGCTCTACCGCGACCCACGCACGCTCGAGCCGGTCGAGTACTATTACAAGGTACCTTCCGACCTCGAAGACCGCCGCGTCATCGTCGTCGATCCGATGCTCGCGACCGGTAATTCGGCGTCGGCCGCGGTAGCGCGGCTCAAACAGGACGGGGCCAAAGCGATCAAGTTCGTGTGCCTGCTCGCCGCGCCCGAAGGCGTCGCGACGTTTCACACCGAACATCCCGAGGTTCCGGTCTATGCGGCCGCGGTCGATGAGCACTTGAACGACCACGGCTACATCGTCCCCGGCATCGGCGATGCCGGCGATCGGCTGTTCGGGACGAAATAGGGGCCGGAGGTGCCGACCCCGGTGCCGCCGCCGAAGCTCTCGCCTGCTGACGCCCGCGTGCGGCGGGCGTTCCTGAGCTTCGCCATGTTCCGTTACGCCCACTTCGGCGGCGGCATCATGGTGCCGTTCTATCTGGCGATCGGTCTTTCGCTGCAGGACGCAGCGGTGTTCTTCGGCATTCAGATGTTCGCCTGGGCCGCGGCCGGGGTACCGGCCGGCGCCATCGCCGACCGGTTGGGACGGGTGCCGATCCTGGCGCTCGGCATGGCGCTCCGGGCGATCGGCTATTTCGCGCTGTTCGGGACCGTCACGCTGTTCGATTTCGACCTGGCGACGGTGTGGCTCATCTACGCGGCCAGCAACGTTGCGATCGGGATCGCCGAAGGCGGCCTGACGGGGCCCGACAGTGCCTACCTCTACGATCGGCTCGAAGCGCCCGACCGCGACCGCAATTTCCGCGACATCACCGGCCGCAATTCGAGCGTCCGGCACGTCATCGGTGCGGGCGCGCCGACCGTGGGCGGCGGTATCGCCCAGGTGCTGGGAATCCCGTGGGCCATCCTGGCGAGTGCAGTGACGTGCGTGGGCGGGCTGTTCGCGCTCAGGCTCTTTCCGCCCGAGCAGGCGCGCGCCGCCACCGGAACGCCCCGCCTCATGGGCGCGGTCCGCGAGTTCGTCAGGAACCGGCCGCTCCGCGTCACCTCGGGCTTTCTCGCGCTGACCGGCGCCTACCTCCTGACCATGCTGTTCGTCCAGCAGACGGTGCTGCTCTCGCTCGACCTCGACGTGTTCTGGTTCGGAGCCGCCGCGGCATTCGCGCATCTGGTCGCGGCGGCGGCGGCGTTGCTGACCGGATCGGTCGCGCGCTGGCGGCGGCTGCCGACGTCGCTCGTTCTCGGCGCCCTGACCGCCGGGTTTCCGCTCCTGGCCGCCATCGGCGTCGGCCTGGGCGGCAGTGCCGGCATCGCCATCGCAGCCGTGGGCCTGGTTTCGTTTTCTGCGGCGCGCGGACTTTCGGCCCCGATCGTGTTGGGCTGGATCAATAGCCATGCCAGCAGCGCGCACCGCGCTTCGGCACTGGCGCTCGGCTATTTCGTGGCGACGGTCGCGGCCGCGATCGCGACGCCCTCGCTCGGTTCGGCGATCGCCGCACTGGGGATCGAAAACGTGCTTTACCTGATGGCCGCGGTGGTGGTGCCGCTGGTGGCTGCGCTGCTCCCTGGGATCATCGCCAGCCAACCGCCGCGCGCGGTCGGGGGTTAGGTCGGTCCGGCGACCACGCGCTGGTCGTGGAGCTTGGCGATGGCAGTGCCCGGCAGCCCGAGGACGCCGCTCAAGACCTCGTCGGTATGCTCGCCGAGCAGAGGCGCGCGCCGTGGCGGTTCACGCTCGGCCGCGCCGAAGTCGAGCGGCGAGCCGGGGACCCGGAAACGCCCGATCCCGGGCTGCTCGATCACGTGGAACATCGGATTCGCGGTCGACCAACGCGGATCCTCGGCGAGCGCCTGGTCGAGGCTCTGATAACGGCTCCAGAGGACGCCGGCGCCATCGAGCGCGGCCTTGATCGCGGCGAGCGATCGGGCGGCGCACCACGGCGTGATCAAGCCGCGCAGCTCGTCCCGCACCTTGAAACGGTCGCCCTCGCGGGCGAGATCGACGCCGCGTGCGGTTTCGAGCGCGGCCGCGGCGGCACCGATTGCGGTGGCGGCGACGAGCGAGTCCCACATGCGATTGGTGATCGCGACCACCATGATTCGCTCGCCGTCGGCGGTCGTGAAATCGGCACCGAACGCCCCGAACAGATCGTTGCCGTAGGCGGCACGGCGATCGCCGTTCACCTCGGCCTCGGCGATAAAGCCCAAATGCCCCATGGCCGCGAACGCGACGTCGGAGAGCGCGAGCCGAATCAATTGCCCTTCGCCGGTGCGGCGGCGATGCCGCTCGGCCGCCAGCAGCGCGATCACGGCATGGCTGCCGGCGATCAGATCCCAGGCCGGCAACACGTGGTTGACCGGCGTAGCACGGCCGCCCGTTCCGGTCATGTAGGGGAGGCCGGTCGATGGGTTGACGGTGTAATCGACCTCGGACGAGCCGTCGCGGTTGCCGAGGATGTTGAGCATGATCAGGTCGGCGCGGCGCGCTTTGAGCGCGTCGTAAGCGAGCCACCCGGTCGCCGGGAAGTTGGTGAGGAAGATGCCGGCATCGGGGCCCGGCGCGGTGATCAAGGCGGCGACCAGTTCGCGGCCTTCCGGTTTGCGGATATCGATCGCGATCGACCGCTTGCCCTTGTTGAGCCCGGCCCAGTAGAGGCTCCGGCCGTTGTTCGCGACCGGCCAGCGCGTGTAGTCGAGCCCGCCTCCGAGCGGGTCGAACCGGATTACGTCGGCACCTTGCTGTGCGAGCGTCATGCCGGCCAGGGGCGCCGCCACGAACGCCGAACCTTCGACCACGCGCAAACCGCTCAGAATCTTGTTCATGATATCCACATATTTATCAATGCATTACGAAACTTTGTTGAGACATTATTTCGACTTTAGCATCGACCGCTAAGGCCTTGGAATAAAGCCGGCTCGGGCGTGTTTATCTGGTAGTTGGATGCATAGGCTGGAGGACTGGACACGCTCGCAAAGGCGATGCGAAAGTAAGAGCTGTTCCTGAAGCTACCGTCGCACCCCGCACCGGAGAAGTGACGCGCAGGGAGCGCCCGCGGTGGACAAGCAGCAGCTCATCATCGAGCAGATTCCGAAGCTCAGGCGGTACGCCCGGGCCTTGACCGGGAACGCCGCGCTCGCCGACGACCTCGTTCAGGACTGTTTGGAACGCGCATGGAGCCGATTTCACCTGTGGCAGCCGGGCAGCAACATCCGGGCGTGGATGTTTACGATCATGCACAACTGCTACGCCAATTTCGTGCGCAAGAACAAGCACCAACCGAGCTTGGTGACGATCGAAGACTGGGGGGGAGACGCGCAGGTCGCGCCGAACCAGGAGAACGCGGCCGAGTTGCGCGACGTGGTCGCCGCAATCCGGCAATTGCCGGCCGAGCAGCGGGAAGTGCTGTTGCTGGTCGGACTCGAGGAATTGACGTACGCCGAGGCGGCCAAGGTCCTCGGCATCCCGCTCGGTACCGTGATGTCGCGGCTGTCGCGCGGACGCGAGAAGTTGAGAGCGATACTGACGCAGCGGCCGCTGATCGCCGGCGTCAGGCAAGTAGGCGATTGAAGCGGTAATGACGTACCCGGTAAGCGAAGACGACCTCCACGCGTTCGTGGACGGCGAACTCGATTCCGAGCGCCGGCAAGCGGTCGAACGCTATCTCGCCGATCACCCGGAGGCGGCCGAGCGGGTCCGCGACTTCGTGTCCTACAACCGCGCGCTGCATCAGGTTTACGATCGCGTGCTCGACGAACCGCTGCCGATCGGCATGGCGCGGCCACGGGCGGCGTCGTGGCACGCCTGGGCGGCGCGGGCCGCGGCCGCTGTCGCCTTGCTCTTCGCTGGCGCCGCCGGAGGCTGGGCGAGCAAGTCGGCCGTAGACGGCGATGTCGCTCAGCGTCCCAACATCGCCTCGCGCGCCGCGGTCGCGCACGCGGTCTATACGCCCGAGGACAGCCGGCCGGTCGAGGTCGACGGCGAGAACGAGGAGCATCTGGTCGACTGGTTGTCCCGGCGCGTCGGCGAGCCGCTCAAGACGCCCAAGTTGGTCGAGGCTGGGTATCGATTGGTCGGAGGCCGACTGGTGCCGGGCACCTCGGCCCCGGCGGCGTTTTTCATGTACGAGAACGAGAGCGGCAGTCGTATCACGCTCTACGCTCGCGCCCGCTACGCGAACGAAAGAAAGACCGCGCTCCGCCACTCCTACCAGGGCGACATTGGGGTTTTTTACTGGACCGACGAGCGCTTGAGCTACGCGGTCTCCGGGCAGATGACGCGCGACGACCTGCAGTTGATCGCCAAGCTGATCCGAGCCGGGATAGACGGCTGAAGCGATTAACGTTGAGCGCTGCGCGCCGCGGCGCTAAGACCCGACTATGACCTTCATCACCTCGAAGGTGTTGGGCGGCTTGCTGCAGCCCTCGAACCTTCTGTTGCTCACGCTTGTCCTCGGCGCGGTCTTGCTCTGGACCCGCTGGCGGCGGGCCGGGCGCTGGCTGGTGACGCTCGTCGTTGTCGCCTTGGTCGCGGTCGCGTTCGTCCCGGTTGGGGGCTGGTTGATCGCGACGCTCGAACGCCGTTTTCCGCCGCTCGACCCGTTGCCCGCAGCGGTCGATGGCATCGTCGTCCTCGGCGGCGCGACCACGCCCGAGCTCACGGTCCATTGGCGCCAGCCGGCGCTCAACGAGGGCGCCGAACGGATTACCGCGTTGGTCGCGCTGGCGCGCCGTTACCCGAACGCCAAGCTCGTTTTCAGCGGCGGCAGCTCGAGCCTGACCGCGTCGGCGTGGCGCGAAGCCGATGATGTCCGCCTGGTCTTGAACGAACTCGGCTTCGATCCGGCGCGCGTCATCTTCGACCGCGAAGCGCGCAACACGGTCGAGAACGCCCGGTTCGTTCATGCGCTCGTCAAGCCGGCCCCCGGCGAGCGGTGGTTGCTGGTCACGTCGGCCTTCCACATGCCGCGCGCGGTCGGCTGTTTCCGCGGCGCCGGCTGGAGCGATATCATCCCTTACGCCGTCGATTTCCGCACCTTCGGGTCGGCCCGCCTCGGCGTCGGCTTGGGAGCGCTCGGGTCGCGGCTGCGCGCGCTCGATGACGCGGTCCACGAATGGGCCGGGCTCATCGCCTATCGGATCATGCGGCGCACCGACGCGTTATTTCCGGCACCGTAAACGGCGGCCGCTTGCGCGACCGGGACGCGATGTGGCAAAAGCGGCGCCGTTCGATGCGTCCCTGGGTTCACCGAGTCGTTCCGGCGCTGCTTACTCTCGCGGGCATCGTCAACCTTGGCGCGGCCTCGACCCGTGCCGCCGAAACCGATTTCGCCACCTGGTTGGCCGGGCTTCGCACCGAGGCGCTCGGCCGCGGCATCAGTCAGAGCACGCTCGATCAGTCCTTCGCGAACGTCGCGCCGATCCCGCGCGTGCTCGAACTCGACCGCGCCCAACCCGAATTCACGCTCACCTACGCCAAGTACTTCGCGCGCGTCGTCAACGATCAACGCGTGTTGCGCGGCCGCGAGTTGCTCAAGACCCACAAAACATTGCTCGCCGAGATCGGGCAGAAATACGGCGTGCAGCCACGTTTCATCGTCGCCCTGTGGGGGATCGAGACCGATTTCGGTCGCATCACCGGCGGCTTCAACGTCATTCCGGCGCTGGCGACGCTCGCTTATGACGGTCGCCGCTCGAATTTTTTCCGCGGCGAGCTGTTTGCGGCCTTGGCGATCGTCGACAAGGGCCACATCGCCGCCCGCGACATGCGCGGATCGTGGGCCGGCGCCATGGGTCAGCCGCAGTTCATGCCCTCGACGTTCTTGGGCTTCGCCGTCGACTACAATGGCGATGGCCGCGCCGACATCTGGACGACGCCGGTCGACGTGTTCGCCTCGGCCGCGAACTACCTGGCGAAGTCGGGCTGGCGCGATGACCTGACATGGGGCCGTGCGGTGCAGGTGCCAGCCGCGGTCGACCGCGCGAACTACGGGCTCGGCGTCAGCAAGCCGCTCGCCGAATGGCAGGCGATGGGCGTCAGCCGACGCGAGGGCGGGCCGCTGCCAGCGCGACCGATCAACGCCTCGTTGGTCGAGGCCGAGGCCAACGGACCGACCTTCCTCGTCTACGATAACTATCGCGTCATCATGAAGTGGAACCGCTCGACCTTTTTCGCCCTCTCGGCGGGACAGCTTGCCGACCGCATCGGCGGCGAGTAGATTGATTCAAGATTGAGGGGTAACTGCTCCGGGCGGCGCAACTAATGGGGGCTCTCCGGTCCATACTTGGCGTTACGGCCATCGCGGTCGCGGTTGCGCTCGGCGGATGTGCCGAAGTGACGTTGGGGTCCCACACCGCGAAGCGGATCGCGAACCACGTCTCGCCGCCGCCTACTGCGGTCGTGGTTCCACCCAAGAAATCCTCGGGTCGTCCCGGCGGCATTTACAAAGTCGGCGAGCCCTATCAAGTGGCCGGCGTCTGGTACTACCCCAAAGAACAGCCCGACTACGACGAAACCGGCATCGCCTCCTGGTACGGTCCCGATTTTCACGGCAAGGCCACCGCGAACGGCGAGACCTACGATATGAACGATCTCACGGCGGCGCATCAGACATTGCCGATGCCCTCGATGGTGCGCGTGACCAATCTCGAGAACGGCCGTTCGATCCTGCTCCGCGTCAACGACCGCGGCCCGTTCGTGAACGGCCGCATCATCGACGTGTCGCGCCGCGGCGCTCAGCTGCTGGGCTTCTTCGAGAAAGGGACGGCGCGGGTGCGGGTGGCGGTCGAGCAGTCCGAGTCCGGGCGCTTCGTCGCTGACAAACCGCAGACCACCACCGAAGAAAGCGTGCTCGCGGCGGCGGCGCCGCGGGACGCCGTGGTCGCGCAGGAACTGGCGCCCCCGAGCGGTACGCTGCAGGCGCCGCCCAGGCCGTCAGCCGGCCTCGATCCCGCGGTCAAGCTCGAGCCGGTCAAGGCGACCCGCATCTTCATTCAAGCCGGCGCGTTCTCGGCCGCCGACCGTGCCGCCCGGCTCAGTGATTCGTTGCGCGGCCTCGGCCCCGCCAGCGTCTCCAAGACCAGCGTTCGCGGTCAGGATTTCCACCGCGTCCGGATCGGTCCGCTCGCCAGCGTGGAGGAGGCCGATGTCCTGCTTGCCAAGGTGATCGGCAGCGGCCACGCCGGCGCCCGCATCGTCGTCGACTGAGGCCGTGCCGCGGCCGCGTCACGGCCCCGCCTTGCAAATGACATGAAGCTCTGGCACCACAGGCGCGGTTCCGGCGTCGCCCGCATCGACAAGGATTCCCGATCATGATTCACACCCGCCGTTTCGTCGCCGCGCTCGCCGTTGCCGCTTCGCTGGCGTGGTCGGCCGGTGCGCCATCGGCGCAGCCGGCCAAAACGTCGGCCGCGTACGCGATCCTCATAGACGCGCAAACCGGGGCGGTGTTGCTCGCGAAGGACGCCGACCAGGCGATTCCGCCGGCGTCGATGAGCAAGCTGATGACGCTCTACATGCTGTTCGAGAAGCTGGCCGACGGACGGCTCGCGCTCACCGATGCGCTGCCGGTGAGTCAGAGGGCGTGGCGCACGGGTGGCTCCAAAATGTTCGTCGCCGTCAACAGCCGGGTCTCGGTCGAGGATTTGATTCGCGGCATCGTTGTGCAATCGGGGAACGATGCTTGCGTGGTCGTGGCCGAAGGGCTCGCCAGTTCCGAAGCGGCTTTTAGCGAAGAGATGACGCGCAAGGCGCGTCAGCTTGGTATGACCAATTCGACGCTCAAAAACGCGTCGGGTTGGCCGGAAGAGGGGCACCTCATGTCGGTGCGCGACTTGGCGACGCTTGCGCTCCGGCTGATCAAGGACTTTCCGCAGTACTACGGGTACTTTGCGGAGAAAGACTTCACTTACAACAACATTCGCCAAGGCAACCGCAACCCGCTGCTTTACAAGGCGCTCGGCGCCGACGGGCTCAAGACCGGCCACATCGACGAATCGGGCTACGGCCTAGTCGCTTCGGCGGCGCGCGGCGGCCGGCGCCTGATCCTCGTGGTGAGCGGCTTTCGCAACGTCAATGAGCGCTCGCGCGAGGCCGAACGGTTGCTCGAGTGGGGCTTCCGCGAGTTCGATAATTACAAGCTGTTCGCCGCCAACGAAGTCGTGACCGATGCCGACGTCTGGCTCGGCGTCGCGCCCAAAGTGCCGCTTCAGATCAAGGACGAACTCGTCATTACGCTCGCCAAGAATGCGCGCCGCGGGCTCAAGGTCGCGGTCGTGTACGACGGCCCGCTCGCGTCGCCGATCGAAAAGGGGAAGCCGGTCGCCAAGCTCAGCGTCAGCGCCCCCGACTCCGTCAACCTAGAAATACCGCTGCACACCGCGGCCGCGGTCGATCGGTTGAGCGCGACCGGGCGAATCAGTGCCGCAGTGAACTATCTGCTGTGGGGGGCCGCCGCGCGCTGACGGAGCCGGCGCGCCGGCCGCAACGGAGGGAGCGTGGCGCGAGGGGCGTTCATCACGATCGAAGGCGGCGAGGGGGCGGGAAAGTCGACCCAAGCCCGACGGCTGGTCGTATGGCTGGAACGACAGGGGCTGCGGGCGGTCGCGACGCGCGAACCCGGCGGCACGCCGACCGGGGAGCAGATCCGGGAAATCGTCATGCACCGCGGCCCGGAGGCGTGGCATCCGCTGACCGAAACCCTGCTGTTCTTTGCCGCGCGCCGCGAGCACTTGGATCGCGTGATCCTGCCAGCGCTGGCGGCGGGGCGCTGGGTCGTGTGCGATCGCTTTGCCGATTCGACCATGGCCTATCAGGGGTACGGCGCCGAACTCGGGCCGGAGCCGATCGCCGCGCTTTACGATCTCGTGGTCGGTGCGATCAAGCCCGACCTCACGCTGATTCTCGACCTGCCGCTCGCGGTGGCGCGACGGCGCCTGAAACGCCGCGCCGGCGCGAGCGACCGTTTCGAGCGACGTCGGCGCGCTTTTCACGAGCGGGTGCGCGCCGGATTCCTCGCGATCGCGGCCCACGAACCGAAGCGCTGCAGCGTGATCGATGCGACGCAGCCGGCCGATGCCGTGGCCGCCGCGATCGAACGCGCGATGCGACGTAAGTTCGGCCGGCGCTTCGCCGGCGGTCGGGCCTAATGGCGCGGGCGCTGAGCGCCGCCGAAGAAGCGACGGCGCCGCCGGTGCTGGTGCCGCACGCCAACCCGGATCTTTTCGGCCAGGAAGCCGCGGAAGCCCAACTCCTCCGCGCCTGGCGGTCGGGCCGGCTCGCCCATGCCTTCCTGTTGTCCGGACCGCGCGGCGTCGGCAAAGCGACGCTCGCTTATCGCTTCGCCCGCTTCGTCCTGGCCGGCGCCGGGGCCGCGCCGAGCGGCGGCCTGTTCGCCGATCTCGCGCCGCCTGCTCCCGAATCGCTTTCGCTCGACCCCAGCCACCCGGTGTTCCACCGCGTCGCGGCCGGATCGCACGCGGACCTGCTCACGATCGAATGCGGTTACGACGACAAGCGCAAGCGTATGCGCGAGGAAATCGTGGTCGACGACGTCCGCGCCGTGCCCGAGTTTTTCGCCCTGACCGCGGCCGAAGGCGGGTGGCGGATCGCGATCGTCGATGCCGCCGACGACTTGAACCGCAATGCCGCCAACGCGCTCCTCAAGGTGCTCGAGGAACCGCCGCCGCGCGGGCTCTTGTTCCTGGTGAGCCATGCGCCCGGTCGCCTGTTGCCGACGATCCGCTCGCGCTGCCAGCGGCTCGCGCTGCAGCCGCTCGCCGAGGCGACGGTGGCGGGAATCTTGAGCCGCTACTACCCGGCGCTCGGCGCCGACGATACCGATGTACTCGCCCGCTTGGCCGAAGGGAGCGCCGGGCACGCGCTCGAGCTCGCGCATCTGGGTGGCGGCGACGCCTTCCGTGCGCTGCTCGCGCTGTTCGCGACGCTGCCGCGGTTCGACATCGCGCAAGTCCAGGCGCTCGGCGAGCGCCTGGGCCGCCCGCAGGCGGCCGCGCAGTTTCGCACCTTCGCCGAGCTGCTGGTCTGGTGGTTGGCGCGGCTGGTGCGGGCAGGGGCGGGCGATCCGGCCGAGCCGGCGCTCGCGGCCACCGAGCCGGCCTTGATCGCGCGGCTTCTCGCGGCGGCCAAACTTGATCGCTGGGTTGAGGTATGGGAGAAGGTGGCCGCGTTTCTCGCGCGGGCCGATGCGCTCAGTCTCGATCGCCGGCACGCGATAGTATTGGTGTTCGCCGCTCTTGCACAGACGGCGTCGGGCCAGCGCCCCGACCTACCCGAGTAGGCGCGGCGCCGGTCGGCCGCGAAGGTAGGTATCGATGGCCGCGCCGGGCGCGTTCTACATCACGACCCCGATCTATTACGTGAACGATGTCCCCCACATCGGCCACGCCTATACCTCGCTCGCGTGCGACGTGATGGCGCGTTTCCACCGGCTCGACGGCAAGCGCGTGATGTTTCTGACCGGCACCGACGAGCACGGCCAAAAAGTCGAGAAGTCGGCGCAAGCCGCGGGCATGGACCCGCAGGCGTTCTGCGATCGGGTGAGTCAGAATTTTCGCGATCTCTCGGGCCTGATGGGGTACTCGAACGACGACTTCATCCGCACCACCGAGGACCGCCACGTGCGCGCCTGCCAGGCGTTGTGGCGCGCGGTGGTCGCCGCCGGCAATGACGACATCTATCTCGGTAAGTACGCCGGCTGGTACTCGGTCCGCGACGAAGCGTTCTACGGCGAGGACGAGCTGGTCGATTCGCCGGCCGGCAAACGCGCGCCGTCGGGCGCGCCGGTCGAGTGGGTCGAGGAGCCGAGTTACTTTTTCCGCTTGTCGGCGTGGCAGGATCGCCTGCTCGCGTTCTACGACGCCAATCCCGATTTCATTCTGCCGCCGGCGCGGCGGAACGAGGTGGTGAGTTTCGTGAAGAGCGGCTTGCGCGATCTTTCGATCTCGCGCACGAGCTTCAGGTGGGGGATTCCGGTTCCGGACGCGCCGAGCCACATCATGTATGTGTGGTTCGACGCGCTCACCAACTACATCACGGCGGTCGGCTATCCCGATATGGCGGGCGCCGCGTTCTCGACCTTCTGGCCGGCGACCCACATCGTCGGCAAAGACATCCTCCGGTTCCACGCCGTCTATTGGCCGGCGTTCCTGATGGCGGCGGGCGTTGCGCCACCGGCACGCGTTTTTGCCCACGGCTGGTGGACGGTCGAAGGCCAAAAGATGTCGAAGTCGCTCGGCAATTTCATCCCGCCGCACGACTTGGTCGCAAAGTACGGCCTCGATCCGGTGCGCTATTTCGTGCTGCGCGAACTGCCGTTCGGAGCCGACGGCGACTTCTCGCACCGCGCCGTTGTCAACCGTTTGAACGGCGATCTCGCCAACGATCTCGGCAACTTAGTGCAGCGCGTGCTGTCGTTCATCGCTAAGAACGGCAGCGGCCAGGTGCCGAACCCGAGTGAGCTCGCCCCGGAGGACGAGAAACTGCTCGCGGCGAGCGCGGCCCTGCACGCGACGACGCGGGCGCGAATCGATCGCCAGGAACTCCACACCGCGCTCGAGGAAATCTGGCGCGTGATCGGCGATGCCAACCGTTACGTCGATGCGCAGGCGCCGTGGACGTTGCGCAAGACCGATCCCGCCCGCATGGCGACGGTGCTCTATGCGCTGACCGACGCGATCCGCCGGGTCGCGATCGTACTGCAGCCGTTCATGCCGACGGCGGCCGGGCGGATTCTCGACCAGCTCGCGGTTCCGACCGGCGCGGCGCGACAGCTCGAAGCCATGGGCGGAGCGCCCAAGCTCGTGCCCGGTACCGCGCTCCCCCAACCCGAGGGCGTGTTCCCGCGTTACGTCGAAGCCGCCGCCTAAGACCGCGGGCGCCGCCGCCACGCCATGCTGATCGACAGCCACTGCCACCTCGATTTCGACGAGTTTGCCGGCGATTTTGCCGGCGTGCTCGAACGCGCCCGCGGCGCCGGGGTCGAGCGCATGCTGACGATCGGCACCAAGTTCGCGAAATGGGACGCGGTCGTGCGCCTGGCCGAAGCGGAGCCGGCGTTGTGGTGCACCGTCGGCATCCACCCGCATGAAGCCGCGAGCGATTCGCTCGACGGGAGCGCCGTGCTCATCGCGCGGGCCGCGCACCCCAAGGTGATCGGGGTCGGCGAGACCGGCCTCGACTATTACTACGAGAAGAGCCCGCGCGACCGGCAGCAGCGGAATTTTCGCTTCCACATCGCCGCCGCGCGGGCGCTCGGGCTCCCGGTCGTCATCCACAGCCGCGACGCCGACGACGACATGGCGGCGATCCTGAGGGACGAGGCGACGAAGGGGCCGTTTTCGGGCGTCATCCACTGTTTTACCGCCTCGGCCGCGCTCGCCGAATGCGCGCTGGCGCTCGGGCTCTACATCTCGTTCTCAGGCATCGTGACCTTCAGGAACGCCGAGGCGCTCCGCACGGTCGCGCGCGCGGTGCCGGACGACCGCCTGTTGGTCGAAACGGATGCACCGTATCTCGCACCGGTGCCGATGCGCGGCAAGCGCAACGAGCCGGCGTTCGTTGCCCACACGGCGGCATTTCTCGCGCAACTGCGGGGCGTGCCGCTCGAAACGCTCGCCGCCCAGACCACGCGCAATTTCTACACGCTATTCGCAAAGGCGATCGGGGCCGCCTGATGCGGGTCACGATTCTCGGCTGCGGTACCGCCGGCGGCATTCCGCGGGTCGGCAACGATTGGGGACGGTGCGATCCCAACGAGCCCCGCAATCGCCGCCGGCGCGCCTCGATCCTGGTGGAAGAGGAGGGGACCCGTCTGCTCGTCGACTCCTCGCCCGATTTGCGCGAACAAGCGCTGATGGCCGGGTTCGACCGCTTGGATGCCGTGCTCTACACCCACGACCATGCCGACCACGTCCACGGCATCGACGATTTGCGCTTTTTCGCGATCCGGAACCGTAAACGGATCGATATTTACGCCGACCGGCCGACGCTCGCTTCGCTCACCCGGCGTTTCGGCTACGTCTTCAAGGACGAGACCGGCGGCGCGTATCCGGCGATCTTGAATCCGCACCTGATCGACGGGCCGTTTCGGTTGGGTCCGATACCGATCGTACCGTTCCCACAGGATCATGGCACGACGTCGACGCTCGGGTTCCGATTCGGACCGATTGCTTACTCGACCGATGCGGTGAAACTCGGCCCGGAGGCGTTCACCGCCTTGGCGGGGGTCGAGGTTTGGATCGTCGATGCGCTCCGCGATACGCCGCATCCCACGCACGCGCATCTCGATCGTACGCTCGAGTGGATCGAGCGAGTGAGGCCGGCGCGCGCGATCCTCACGCACATGAACTATGAACTCGACTATCGGGTGTTGGTCGAGAGCCTACCCAAGGGGGTTGAGCCCGGGTACGATGGTCTAACAATAGAGATGTGATATGAAATATAAAAGGTTAAAAAATAATATATATTGATTATTTAACATAATATGCATTATGAAATTATCGTGTCAAAATCCGGGGCCGTGGCGAACCTCCCGGTTGCTGCCGATAATGGCGAGACCGACGCCCTCTCGATCCTTCGCATGACCCACGCCCATCCCTCGATCGACCGGCTGCTCGCGATCATGGCGGCGCTCCGCGACCCCACGACCGGCTGCCCATGGGATCGCGAACAGACCTTCGCGACCATTGCGCCCTACACGATCGAAGAAGCCTACGAGGTTGCCGAGGCGATCCGCGACAACGACCTGGCGGCGCTGAAAGACGAACTTGGCGATCTCTTGTTCCAAGTCGTGTTCTACGCCCAGATGGCGTCCGAATCGGGCGGCTTCACCTTCGATGCGATCGCGTCGGCCGTCTCCGACAAGATGATACGCCGGCATCCGCACGTCTTCGGCACGGCCGAGATCGCCTCGTCCGAAGCGCAAACCCGAAACTGGGAAACGATCAAGGCCCATGAACGGACCGCGAAGGTCACGGCCATGAACGGGGCCGAGGCGCCGACCAGCGCGCTCGCCGGCGTGTCGCGCGCCCTACCCGGCTTGACCCGGGCCTTGAAGCTGCAGGCGCGCGCAGCGCGGGTCGGCTTCGACTGGGGGGAAGCCCGACCGATCCTCGCCAAGATCGCCGAAGAGGTCGCCGAGCTCGAGGCGGCGATCGCCGGACGGGCCGAAGCGCCCGACGCGGTCGAGGCCGAACTGGGCGACCTGCTCTTCGCCTGCGTCAATTTGGCCCGTCACCTCAAGGTCGATCCCGAGGCCTCGCTCCGCCACGCCAACGCCAAGTTCGAACGTCGGTTTCGCACAATCGAGGCGGCGCTCGCCGCCGAGGGCCGCACCCCGGAAGACGCCACCTTGGCCGAGATGGATGCCCTGTGGGATCGCGCCAAAGCCGCTGAAAAGACCGATTCCACCGCCTAAGGAGCCGCCATGATCGACCCCGCCACCCTGACCGTCCTCGTCACCGGCGCGACCGCCGGGTTCGGCGCCGCGATCGCCCGATTGTTCGTCCGCTCGGGCGCCCTGGTCGTCGCCACCGGCCGTCGCCGCGACCGGCTCGAGGGACTCGCGCGCGAGCTCGGCGAGCGTCTTCATACCGTCGAACTCGACGTCCGCGACGAGGCAGCGGTGAAAAAAGCGCTCGCCGCTCTGCCCGCCCGTTTCGGATCGATCACCGTGCTCGTCAACAACGCCGGGCTCGCGCTCGGCATGGAGCCGGCCCAGGCCGCGTCGATGGACGACTGGGAGACGATGATCGACACCAACATCAAGGGGCTGGTCTACGTGACGCGGGCGGTACTGCCGGGCATGGTCGAGCGAAAGCGCGGCCATGTCATCAGCATGGGCTCGGTCGCCGGCACCTATCCCTACCCCGGCGGCAACGTCTATGCCGGCACCAAGGCGTTCGTGCACCAGTTCTCGCTGGCGCTGCGCTCGGACGTCCTCGGCCACAACATCCGCGTCACCTCGGTCGAACCCGGGATGGCCGAAACCGAATTTTCCGAAGTCCGCTTCAAGGGCGACCAGGAAAAAGCCAAAGGCGTCTACAAGGGAATGAAGCCGGTCTCGGCCGAGGATGTCGCCGAGATCGTCCGCTACATCGCGACACTCCCCGAGCACGTCAACGTCAATACGATCGAGATCATGCCGGTGACCCAGGCGTTCGGCGCCTTCGCCGTGCACCGCCAAGGTTGAGTCCGGAAAAAACGTCATGCCCGCGCTGGAGGGCGCGGGCATTTGCGTTCATCGATCGAGCGATCGCCGGGCGCGCTCGGCGTCGCTGCGGTCGTTCTAACCGACGATCCCCATGATGTCGGACTCTTTCATGATCAAGTAGTCGACGCCGTCGACCTTGACCTCGGAGCCCGACCACTTCCCGAACATCACCCGGTCGCCCTTCTTGACGTCGAGAGCATGGAGTTTGCCGTCCTTGTCGCGCGTACCCTTGCCGACCGCGATCACCGTGCCTTCGGACGGTTTCTCCTTGGCCGTGTCCGGGATGATGATCCCGCCCTTGGTCTTGGTTTCCTCTTCGATCCGTTTGACCAGAACACGATCTTGCAATGGCCTGATATTCATAGACTTTTCTCCAGACTGGGGGCTTTGGCACTCGCGCGGAACGAGTGCCAGACTAGCGTCGGGACAAAGCACCTGTCAACGCGGACGCAGCTCGTTTTAATTGACGCGGACGCGGCTGCCGGTGCGCTGTTTCAAGCGGTCGCGGTCGGGCGGCGCCAGGCTGACGCGCACATAGGCGTAATCATCATCATCGCGCCGTTCGATCACGTGGCCGTGGCGGTAGAGCCAAGCAAGCGTGGCGCCGTCCGCAATCGGAACCCGGACATCGCAGGTGGCGCGCCCGGCGGCGAGCTTCCGGTCGATCGCAGCGAGCAGGTCGGCGCACCCCTCCCCGCTCTTAGCCGAAATCATGGCCGTGTCGCTCTCTCGCGCGGCGCGGTTGGCGACCGCGACACGGGCGTCGGCGTCGAGCAGATCGATCTTGTTGTGGGCATCGATGATCGCAGCCCCGTCCTCGTAACCGACCCCGAGGTCGTGCAGGACGCGGGCGACGTCGGCTTTTTGCTCGGCACTCTCGGGATGCGCGACGTCGCGGACGTGAACGATCAGATCCGCCTGTTTCACCTCTTCGAGCGTCGCCGAAAACGCGGCCACCAGATCGTGCGGCAGGTCGGAGATGAACCCGACCGTGTCGGAGAGGATGACGATCTGCCCGCTCGGCAGTTCGACCCGGCGCATGGTCGGATCGAGCGTCGCGAACAGGAGATTCTCGGCATAGACCTGGGCCGCGGTTAGGCGATTGAACAGCGTCGACTTGCCAGCGTTGGTGTAGCCGACCAAGGCGACGATCGGATACGGGACTTTTCGCCGCTCGGCGCGGTGCAGTTCGCGTGTCCGCACCACATCGGAGAGTTGCTTGCGGATGCCGGCGAGCCGGGTGTCGATGTGGCGGCGATCGGCCTCGATCTGCGATTCGCCCGGACCGCCCAGGAAGCCGAAGCCGCCGCGCTGGCGCTCGAGATGGGTCCACGACCGTACCAGGCGGCTCCGTTGATAGGTGAGCGCCGCCAACTCGACCTGGAGGCCGCCTTCGCTGGTGCGCGCTCGCGCGCCGAAAATTTCGAGGATCAGGCCGGTACGATCGATGACCTTAGTCTTCCACCGTTTCTCGAGGTTTTGCTGCTGAACCGGCGAGAGGTGACCGTCGACGATCACGAGGTCGGGCTTCAGCGCCTCGATCTCGGTGCCGATCTCGGCGAGCTTGCCTTCGCGGAGCAGCGTTCCGGGGTGCGGTCGGTCGAGCGCGGCGATCGTCGCCTGAACGACCTCGATCCGGATCGCCGCGGCCAGGCCCTTGGCTTCTTCGAGCCGGGCCGCCGGGGCGCGCTCCGACGCGCGGTCGGACCCGCGCCGGTCCTTGAAGTGGACATGGACGATGTAAGCCCGCGTCCCGAGGACGCGAGCACCGTTGCGCGGGCGATCGCTCACGCCCGACTACGCATTCGCCGTGCCGCCTTCGCCGCCTGCGTCCTGATCGGCTTCGAAAAACTGGATCGGCCCGGACGGCATGACGGTCGAGATCGCGTGCTTGTAGACCAGTTGCACGTGCCCATCGCGCCGGAGCAGAACCGAGAAGTTGTCGAACCAGGTGATGACGCCCTGGAGCTTGACTCCGTTCACGAGGAATACCGTGACCGGAACCTTGCCTTTGCGAATGTGATTGAGGAAAACGTCCTGAAGGTTTTGGTTCTTTGTGGCGGACATCGCGGTCTCTGTTTTGTTTTTGTGAAGGCCCCGAGCGCTGTCGTCTCCCTTAGGCCTGCTTAGGCTCGGGCGCCACTCATGAACATGGGGCGCCCGGGGCCCGCTTGCAAGCTGTGTCGGCGATCACAGCGCCAGTCTAGCGGCCCAGGTGGTCCCGGAACAGCTTCTGGACGCGCCGGGTCACCAGTCCGGGAGCCCCCGCTCCAACCGGTCGCGCATCGATCCGAACGACCGGAACGACAACCGACGACGTACTGGTCAGGAACGCCTCGGCGGCGGCAAAGGCCTCGGTCAGCGTAAATGACCGCTCCTCGAACGGGAGTCCGGCGCGGCGGATCAGCTCGATCGCGACCTCTCGGGTTACGCCGGCGAGGACAGTGCGGTCGAGCGGGCGGGTCACGATGGTGCCCGCCGCGGTCACGATCCAGGCATTGGTCGAGCTGCCCTCGGTGATGTGGGCCTCGGCGTCGACCAGCCAAGCCTCGAAGGCGCCGCGTTCGCGCGCCTCCTGCTTTGCCAGCACATTGGCGAGCAAGGCCGTCGTCTTGATGTCGCAGCGCTGCCAGCGCAGGTCGGCGGTGGTGACGACGGCGACGCCGCTCGCGATCGTGGCCGCCGGTAACGGCTTGTTGCGGGCCGAAACGATCAGCGTCGGCCGCGCCGTGCCGGGGAACGGATGGTCGCGCCGCGCCGTTCCGCGGGTCACCTGGAGGTACAGCAGACCGTCGCCGACGCGATTGCGCCGTACGCATTCGCCGACGATCGTCGCCAGCGCCGCCGGCGCGACCGGGGCCGCGATCCGAAGCGCCGCCAACGAACGCGCGAGCCGGGCGGCGTGGCGGTCCCAGTCGATGACGCGACCCGCCAGAACCAGGCATACCTCGTAGACGCCGTCGGCGAACTGCAGCGCGCGATCCTCGATCGCAACGTGGGCGTCGCGAAACGGCCAATAGCGGCCGTTGACGTAAGCGACTCGCGACACGCGTCAGCTCAAAACGAGTCCGGTCGCACCGAGAGCATGCGCTCGACTTTCTTCACGACATCCTTGAGCGCGAACACGATGACTTTGTCGCTCGGTTGGATCACGGTGTCGCCCTTGGGAATGATGACGTCCTCGCCGCGCACCAGCGCGCCGATCACCACGTGCGGCAGCTTGTTCTCGCGGACCGCGGTGCCGGCGAGGTTCGAGGTCGGCAGCACCTCGCCCTCGATGATCTCGGCAACGCCGTCGGCCAGGCTATAGAGGCGGCGGATGCGGCCGCGGCGGATGAATTGCAGGATGGTCGAGACCGTCGACGCGCGCGGGTTGACGACGACGTCGATGCCGAGCGAATGGATGAGCGGGCTGTAGGAGAGTTCGTTGATCAACGTGATCGCCGACTGGCAGCCCTCGCGCTTGGCGATCAACGAGGCCAGAATGTTGACTTGGTCGTCGTCGGTGACGGCGATGATCGCTTCGGTGTCTTTGATGCCGGCTTCCTCGAGGATGGCGCGGTCGAGCACGTCGCCGTTGATGACGGTCGCGTTGGCCAACTGATCGGCGATCTCCTCGGCGCGCGCCTTTTTGAACTCGATCAGCTTGACCCGAACATTGGGGTGCTCGGCTTCGAATTGTTTGGCGATCAGGAGTCCGATATTGCCGCCGCCGCCGATGACGACGCTACGCGCCTCGCGCTCTTCGTAGCCGAACGAGGCCATCGCCCGCGTCACGTGCGCGGCATCGACCGCAAAATAGACCTCATCGCCCGCGACCATGGTGTCTTCCGGCGAGGGCACCAGCGTCTCGCCCGCGCGGATGATCCCCATCACCCGGATGTGGAGGTCGGGGAACAGTTCGGTCAACTGGCGGAGCGGCGTATCGCGGATCGGGCAGTGCTCGGCGATGAACACCGAGATCACGCGCACCAAGCCGTCGGCGAACGAGGCGACGTCGCTCGCGCCCGGCACTTCGATCCGCCGGATTACCGCGCGCGCCACCGCGATCTCGGGCGAGATCACGACGTCGATGCCGAAGCGGTCGCTGCCGAACAGCTTCTGCCATTCGGGGTAGAGGTAGGTCTGGGCACGGATCCGCGCGATCTTGGTTGGCACGTTGAAGATCGCGTGCGCCACCTGACACGCGATCATGTTGATCTCGTCGGCGTAGGTCACGGCAACGACCATGTCGGTGTCGCGCGCGCCGGCGCGCTCGAGCACGTCGGGGTGCGAGGCATAACCGACCATCGCCTGGACATCGAGCGCCTCGTTGACCCGCGCGATCAGCTCGGGCGACGTGTCGATCACGGTGACGTCGTTTTGCTCGGCCGCGAGTTGCCGCGCGATGTTGAAGCCGACCTGACCGGCGCCGCAGACGATGACTTTCATGAAAGGGAGACCGCGTTCCTCGTGTGTGCGTTCACGCGCTTTCGGGTTCGGCGCCGCGATCGTCGGCGGTGACGCCGAGCGCCTTGAGCTTGCGGTGGAGCGCCGAGCGCTCCATGCCGATGAAGGCCGCGGTGCGCGAGATATTGCCGCTGAATCGGTTGATCTGTGCGCTTAAATACTCGCGTTCGAACATCTCGCGCGCCTCGCGCAATGGCAGTGTCATCACCCGCTCGCTGCCGTTGGTGCGAAGCGCCGCGAAGCTCTTCGAACCCATTTCCGGCGGCAACATTGCCGCCGTGATCGGAATTGCAACGTCGCCCGGCGCCATGATCAGCAGGCGCTCGACCAGATTGCGCAACTCGCGAACGTTGCCCGGCCAGTCGTAGGACTGCAGTGCCGCAATCGCGTCCTCGCCGATCTCGCGCAGCGGGAAACCCGACGTTTCCGACGAACGGCGGAGAAAATAGCGCGCGAGTTGGGGTACGTCCTCGCGCCGGTCCTTGAGCGGCGGCACTTGGATCGGCACCACGGCGAGGCGATGATAGAGGTCCTGGCGGAAGCGGCCTTGCTCGATTTCGCCGGCCAGATCGCGGTTCGAGGCCGACAAGACGCGGACGTCGACCTGAACCCGTGCCGAGCCGCCGACCCGCTCGAACGCCTGCTCTTGAAGGACGCGCAGGATCTTGGCCTGGGTCTCGAGCGGCATATCGGCGACTTCGTCGATGAACAGCGTGCCGCCGTCGGCGCGCTCGAAGGTCCCGATCCGGATCGAGCCGTCGCCGTTCTCGGCGCCGAACAGCTCGCGTTCCATGCGATCGGGCGCCATGGTGGCGGCGTTGACGACCACGAACGGCTGTTCGGCGCGGCGCGAGCGGGCGTGGACCAGCCGCGCCACCACTTCCTTGCCGACTCCGGCCGGGCCCGAGATCAATACCCGGCTTCCGGTCGGCGCCACCCGTTCAATCGCGCTCCGGAGCGCATTCATCGGGGCCGAACTGCCGACCAGCTCGTTCTCGGGACCGGCGCGAAGCCGAAGTTCGGCGTTCTCGCGCCGCAGCCGCGCCGCCTCGATGGCGCGGCGTACGATCAGGAACAAGCGCTCGGCCTTGAACGGCTTCTCGATGAAGTCGTAGGCGCCGCGCTTGATCGCTGCGACCGCTGTTTCGATATTGCCGTGGCCCGAGATCATCACCACCGGAAGATCGGGGTGGTCGCGGCGGACGAGGTCGAGGAGCTCGAGGCCGTCGAGTTCGCTGCTCTGGAGCCAGATATCGAGCACCAGCAACGCCGGCACCCGGCGCTCGATTTCGGCGCGCGCTTGGGTGCTGTTGGCGGCGACCCGGGTGGTATAGCTCTCGTCCTGAAGCAGGCCGGCGACGAGTTCGCGGATGCCGCTCTCGTCATCGACGATGAGGATGTCCTGGCTCATGGAAGCGTCTGCCTACTCGGCGGCATTGGTCAGGGCGGCCGGGCGCTCGAAAACGATCCGGACCGAGGCGCCGCCGCCCGGACGGTCGGCGAGCACCAACGTGCCGCCGTGGTCGTCCATGATCTTCTTGACGATGGCGAGGCCGAGGCCGGTGCCTTTTTCGCGGGTGGTGACGTAGGGCTCGGTCAGGCGCGCCCGCAGCGCGCCCCTGGGGAAGCCCTTGCCGTTGTCCTCGACGTAAAGCGTCACATGCCTGCCCTCGCCTCGCTCGACGCGGACCTCGACGCGGCCGGGCTCAGTCGCGCGCCGGGCCTCGATCGAGTCGGCGGCGTTCTGAAGGAGGTTGGTGAGGACCTGGCTGATCTGGCGATGGTCGCAGCGCACCTCGACGGTTTCGGCCGGCGACAGCTTGACGTAGTGAATCTCCGGCCGTGCCATCCGCTGCAGTACCAGCGCGCGGTCGACGATATCGGCCAGGTTTTCGATCCGAAACACCGGCGCCGGCATGCGAGCGAACGAGGAAAACTCATCGACCAGGCGGCCGATATCGAGCACGTGCCGAATGATGGTGTCGGTGCAGTTCGAAAAAGTGTCGCGATCGGAACTGATCTCTTTCAGGTACTTGCGCTTCAGGCGCTCGGCCGACAACTGGATCGGGGTCAGCGGATTCTTGATCTCATGGGCGATGCGCCGCGCGATGTCCGACCACGCGGCCGTGCGCTGCGCCGCGACCAACTGCGTGATGTCGTCGAAGGTAACGACGTAGCCGGCCTGCGCGCCGGCGGCCTGCTCGGTCGCGACGCGGACCAGAAGGTGGCGCCCCTCCCCGCCCCGCTCGATGGTGACCTGCCCTTGGGCGACGCGTTCCGGACGCTGCCGGGCTTCCTCGATCAGTGGCGTCATCTCGGGAACGAGCTCGCCCAAACGGTGGCCGACCATGGCCGCGCGGTCGAGCGCGAGCAACGTCAGCGCCGACCGGTTAGGCAGCGTCACGCGACCGTCGCCATCGAGACCGACGACGCCGGCGCCGACCCCGGCCAGCACCGCCTCGGTGAAACGGCGCCGCTCGTCGAGCTGGCGGTTCGCCTCGATCAACTCGCTGCGCTGGGCGTCGAGCTGCCCGGTCATGCGATTGAAGGCGCGAATCAGCGTCCCGATCTCGTCGTCGTTGCGGTCTTCGGACACGTGAACGGCGAGGTTGCCGGCGCGGACCTGATCGGCGGCGCCGACCAGGGCGCTCACCGGCCGGACGATCCGAGTCGCGAACGAGAGCCCGAGCCAAACCGCCACCAACAGCAGCAGCAGCGCGACCACGCTGAAGATCAGGAGGAACGTGATCTGGATCGAGGAGCGGTCGCGCTCGAGCTTTTCGTAGGCGGTGGCGGCGGAGCGGTTCGATTCGACATGCGCGATCACGCGCGGATCGACGTTCTTGGCGACATAAAGAAATGCGTCGGGCAGGCGGTCGAGCCGGATGACGGCCCGCACGCGATCGTCGGCGTCGCTGCTGAAGAAGACGAGTTCGCCGTTTTCGGCACGCGCCAGCGCCTCTTCCGGAATGTCGTCGATGTCGAACGCGAAGGTAAGTTGCGAGCGCGCCAGAATGCCTTGATCGCGGGTGAAGACCACGGTCTCCGACAGCGATCGCAACCTGGCCTGGGCCGACAGGAACTGACTGAAGCGCGCCGATGACCGGTAATAGACCGGCGCGATCCGGTTGAGATCGCCGGCCATCGCCTCGGTGTCGGCGCGGATCACCTTGCGATGCTCGTCGAGGTAAGCCTCGGCGACGGCGACCGAGGTCGTGACCGCGGTCCGAACCCGCTCGCTGAACCAGTTCTGAAGGCCGAAATTGAGAAACAACGCCGAGAACACGCCGACCACGATCGCTGGCGCGACCGCGATCAGGCTGAACTGGGCAACGAGGCGGGTGTGGAGCCGCGAGCCAGCCGAGCCGCGCCGCCGCTCGACCCAGAGTTGGACCAAGCGGCGGACGACGATCGCCGCGAGCGACAGCAACAGCGTGAGATTGACCAGCAGCAGGAGAACGACCGTGCGCGAGTTGCGCGCCAGCGGCTCCGAGCCGGTAATGGCGGCGTAGGTGGTGATGCCCGACACCACCGCCGCCACCGCCAGCGCAAACGCGAGCTTGCGGCTCAGGCCATATTCGTGGGCCCAATTCCGAAACTGCGACCAGCGATCGCTCAGGTATCCGTGGGCCTCGGACGTCAACGCGGACCGCTCCTTTGGCGGGCAGCTACAGGGCAACCGACCAATCGAACCCGCAGTGAGGCAACTGTATCACATGTGTTGCGAAAACGCATCACAGGGTCCGCCCGTCGCGGCCGATCGCAAGGTCGAGGTCGCGAATTTTTTTGCGGAGGGTGTTGCGGTTGAGCCCGAGCAGCCGCGCCGCCTTGATCTGATTGCCGCGGGTCGCGGCGAGGCTCAGGGCGATCAATGGCCGTTCGACTTCGCGAATCAGGCGGTCGTAGAGACCGCTCGGCGGCAGATTGTCGCCGTGTGCCGCGAAGTAGCGTTGGAGGTGGCGCTCGATCGTCTCGCTCAGGCTCTCGTCGCGCCCGCGGGCGACCCCGGCATCGGGCGCGACATCGGTGAGGGCGCGGGTGACAACGGGTTCGCCGATGACGTCCTCGGCGCTGACCGCCACCAGACGGCGGACCAGATTCTCGAGTTCGCGGACGTTGCCGGGCCAGTCGTGCGCCTTGAGCCGCTCGATCGCCTTGGGCTCGAACGCCTTGCCGCGCATCCCCTGCAGCACCGCGTCGCTCAGGAAATGGCGCACCAGGTCGGGGATGTCGTCCTTGCGCTCGCGGAGCGCCGGCAGTCGGAGCGGCACCACGTTCAAGCGGTAAAACAAGTCTTCGCGAAAGCGCCCCTCGAGGACCGCCTGGCGCAAATCGCGGTTCGAGGCCGAGATGATGCGGACATCGACCCTGACCGGTTTGCGCCCGCCGATCGGGGTTACTTCGGACTGCTGCAGGACGCGCAGCAGCCGCGTTTGGGCATCGATCGGCATGTCGCCGATTTCGTCGAGGAACAGTGTGCCGCCATTGGCCTGGACGAAGCGGCCGATCGAACGCGCCGCAGCGCCGGTGAAGGCGCCGCGCTCGTGCCCGAACAACTCGCTCTCGACCAGCTCGCGCGGGATCGCCGCCATATTGATGGCCACGAACGGACCGCCGCGCCGTTTGCCATAGTCGTGAAGCGCGCGCGCGACCAGTTCCTTGCCGGTTCCCGATTCGCCGGTGACCAGCACCGGCAGATCGGTGCCGACGACCCGCGCGAGCAGGCGGTAGACCTCTTGCATCGCCGGAGAGCGGCCGACCAGGGGTATCTGTTCGTCGCCGCCGAGCGGCCGAACCGGGGCGCCGGGTTTTTCTTTTTCCTCGAGCGATGACCTAATAACTTTTATCAA
>VGEO01000022.1 GCA_016869275.1 Alphaproteobacteria bacterium | reverse complement strand
TCGATGAAGCGGTCGAGCGCGGCGTGCGCGCGCCTGGCGCCGGCGAGCACGCTCTCCGGGCTGCGGTCGCGCAAGCTGAACCATTGCCGGCCCATCGGCGCCATGTCGCAGGCCTCGGGTGCGTGCGGCGACACGAACTCGGCGTCGGGCAGGAGATCGACCCAGTGCTCGGCCAAGCCGATCAGATCGTTGCCGTCGGCCCCCAAGCCGTGCAGCAGGATCACCAGCTCCTTGGCATCGCCCCGCGCCGCCGGCAGCCGCGCTCCGTCCAGTGTCGTCGACATAACTCGTTCGCTACGCTTGCGCGGCCCTAAATAGCCGATTCGTCCGCCGCGGTCACGGACCCGCGCCGGCGCGGCAGCAGGAGAAGCGCGAGCACCGAGAACAGCGCGGCCGCCGCGAACACGGCGGCGAATACGCGCGGGTCCGGCACGTCGATCAGGCTCACCGTCCCGCTGGCGAGGCCAGCCAGGAACATGTGCGCGAAGCCCAAGCCGGCGGAGGCGGTGCCGGCGATCCGCGGATGGGCGCCGACCGCCCCGGCCGTGGCATTCGGGAAGACCAGCGCCATGCCGACCGAATAAACCACCATCGGGCCGAACAGCGCCGCGCTCGACCACCAGCCGAGGGCGACGAAAGCCGCGAACGCGGCCGCGCTCGCGAAACAGATGAGCGAGCCGAGGCCAAGCGTGCGGGCGACGCCGAGCCGCGGACTGAGGCGGCTGGAAAGGTAGCCGCCCGGGAAGTAGCCGAGGACCGAGAGCCCGGTCAGGAACAGGCCGTACTCGGCCGGCGAATAGCCCAGGCGCTCGATGATCAGAAACGGCGCGCCGACGTTCCAGGCCATGATGCTGGCCAGAATCCACGAAGCCGAAAGGACGTAACCAAGATACGCGCGCGACCGGACGAGGGTGCCGAACCCGCCGAGCAGCCGTGCCGGCCGATCGCTCGGATTCAAGTACGGGTTGGTCTCGCCCATGAAGAAAAACGAAACCAGCCCGATCGCGACTCCGAACAGGCCGAGCGCATAGAAGTTCGCGGTCCAGCCGAACGCTTCGTGGAGGAGCCCGCCGACCAGCGGCCCGGTTGCCGGCGAGATCGCCGTCGCCATGCCGACATAGGCCATGATGCGCGCGGTCTCGTCGCGCTGGAACAGATCGCGCACGATCGCGCGCGCGATCACCTGCCCGGCGCAGGCGCCGCTCGCCTGGACGATGCGCCAGGCGATCAACGAACCGACGTCGGACGCGGTGGCGCAGCCGACGCTCGCGGCGATGAAGACGCCGATCCCGGCCAGCAGCACGACGCGGCGGCCGAAGCGGTCGGAGAGCGGGCCGTAGATCAACTGCGCGATGCCGAAGGTCGCGAGGAACACAGCGAGCGTCGTCTGGATCTCGCCGACGGTGGCGCCGAGCTCGACCGCCATGGTCGGAAACGACGGCACGTAGAGGTTGGTCGAGAAGTTGCACGTAGAGGTTGGTCGAGAAGTTGCCGATCACCGTGACGGCGGTGACGTACAAGATGACGAGGCTGCGGTGCTTGAGCATGGCGGCACACCCTACCACCCCCTCCGCTCGCGCCGCGCGTCGCCGGGGGCGGGTCGGGGAGGCGGTGGGGGTGGTATCGGCACGGCCGGCAGGATAGAGAAGGCGACCGAAGACAAGGAGACGACGATGAAGGCGGGCGCCCGGATCGAAGCGGCGATCGCGCTCTTGGACGCGCTCGCGGTTCACGGCCACGGGCCCGGTGCCAGCGCCCGCCGCGCCGCGCCGGCCGATGCCGTCGCCAACCGCTTCTTCCGCGCCCGCCGCTACATCGGCGCCAAGGACCGCGCCGCCGTCGCCGGCCTCGTCTACGGCGTGCTCCGCCACCGCGCCCAGCTCGACTGGTGGCTCGCCCGCGCCGGTGCCTCGACATCCGAGGCGGCCGCCGAGGGCGCGCCGCCGTCGGCGCGCGAACGCATCCTGGCCGCGCTCGCCTTGATCGAGGGCCGCAGCGAGGCCGCGATCGGCCAAGCTTTCGATGGCAGCAAATTCTGTCCGCCGGCGTTGAAACCGGTCGAGGAGCGTTTGGTGCGGGCGCTCGCCGGCCACACCTTGAGCCACCCGGACCAGCCGCCCGCGGTCCGCCACAACGTGCCGGCGTGGCTGTGGCCGGCGCTGGTCGAGCGCTTCGGCACCGCGACCGAGCGCGAGCTCGCCGCGCTGGCCGAGCCGGCGCCTCTGGATTTGCGTGCCAACGCGCTCAAGACCGACCAGCGCGCGGCTCAACAGGCGCTCACCCGAGCCGGCATCGCGGCGGCGCCGTGCCGGTTCGCGCCGTTCGGCCTGCGCGCGCGCGGGCGGCCGAATTTGAGCGCGCTCGAGCTGTTCCAGGACGGCCAGATCGAAGTCCAGGACGAGGGCTCGCAGTTGGCCGCGGCCCTGGTCGGCGCCAAACCCGGGATGCGCGTCTGCGACTTCTGCGCCGGCGCCGGCGGCAAGAGCCTGGCGATCGCGGCGGCGATGGCGAACAAGGGCGTCGTCATCGCCTGCGACACCTCCGAGCGGCGTTTGGCCGGCGCCACCCGGCGCCTGCGCCGCGCCGGCGTCCACAACGTCGAGCGCCGGCGCTTGGCGAGCGAGCGCGACCCCTGGGTCAAGCGCCATGCGCAAGGCTTCGATCGCGTGCTGGTCGACACGCCGTGCTCGGGCACCGGCACCTGGCGGCGCAACCCGGACGCGCGCTGGACGCTCGACCCCACCGACGTCGCCGAACTCACGGCGCTGCAGGCGCGGGTGCTGGACTCGGCGGCGCGGCTGGTGAAGCCGGGCGGGCGCTTGATCTACGTCACCTGCTCGCTGCTCCCCGACGAGAACGAGCGCCAGGCCGAGGCCTTCGCCGCGCGCAGCCCGGCGTTCCGCACCCTCCCGATCGCCCACGTGTGGGCCGAGACCGTGGGCGGCCGCGCGCCGGCCGAGGGCCCCTACCTCGAGCTCGCGCCCGGCCGCCACGGCACCGACGGCTTCTTCGTCGCCGTGTTCGAGCGCGCGGCCGACGAAGCGTCCTCGCCCGGCGCCGCCGAAACTTGCTAGAATAAGGCCATGACCGACGAACCGCACAAACCGCACCAGACCGACGCCGAGAAGCGCAAGGAAGAAGCCGCGCGCCGCCTGAAAGAGGCGCTCGAGCGCAAGCAGAGCCGGCCGCAAGCCGATCCGCGCTTCGGCGGCCACAAGCCGGGCGGCACCGCGCCCCGCTTCACGCCCGCGCCGATTCGCCGCGGCCCGCGCGGCGGCTGAGCGGACGAGATCGGCTCGCTAGGCCCCGATCTCCCGCCGCGCCGTGAGGTGCTTCACGCCCTTGCGCACGAACTCGATCGCGGTGAACGAGAACCCGACCGCGATCACGACGATCAGGAGCCACTTGGGGATCGGATAGATGCCGTAGGTCTCGACCCCGCGCGCGGCGTGGTCGATCGTGGTGGCGCCGGCGTACCAGCCGGCGATCGCGCACATCGCCGCCACCGCGAACGCGACGATCGCATCGACCATGTGGGTGGTCTGCGGCCGGAGGTGCATCAGGACGACGTCGATCCGGACGTGGCCTTCGGCGCGGTTGACGAGCCAGGCCATGCCGAGGAACCGGCGTGTAAAGCAGAATGTGCTCGGTGACTTCGAGCGTCCAGCCGATCGGCTGGTTGAAGAAATAGCGCGCGACCACATCGCCCGTGACCGCGAACATCGCGAACACCAGCACCAGCCCGACCGCGACCGCCATCGCGTTCAGGACGAACTGCCAGGCGCGCAAGAGCGGGCCCGGTGCGGGCGCGCGGTCGGCGGTGTGGGTCATCGGGCTTTGGCTCGCCCCCTCGTACCCCTCCCCCCCGCGAACGGGGAGAGGGGCGTTCGGGCGACTACTCGCTGAGCGTCTTCAACTTGCCGCAGACGTCCGGACACTTCTGCAGCATGACCTTCCACTTCTCGTCGTAGGCGACCGCCAGGAAGCGCTTGGCGTCGGCGTCCGACCAGGTCAGGAACTGCATGCCGACGTCCTTCAAGGTCTTGTCTTCCTTGGCGTTCTCCTCGGCCCGCATCTTTTCGACCGCGCCCTCGAGCTCGGCGCCGATTTGCTCCAACCCCGCGCGCACGTCGGCGGGCAGCCCATCCCACACCCGCTTGTTCACCAGGATCACGGTGTCGAGCGAATAGAACGGGTGGTTGACGACGTACTTCGAGACTTCCTGCCAGCCGAAGTCGCGGACGCCCAAATAG
The DNA here is from genome assembly GCA_016869275.1 of Alphaproteobacteria bacterium. Taxonomy (GTDB): domain Bacteria; phylum Pseudomonadota; class Alphaproteobacteria; order SHVV01; family SHVV01; genus SHVV01. The sequence goes on along the minus strand of VGEO01000022.1, from coordinate 33,697 downwards.
GCCCAGCCGTAGGCGTCGACGATGCCGCGCTCGAGGCCGGTATAGACCTCGGTCGGCTTCATCGTCACCGGCGTGCCGCCCAAGGCGCGGACGAGTTCGACGTAGACCGGCGAGACCCGGACCTTGAGGCCGGTCAAGTCGGGCTTGTCGAGCTTGGTCTTGGAGTAAAGGCGGAAGCCGACGCCAGCCGAGCCGCCGACGTTCGCCAGGTAGACCACGCCCTTGTCCTCGTGGAGCTTGCGCATCACGTCGTAGTAGCCGTTCTTGCGAAGCTCGGTCGGCGACTTGCGGCTCATCAGAACCGCTGAGGCTTCCGGGATCTGCCCGGTGTAGTAGGCGGCGACGCCGACGATGATGTCGAGGGTGCCGTTCCGGAGCGCCTCGAACTGCTCGAACGCCGGCACCACTTCCTCGCCGCCCAGGTACGAGATGACGAGCTTCCCCTTCAACTTGTCGGTCACCATCTTCTGCATGACGAACAGCGGCTTCGACAGGTTGTAGTCGGCGATCCACGGCGTCGCGCCCTTCAAGACGATCGGCTGCGCCGCGGCCGGCGGTGCGGCGGCGGCGAGCAGCGCGAGCGCGGCGGCGCCGGCGGCAAATCCGAACAGACGTTTCAGCATCGGTCCTTCTCCCTGGTTGGTTCGACTTAAAGACTTGGCCGTTAGGATAGCACAGAAATCATCGGCCGCCCTTGGGGTAGGCCCAATCGAGCACGCCGTGGACGAGCTCGGGGAAGACGAGAATGAGCGCGATCGCGATCAGGTCCAGGACCACGAACGGCAGCCCGGCCATGTAGATCTGGCGCATGTTCGTCCCCGGCGGCGCCACGCCCTTCATGATGAAAAGCAGCAGCCCGAACGGCGGCGTCAGCAGCGCCATGTCGAGGTTGATCAGCATCATCACCCCGAACCAGATCGGATCGAACCCCAATTTCACAACCAACGGGATAAATATTGGCAAAGTAATCATCATGATTGCTATTTGTTCCATGAAGCAGCCGAGGACGACGACGATCAGCTGCATCGCGACGATCAGCAGGATCGGCGCGATCGGCAGATTGGTGACCGCTTCCAAGAGGCCGCGGCTCGCGCCGGAATAGGCGAGCAGCTGCGAAAAGCCGAGCGCGCCGACCAGGATCGCCAGCATCATGACCGAGATGTAGACGGTCCCGGTCACCGCCTTTTTGACGACGTCCCAGGTGAGCGCGCCGTAGGCGGCGGCGATCAACGCCGAGCCCAGGCACCCGAGCGCGGCGGCCTCGGTCGGGGTCGCGACGCCGATCACGATCACGCCGGTGACGAGGAAAATGATGATGCCCAAGGGCGCGATGTAGACCAGGAGCCCGACCACGCGCTCCAAGATCGGTACCCGCGCCGCCAGATAAGCCGGCGCCATCGCCGGATTCATCCGGCACCGGATCACGATGTAGCCGATGTAGAGCACCGCCAGAATGATCCCCGGCAGCACCGAGGCGATCAGGATCTTGCCGATCGAGAGCTTGCCGATGGTGGCGAGAATCACGGCCAGCGCCGAGGGCGGGATGATCATGGCGAGGCCGCCCGAGGCCATGATCGGCCCCATCGACATCGAGCGGTGGTAGCCGCGCTTGTCCATCTCCGGGAGCAGCATCGTGCCCAAGAGCGCGGTGTTGGCCATGGTCGAGCCCGAAAGCGCGGCGAACACGGTCCCCGACAGCACCGTCAGGATCGAGAGCCGGCCCGGCACCTTGCCGAGATTCTTGTCGAGCACGTCGATCGCGCGGAAGCCGATCCGCGAGTGCCACAAAATCTCGCCCATCAAGACGAATAACGGCACCGGCAGCAGGGTGAAGGTCGAAACCGACGAATACATCGAGAGCGTGAGCGTATGGAACGCGCGGTCGCCCCCTTGCAGGATGAACGCGCCCAGCATGTTGACGGCGATGAAGGCGAACGCGACCGGCATGCCGACGCCCAACAGAAAGAGCGCGGCGCCGAAAATAATGACGAGAAGGATCCACCACTCCATGGAACGGCCGGGGGCTTTCGGGGCTGCGCGGGCTAGGCGGCGGGATCGCGGGCCAACGCGACGCCGATCAGGGCGTCGCGCGTGATAAGGGTCGCGAGCTGGGCCTCGTTCCAGCCGGCCGTGCCGCGCGGGCGCCTGGGCAGCACCATGTAGCGGAGGTCGGCGGTCGAATCGACGACGCGGATCTCGGTCGCGGCGGGGAGGTCGGTGCCGAACTCCTCGAGCACGCCGCGCGGGTCGATCACGGCGCGCGAGCGATAGGCGCGGCTCTTGTACCAGGCCGGCGGAATGCCGAGCAGCTTGCGCGGGTAGCACGAGCAGAGCGTGCAGACGACCAGGTGGTGGCGCGTCTCGGTGTTCTCGACCGCCGCCAGACCGGGCCCCGGCGAGATGTCGAAGCCCATGCTCTCGACCGCAGCCTTGGCATCGCCGAGCAGCCAAGCCTTGAAGTCGGGATCGACCCAGGCGCGGGCCGCGACCTGGGCGCCGCGCGCGGGCGTCCGCGCGTCGGTGCTCTCCATCTGGCGCCGGATCGCCTCGGCCGTGAGCACGCCCTTCTCGATCAGGAGCGCGCGGATCGCCTGCTCGAGCAGCACGAAGCGCCGCGGCGTTTCGGCGTCTTCGACCGCGGCATGCGGGTCGCGGCCGGCCGGATGCGGATGGTCGTGGTCGTGCGCGTGCGCGTCGCGGCCGCTCATCGCCGGCGACCGCGCGCGGTGCGCTTGGCTTTGGACGTCGGCTTCGTTTTCGCCGTGGCGCGGCGTTTGGCTTTCGCCTTGGTCCTGGCGGCGGTGCGCTTCGCGGGCTTGGCGGCGGCGCGCTTCGCGGGCGCGGCGCCGGCCGGTTCGAGCCAGTGCTCGTAGATGTCGGCGACCAGAGTGTCGCGCGCGCTTGGGTAGCGCGGCCACAAGTGCTTTTGGTCGAAGCGGACGCGGTAGAGGATTTTCTTCGGTAGCCCGCTCTTGTGGTAGGCGAGCTCCTCCGGGTTCAGGAACGCGCCCAAATCGGCCTCGATCGTCCCGGTCTTGCCGCGCAGGTAGTAAGGCGTGCGGCAGTGGCCGGTCGGCACCATGGTCTTGACGTGGACGGTCTGGCCTTCGCGGAGCGACATCGGGAGCCTCGGAGTCAGCGATGGGCGGCAGCGGGCGTCGCCGGCGCACCGGCGCGATCGAGCGCAGGCGACGCACCCGATCGTTCGAGCGCAGGCGACGCACCCGATCGTTCGAACGCGGCGATCTTGGCGTCGATCTCGGCCTGCGCGAGAACGCCCTTCTCGATCAACAGCAGGCGGATCGATTCGAGCCAGAGCTCGTAATATTTGTAGGTCTTGTAGACCTCGGGCGGCACGGTCTCGAACACGCGCCGCTGCGCATCGACGGTGAAGAGCGCGACCGGCGGCTCGACCAGGAGCCGGAACACCGCATCGACCCGCTTCTCGAACAGCGTCGGTTCGTGGGTGTCGCGGTCGACCGGGCCGGCCGGCTCGCCGCCCAAGTCGTTCTGGGCGCGAATCCGGGACTTCATTATAGGCGTCGCGGCGCTCATGGTGAGGGCGAGTGTAGGGGGCCGAACGGGGCGGCTCAAGCCGGCATCGGCGAGACCCGACGCGGTCGGCCGCGGTGTCGCCCCGGGGGTGACCGAGCGACGCGTTTACCCGGCGCCGCTCCACGCACCGGCCGGAATTGCGTGGGCGGCGCGAAGGCGGCGGACCGTCGCGAGCGACCGCCGCCGCTTGCGATGGAGGCTGCGCGCCGTGCGAACGCTCGCCGCCCTCACCCGCCCCGCTCCCGGGGGGCGGGGACCGCTGATGGCGTCGACGCGGGGACGGCTGATGGCGTCGGCGCCGGCGCCGGCTTCGAGGCGCCGCGCAGGCGCCTGGCGTCCTCGGCCGCCTCGGCCACCAGCCAGGCGCGGAAGGTCGCGATCTTAGGTTTGGCCGCGGTCGCGCGCGGGGCGACGATCCAATAGCCATAGTCGACCTTGAGCGCGAGCGGGAACGGCTTGACCAGCCGCCCGGCCAGGAGGTCCCAGGCGGCGAGCGCCGAGCGCGCCAGCGCGACGCCTTGGCCGTCGATCGCGGCATCGATCGCCATGCTTGCCTGGTTGAAGACCGGGCCCTTGGTCGCATCGACCTGGGCGGCGCCGGCGGCGGCGAGCCAGGTCTGCCAGTCGCGCGTGTCGTTGGTGTGGAGCAGTCGCGCGTGCGCCAAGTCGGCGGGTGCGGCGAGGCCGCCGGCGGCGCCGACATAGCCGGGTGCCGCCACCGGGAACAGCTTTTCGGCGCAGAGCTCGACCGCGTCGAGCCCGGACCAGCGTCCGTCGCCGAGGCGGATCGCCATGTCGAAGTCGTCGCGCGCGAAGTCGACGTGCTGGAGCGAGGCGCTGACGCGCAAATCGATCTCGGGGTGGCGCACGGCGAACCGGCCCAAGCGGTGCACCAGCCACTTGGCGGCGAAGTTGGGCGAGGTGGTGACGTTGAGGACGCCCGCGGTCGCGCGCGCACGCAGGCGCTCGGTGCCTTCGGCCAGGCGATCCATGGCGTCGCGCACGACCTCGAGGTAGCCGCGCCCGGCTTCGGTCAAGTGCAGGCGCTGGCGCGCGCGGGTGAAGAGCTTCAGGCCCAACTCGTCCTCGAGGCCCTTGACCTGTTGGCTGACCGCGCCCGGCGTCACGAACAGTTCGGCCGCCGCCCGGGTGAAGCTTTCATGGCGGGCGGCGGACTCGAACGCCTTGAGGCCGTTCAGGGATGGGAGGCGGCGGCGCATTTTATAGAAAAACTACCGAATAGCTGAGAAACCATGGTTTGTGAGTTTTCCATAATAAACCAATAAATACCGGAGTTAAAACACAGAGATTGGAAACAGGAGACGTAGAAATGTTAATAAATTAAACGCTCGGGTGGGAGCCGGACGCAGCCGATCGGCAGCGCGCGGACGGAACCCGGCTATGGACGGCGCTGACGCGGCTGTTGGCCGTGCTGGCGGCCTGGCACGAGCGGGCGCGCATGCGCCGCGCGCTGGCCGACCTCGACCCGCATCTCTTGGACGACATCGGGCTCGAGGCGTGGCGGGCGCGGGCGGAAGCGGCGAAGCCGTTCTGGCGGGAGTGACCCCTTCGGCTCGCGCCGCGCGTGCCACCCTCACCGGAGCGGGGGAGGCAGGGGTTTACGGCCGAGGGCCCGCCGCCTAGGGTACGGGGTCTGCTTCTTTTCGATGGAGCCCGCGATGCCCGAGACCGCGACCCCCGGCGTTCAAGACGACGCGATGAAACGCGCCGGCTACGGCGAAGCGATCGGGTTCGGCGACCGGCCGGCGTTCATCGCCGTCGACATCACCCGCGCCTTCACCACCAAACCCTACAAGTTCGCGTGCCCGTTCGATGCCGAGATCGAGGCCAACAACAAGATCATCCGCGCGGCGCGGCCCAAGGGCGTGCCTCTCTTCTTCACCACCGTCTGGTACGACGATCCCGACTTGAAGGACGCCGGCATCTGGGGCCTGAAGCTCAAAGGGGCGCAGGAGCTTCGCGCCGGGAGCCCGGCGGTCGAGATCGACCCCCGGCTCGAGTTCCGGCCCGATAAGGGCGATGCGCTCTTGATGAAGAAGTACGCGTCGTCGTTCTTCGGCACCGACCTGTTCTCGCGGCTGGCCTCGCAGAAGATCGACACCGTCATCATCGCCGGCGTCTCGACCTCGGGCTGCGTGCGCGCGACCGCGGTCGATGCGATCCAATACGGGTTCCGGCCGGTGGTGGTCGCCGACGGCGTCGGCGACCGCTGGCCGCCGGCCCACGCCCAGGCGCTCTACGACCTCCACGCCAAGTACGCCGACGTCGTCGACGCGGCGCGGGTGGTCGACTATTTGAACCGCCTGCCCGACCGCCTCGCCGCTGCCGCGGAGTAGCGCCATGCCGACATCGAACAAGCGTTCGAGCAAACGGGCCGCGCGCGCGGCGCGACCGCGCAAGACGCGGGCGCTGCCGCCGCTGGTCGACAAGCTCGAGCACTACAACATCGTGACCGACGATTTCGAGGTCACCGCCCAGTTCTACGAGAAGATCGTCGGCTTGACGCGCGGCTACCGCCCGAACTTCGCCTTCCCCGGCGCCTGGCTCTATGCCGGCCCCGACCCGGTCGTGCACCTGATGGCGCTCGGCCAAACTCGGCCGCGCGGCTCCGGCTCGATCGACCACGTCGCGTTTCGCGGCTCCGACTACCCGCGCTTCGTCAAGCACCTCGGCGCCAACGCGGTGCCGTTCCGCGAACGCGTGGTGCCGACCACCGGCATGCGCCAGGTCTTCATCGAGGATCCGAACGGCGTCACCGTCGAGATCAACTTCCTCAAGTAAGACTCTCTCGCTACCAGACGGTCGGCACGCGACCGAGGGCGTCCTCAGTCTTATTGTAAATAGTCGTTCGAGAAGAACTCGGCCGCCTTGACGTCGGCCGGGACCAGCCCGACGTCGGCCATCGTCTTCAGGCTTTTCTGCCAGTTCTCGGGAGACATGTACCCCGACGGCTTGCCCTTGAGCGCATCGTCCTGGAACAGCGGCCGGTAGAGCTTGAGCTGGGCGATCGCCAGGTCGCGGTTCAACTTGGCGTCGGGCCGCGCCTTCATCACCGCGTCGACTCCCTCGCCTTCGTTGCCCTTGGTCACGTGGTCGAACGCGCGCATCGTCACCTGGACGAACTTCTTGATCTCGGCCGGGCGCTTGCGCAACGCCGCATCGCTCGCGATCAGGCCCCAGCCGGGCAGCGTCAATCCGATGTCGTAGATCATGAGCTGATCCGAGGGCCGGTCTTTCTCGACCAGTGGGATCGTGAACGGCGGCACCGTCGTCATCACCATGTTGTCGGTCGAGATGTAGGTCGAGTTCTTGGCCGCCGGCGCGATGTTGACGAGCTGCGCGCTCTTCACGTCGCTGCCGCCGGTCTTGAAGATGACCTCGAGGAACGGGCTCCACACGTCGCCCGGCGTGATGATGATCTGGGCCTTGGCGTCGACGAAGTCCTTGGGCGACTTCCAGCCCTTGCCCTTGGGGAAGATGAAGCCCATGTCGGACTTCTGCGCCATCGCCGCGATCGCCTTGTTGTTCATGTCCTTGGTGCGCGCGATCGCCATCGCGCCCAACGAGATATTGCCGCCGATATCGAACGCGCCGGTCGCCAAGAGCTGGGCGGCGACGCCCGAGCCCTTGCCGTCCTCGATGAAGACGTCGAGGCCGGCGTCCTTGTACCAGCCCTTCTCGACCGCCAGGTGGTACCAGGCGTGGATGCCGGACGGCAGCCACTCGAGCTTGACCTTGAGCTGCTCGGCCTCCGCCGATGCGGCGATCAGCGCCGCCGCCAATCCGGCCGCGAGCGCGACCGACTTGGAAAACACCCCCATCGTGACCTCCCCTGGATGATGAGATATTTCGACCGGCCCGAGCTTACGCCTGCGGGCCTCAGTCGGCACGCGCGGCTTGGATCGCCCGCCAGACGCGCTCGGGCGTCAGCGGCATGTCGATGTGGCGGACGCCCAAGGGCGCCAGCGCGTCGACCACGGCGTTGACGAGCGCGGGCGGCGCCCCGATCGGGCCGCTTTCGCCGATGCCCTTGACGCCCAACGGATTGCTGGCCGCCCGCGTATCGGCTTCGATTAGGGTGAAGGCGGGCAGATCGTCGGCGCGCGGCATCGCGTAATCCATGAACGAGCCGGTCACGAGCTGGCCGGCAGCGTCGTAGACGATCTGCTCGCAGAGCGCCTGGCCGAGGCCCTGCACGATACCGCCCTGGATCTGCCCGGCGACCACCATCGGGTTGAGGCGGTTGCCGACATCGTCGATCGCGAGGTGATCGAGGATCCGGACCGCGCCGGTGTCGCGATCGACCGAGACGACGCAGAGCTGGACGCCGGCCGGGAAATTGAACGCCGGCGGATCGTAGGCCGCGGTCGCTTCGAGCCCGGGCTCGAAGCCGTCCGGATAGTCACCGCCGTGATGCGCCGCCTTGGCCACCAGCGCGAACTCGATCGCGCGATCGGTGCCGGTGACGACATAGCGGCCGCCCCGGAAATCGAGATCGGCGGGCGCGCATTCCAGGATGTGCGCGGCCAAGGCGCGGCCCTTCTCGACCACGCGGTCGGCGGCGAGCTTGACGGCGCTGCCGCCGATCGTCGCCGAGCGCGAGCCCCAGGTGCCGTTGCCGAACGGGGTGCGGTCGGTGTCGCCTTGGACGACGTCGATCGCAGCGAGCGGGAGCTGCAGCCGGTCGGCGGCGATCTGCGCGAACACGGTCTCGTGGCTTTGGCCGTGCGAGTGGTGGCCGGTCAGGACGGTCGCCTTGCCCGAGGGGTGAACGCGGACCGATGCCGCGTCCCACGAGCCGAACTCGCCGATCACCTTGCTGCCGCTCCGGCTCGGGCCGACGCCGGCGCGGTCGAGGTAGCAGGCAAGCCCGATCCCGACCAGTTCGCCCGCGGCGCGGCGCGCGCGCTGCCACGCGCGCAAGCCATCGTAGCCGGCGCGTTCGAGCAGGGCCTCGAGGAGGCGCGGGTAGTCGCCGTCGGCGTAGGTCGGCCCGGCCGGCGATCGGTACGGGAGCGCGGCCGGCGGGATCAGGTTGCGGCGGCGGAGCTCGGCCGGGTCGAGCCCGAGCGCGCGCGCCGCGTTCTCGATCAGGCGCTCGATCAGGTAGATCGCTTCCGGCCGCCCGGCGCCGCGGTAGGGCCCGATCGGCGCGGTGTGGGTGTAGACCCCCCGGATGCGGGCGTGGATCAGCGGGATCGCGTAAAGCCCGGACAGGAGATTGACGTAGGCCGCGCCGAGGATGAGCGGACCGAAGGTGGTGGCATAGGCGCCGATGCCGCCGATCGTCCGGACATCGAGGGCGACGATGCGGCCGGCCGCGTCGAATCCGAGCCGGGCCGCGCTCGCGTGGTCGCGGGCGTGGCTGTCGCTCGCGAGCGATTCCGAGCGGGTCGCGGTCCAGCGGATCGGCGCCGCGAGCTTGCGCGCCGCCCACACCAGAACCGGTTCTTCCGGATAGTGGCTCTTCATCCCGAAGCCGCCGCCGACGTCGGGAGCGACGACGCGGAACGTGTGCTCGGGAATACCGAGCGAATGCGCGGCGATCCAGCGCCGCACCAGGTGCGGCGTCTGCGACGCCGTCCACAGCGTCGTGCGGCCGGCGAACGCTTCGTGATCGGCGAGGTAGGTGCGCGGCTCGATCGCGTTGGCGGTGATGCGGTTGTTGACGAGGTCGAGGGTCTCGACATGCGCTGCGCGGGCGAGCGCGGCCTCCACCGCGGCGGCGTCGCCCACGGTCTTGTCGAATGCGAGGTTGGCCGCGAACTCGGCATGGACCAGCGGCGCGTCGGCCGCGAGCGCCGCCCCCGGCGCTACCACCGCCGGCATCGCCCGGTAGTCGACCGCGACCGCTTCGGCGGCGGCGGCGGCCTCGGGCCAAGTTTCGGCGATCACCACCGCGACCGGATCGCCGACGTAGCGGGCGACGCCCGGCGCGAGACCGGCGCGGAGCGCCTGGTTCATCGGCCGGCCATCGGCGAACGGGATGCCGGCGACGCACGGCAGCCGGCCCAGGCCTTCGCGCGCCCAGTCGGCGCCGGTCAAGATCGCGCGGACGCCGGGCATCGCCGCGGCGCGGGTGCCATCGATCGCGCCGATCGCGGCGTGGGCGTGGGGGCTGCGGACGAAAACAGCGTAGAGCGGTGCCGGCGTTCGCGCCGCGACGTCGTCGACGAAGCGGCCGCGTCCGGTCAGGAAGCGGTCGTCTTCGCGGCGCAGGACGGATTGGCCGACGAGCATCGCCACCTGCCTAACGGAAAACCGATGGGCTCGGCAAGCGAGGCGACAAGCGCGGCGGCGCGCTATAAGATCGCGGCCATGATCGCTGTCCTCGAAGTCCTGATCGTCGTCGCGTTGATCGCGGTGCTCGCGGTCCTGGGCGTCGGCCTGGTGTCGATGTTCCGGGGCGGCGCGTTCAACAAGAAGTACGGCAACTACCTGATGCGGGCGCGGGTCGCAACCCAGGGTGCGGCGATCCTCCTCATCCTCGCCTACTACCTGGCGACGCGCTGACGGGCGCGATGGTCAAGCTCACCAAGATTTACACCCGCGGCGGCGATAAGGGCGAGACTTCGCTCGCCGGCGGCGATCGCGTCAAGAAGCACGATCCGCGCGTCGCCGCCTACGGGACGGTCGATGAAACCAACGCGGCCGTGGGGCTGGCGCGACTTCACACCGCGGGCGAAGCCGACGCGATGCTCGCCCGGATTCAGGACGATCTCTTCGACCTCGGCGCCGATCTCGCGACGCCGGGCGAGGACTTTTCGAGCGGCCAGGCGCTCCGCATCACGCAGGCGCAGATCGACCGCCTCGAGCGCGAGATCGACGCCATGAACGCCAACCTCAAACCCTTGAACTCGTTCGTCCTGCCGGGCGGAACGCGAGCCGCCGCCTACCTCCACCTCGCCCGCACCGTGGCGCGCCGTTCGGAGCGCGACATCACCCTGCTCGCCGAGCGCACCGTCATCAACCCGCTCGCGATCAAGTTCGTCAACCGATTGTCCGACCACCTCTTCGTCATGGGCCGGCACCTGAACGAGAACGGCGCCAAGGACGTGCTGTGGCGCCCGGGCGCCAACCGGTGAGCGCGGCGGCCCGCGCTTGCCGTTCAGGATGTCGATGATGCGGCCCGGCTGGGACGCGCGGCGCGCGGGCCAGCACGTTGGCAGACGGCGCGCGCGGCAAGCTCGCGCTCGAGCCGTCGTCCAGGGTGCGCGGGAACCATGTCGGCGCCTCAACGACAGTCCACGACCGCGACGTCGTACGCGTCGCTGAGTCGAGCCCCTTCCGGCGCCGGAGGCCTCTACGAATCTCTCCCGCACCTGGCACCGTGAGATCGACGGGGACATCAAGCAATAGCTATGTTGATCCGCCGCGCCAAGACCGGTGCGCGCCGCCGCCCTTCGTTGACAGCCCCGGACCGGCGCCCTAGGTTGCGCCGCGCTTCGCGGGCCAGGCCCGCGCCGTCGATGTTTTTCGCGTAAAGGAAGCCGATGAAAGTCCTGGTCCCGATCAAGCGGGTCGTCGATGCCAACGTCAAGATCCGCGTCAAGGCGGACAAGACCGGCGTCGAGCTCGCCAACGTCAAGATGGCGATGAACCCGTTCGACGAGATCGCGGTCGAGGAAGCGATCCGCCTGTTCGAAGCCAAGGTCGTGACCGAGATCGTCGCGGTGTCGATGGGCGGCCAGGCGTGCCAGGAGACGATCCGCACCGCGCTCGCCATGGGCGCCGACCGCGGCATCCATGTCAAAACCGACGCCGAGCTGCAGCCCTTGGCGGTCGCCAAGCTCCTGAAGGCGATCGTCGCCAAGGAGAACCCGGCGCTCGTGATCATGGGCAAGCAGGCGATCGACGACGATTGCAACCAGACCGGCCAGATGCTGGCCGGCCTGTTGGGCTGGCCGCAGGGGACCTTCGCCTCGAAGCTCGCGCTCGCCGACGGCAAGATCACGGTCACGCGCGAGATCGACGGCGGGCTCGAAACCGTGCTCTTGAAGCTCCCGGCGATCGTCACCACCGACTTGCGGCTCAATCAGCCGCGCTACGCTTCGCTCCCCAACATCATGAAAGCGAAGAAGAAGCCGATCGCCGAAACGACGCCGGCGGAGTTGGGGGTCGACCCGGCGCCGCGGCTGACGACCCTCAAGGTCGAGGAGCCGGTCAAGCGCAAGGGCGGCGTCAAGGTGAAGACGGTCCAGGAGCTGGTCGACAAGCTCCACAACGAAGCCAAGGTGTTCTGATGGCGGTCCTGGTCCTCGCCGAGCACGACGGCGCCAAGCTCAAAGACGCGACCCGCAACACGATCGCGGCCGCGGCCAAGCTCAACGCCGAGGTTCACGTCCTGGTCGCCGGCAGCGGTTGCCGCGCCGCCGCCGAGGCCGCCGCCAAGGTCGAGGGCATCGCCCAGGTCAAGCTCGCCGACGATCCGCGCTACGCCCACGCGATGGCCGAAACCTTGGCGCCGCTCGCGGCCGGGCTCGCCACCGGCTACACCGCGCTGCTCGCGCCGGCGACCACCTTCGGCAAGAACGTGCTGCCGCGGGTGGCGGCGCTCCTCGACGTCCAACAGATTTCCGACATCGTCGCGATCGTCGACGCCCATACCTTCGTGCGGCCGATCTACGCCGGCAACGCGATGGCGACGGTCAAGTCGGCCGACGCGATCAAGGTCGTCACGGTGCGGACGACCGCGTTCGATCCGGCGCCGCCGCAAGGCGGCAGCGCGGCCATCGAGCCGGTCGCCGCCGCCGCCGACCCCGGGCTCGCCTCGTTCGTCGGCCACGAGCTCTCCAAGCTCGAGCGGCCCGAGCTCACCTCGGCCAAGATCATCATCTCGGGCGGGCGCGGCATGCAGAACGGCGACAATTTCAAGATCCTCGAATCGGTCGCCGACAAGCTCGGCGCCGCGGTCGGCGCCAGCCGCGCCGCGGTCGATGCCGGGTTCGTGCCGAACGACTTCCAGGTCGGCCAGACCGGCAAGATCGTGGCGCCCGAACTCTATCTCGCGGTCGGCATCTCGGGCGCGATCCAGCATTTGGCCGGCATGAAGGACTCGAAGGTGATCGCCGCCATCAACAAGGACGAAGAGGCGCCGATCTTCCAGATCGCCGACTACGGGCTGGTCGCCGACCTCTTCAAGGCGGTGCCCGAGTTCGACGCCGAACTCGCCAAGCTCGGGTTGCCGCGGCGGGGCTGACCCTCCCCGTCTCCTCCCCGAACGGGCCCCGAACGGGAGGGGCAATATCGAACCGGAGGAATCCATGATCCAGAAACTCGGCGTCGTCGGCGCCGGCCAGATGGGGAACGGCATCGCCCACGTCGCGGCGCTGGCGGGTCTCGACGTCGTCATGGTCGACGTCGTGCCAGCACAGCTCGAGAAAGCGCTGAAGTCGATCGAGGGCAATCTCGCGCGCCAGGTGAGCCGCGGCAAGGTCAGCGAAGACGCCAAAGCGGCGGCCCTGAAGCGGCTCGCGACCGCGGGCACGCTCGCGGCGCTCGGCGGTTCCGACCTCGTGATCGAGGCCGCGACCGAGAACGAAGCGATCAAGAAAAAGATCTTCGCCGAGCTCTGTCCGCTGCTCCGGCCGGAAGCGCTGCTCGCGACCAATACCTCGTCGATCTCGATCACGCGGCTCGCAGCCGCGACTGACCGGCCCGAGCGCTTCATCGGCATGCACTTCTTCAATCCGGTGCCGCTGATGGCGCTGGTCGAACTGATCCGCGGCCTCGCCACCGCGGACGCGACCTACGCCGCGATCCACGCGCTCGCCGGGCGGCTCGGCAAGACCCCGGTCACCGCGCAGGACTATCCGGCGTTCATCGCCAATCGCGTGCTGGTGCCGATGATCAACGAGGCGATCTACGCGCTCTACGAAGGCGTCGGCTCGATCGGGTCGATCGACGCGGCCTTAAAGCTCGGCGCCAACCATCCGCTGGGGCCGTTGGAACTTGCCGACTATATCGGCTTGGACACCTGCCTCGCGGTCATGCAGGTGATGCACGAGGGCTTCGCCGATTCGAAGTACCGGCCGTGCCCGCTTCTCGCCAAATACGTCGAAGCCGGCTGGCTCGGGCGCAAGACCGGCAAAGGCTTCTACGATTATTCGGGCGAGAAACCCACGCCGACGCGCTGACGACCGCGCGCCTCGGGTCAGCCGAGCCGCTGCAGGGCGGCGAGGGCGCTTATGCCGACCACGATCAGGGCACCCAACCGCAACGTCAGTTGATCGCGCAGGCGCTCGATCTTCTGGTCGACGGCCGCGAACCGGGCGTCGACTTTGTGCTCGAACGCGGCAAACCGCGCGTCGGCCGACGCGAACCGGGCGTCCACCGCCTGGAGCAGCTCGCGCTTCACTTGGTCCAGATCGGCCTTGGTCGCGACGTCGGTCAGCACCATCTCGGCGATCACCTGGGCATGCGCTTCGGCCTGGACGCCGGGGACGCCGGCATCCTTCAAGCGGCGCGCGAAATCGAGCGTATCGAAAACCTTCATCGTCCACCACCTTCCCCGGGGCCGGGCGTTTGGCCCGCACTCTTCCTTATGCAACGTTTAGGGACCCGCCCCCGTTCCGCGGCGCTCGGTTCGTGCTAGACTAGGTTCGCGGTCGGGCACGGCAGACGCCCGGCGTTTCGAAAGACGGTCACCCGTCCAAGCCCTGCCGGGATCCGGCGCGAATCGCGCCGGCAGGAGGTGACCGATGACCGATATTTCGACTATTCCGGCGATTTTGGTGCCGCTCCACGACGGGTGCGCGCACGGTGCCGTCCGCACGTTCACGTTCGACGATCGCCCGATCGCCGATACGCCGCCCGGCGGTTTCACCGAGTTTCGCACTGGCCGCGGCGGCCCCGGCCGCTGGCGGGTGTGCGTCGATCCGACCGCACCAAGCCCGCCCCACGTGCTCGCCCAGACCAGCACCGATGCGACCAGCTATCGCTTCCCGCTCTGCCTCCTCGACAACATTGCCGTCGCCGACGTCGCGGTCGCGGTCCGCCTGAAGCCGGTCGCCGGCACGGTCGATCAGGCCGGCGGGATCGTCGTTCGCGCCGGCGACGCCGACCACTATTACGTCGCTCGCGCCAACGCTCTCGAGGACAACGTCCGGCTCTACCGCGTCATCGGCGGCAAACGCGAGCAGATCGCCGGCCGCGACATCCATGTCGCAGGCGCAACCTGGCATACGCTAGGGCTGGTCGCGCGCGGCACCCGGTTCGCCGTCTTTTTCAACGGCCAACGCTTGTTCGACCACGACGACGCGACGCTCGCCGCGCCGGGCCGGGTGGGGCTCTGGACCAAGGCCGACGGCGTCACCCATTTCGACGACGTCGCCGTCGCGGCGTTGACGTAACAACCGCTTCACGCAAGGAGGAATCGATGTTCGGTTCGATCGATCAAGTTCGCCACGATCTCCTACGAACCGTGGCACAACTCTGCGCCGCCGCGGCGGTGACGGCACCCAAGTCGGGCGGCCAGCTGTTCCTCAAAGGGAAGCCGCTGTTCATCGAGACGGCGTTCGTCGACGACCGCGCGACCATCGTACGGCTCGCGGACTGGATGCGCGCCCGCGGCAAGGAGCGGCGCCAGGAGATCTGGTTTCGCGACGCCGCGATCGCGCTCAAGATCGACGCGGCGCTGTTCATCGGCCTCAAGGACTGGTACCCGCCGATCTACGACTGCGGCGCCTGCGGCTACGCCACCTGCGCCGAGTACATGAGCGCGACCAAGGCGCTGCGTGCAGCGAGCGCGGCGCTCGAGTTTGCCGGGCCACAGTGCAACCTCCGCGACATCGACTTGGGCATCGCGGTCGGCTCGGCGGCGAAGACCGCGAGCCTCCACAATGTCGACACCCGCTGCCAGACCCGGATCGCGGTCGCCGCGCGCAAGCTCGGGTTGATCGAGGCCGACGTCGCGGTCGCGCTCGCGATGAGCGTTACCCACAAGAACGTCGGCTTCGATAACCGCCTGCCGCCGACCGACTTCGCCGCGCCGGAGCTGGCGTCGCTGCCCGCGACCGGCGCCCTGCCGGTCAAGAACGCCGACGGGCGCTGGGCGCACGCGCCCCAGCTCGAGGTCGAGGAATGACCGCCAACGCCTTTCTCGCGATCGTCCTCGCGAGCCTGACCGCGCGGTTGGGCTACCAGATGGCGCGCAGCCCGGTGCTGCCGCAATTCGCGGCCGACTTGGGTGCGGCGCCGGAGCTCCTCGGGCTCATTGTCGGCGCCTCGACCGTGACCGGCGTCTTCTTGAAGCTTCCGGCCGGGGCGCTCTCGGACGTGCTCGGGCGCAGGCGCATGCTGATCGCGGGCGCGCTGTTCTTCACGCTGCCGCCGTTCTTCTACCCGCTCATCGCCGAGCCCTACGGGCTCCTGGCGCTCCGTTTCGTCCACGGCACCGCGACCGCCGTATTCTCGCCGGTCGCCGCCGCCTACGTCGCCGACCTCGCGCGTGCCG
This sequence comes from Alphaproteobacteria bacterium, assembly GCA_016869275.1. Taxonomy (GTDB): domain Bacteria; phylum Pseudomonadota; class Alphaproteobacteria; order SHVV01; family SHVV01; genus SHVV01. The sequence goes on along the minus strand of VGEO01000022.1, from coordinate 17,667 downwards.
AGCGTGGCGCCCGGCTCGGCACGTTCAGCGCAGCGAACGATGCCGGCGCGGCGCTGGGCCCGCTCGCCGGCGGGGCCATCCTTTTTTGGAGCGCGAGCTACGATGCCGTTTACCTCACGGTCGCGGCGCTCGGCGTCCTCGCGCTCGCGGCCGCGATCGCGCTGCCGGCGCCGCCGGCCGCCCAAGCGGCCACGGGTGAGGACGGCTCGCGCGCCGAACGGTTCCGGCGCGGCCTCGCCGAGGTCCTCCGCACGCCGCCGGTCCTGATCGCGGCCGCAGTCGAGGCGGCGATGTATCTGGGGTTCGGCGCGTTCCTCGGCTTCCTGCCGCTCTACGCTGAGGCGCAGGGGTTGAACGAAGCCGCGATCGGCGCCGTCCTCGCCGCGCAGGTCGCGGTTGCGATCGCGGCCAAGCCGGTAACTGGCCGCGTTTCCGACTGGATCGGGCGAAAGCCCGTGATCGTGCTCGGGCTGATCGCCTGCGCGGCGGCGCTGCCGCTCGTGTTCCGAAGCCAGGGGCTCGGCCCGCTCCTCGCGGGGGCGGCGCTGCTCGGTATCGGCGTCGCGCTGGTGACGCCCGCGACCAACGCGCTCGTCGCCGACCTCGTCAAACGGCACCGCTTGGGCGCGGCGATGGGCGTGTTCGGGACGATATGGGACATCGGCGAAGCGATGGGCCCGATCGCGACCGGGTTCCTGTTGGGCCGGCTCGGCTACGCGACGACGTTCGACGTGCTGGCCGGGGTCACCCTGGGCGCCGCGTTCGTTTTCGCCGTGACCGTGCGGACGCCGTCGGCGCCGGCGGTCGACCGGCCAACCCCACCCTGACCCGCCCCCCTCGAGGGCAGGGCAATCGCATATAAGGGAGGGGGTTATCGCCGGTGCTCCGACGGATCAAAGGTGCGGCGGGCTGAAATGCGAGCGCGACCCCCTCCCAGCCCTCCCCCTGCAAGCAGGCTATCGCGTGCACACATCTCGTCGGTTGGGGTCGCGCTCCCTCGAGGGAGGAGCGAACGTACGTGAGCATGGAGCGGAGAGGGCACACCCTCGATGCTCCCTCCCCCTGCTTGCATTATCGTGTGCATACATCTCGCAGCTTAGGGTCCCCCTCCCTGCGCCGAGCGGAGCTGTCCTCGATACTCCCTCCCCCGTGGAGCGCTAACGGATTCACGCTCCGCGGGGGAGGGAGCATTGCGGGTGCCTGACTTCAGGACCGCTTGGCGATGAAGTGGCGGATCAGCTTCTTGGCGTCGTCCGAATCCCACTCGGCCGGGCCGACCAAGCGGCCGAGTTCGCGGCCGTCGCGGCCCAACAGCACGGTGGTCGGGAGGCCGACGACCTGGAACTTGCGCGGCGCGACGTTCGAGGGATCGACGTAGATTGGCAAGCCCTCGAGCGCGTGTTTGCGGTAGAACTCCTCGACCACCGGCAGGCCCTGGCGATCGCCGGCGAGCGCGATCACGGCGAAGTCGGGCCCGCCCAGTTCGGCGTTCAGCTTGGCGAGCGCCGGCATCTCGCGCACGCACGGCGCACACCAGGTCGCCCAGAAGTTCAAGAGCACGACCTTGCCCTTGAAATCGGCGAGCGTGCGCCGCGCGTCGGCGGCGTCGGCGAAGCTCACCTCCGGCGCTGGCTTGGCCGCATCGGCCAGAGTAAAGTTCGCGACCTGTCCGGTCACGAGCGCTTGCGCGGCCCGATCGACGCTTCCCTGGCGCGGCGGCGTGAGCCCGTCGTGGACGAACAGGTAGCCGACCAGCACCACGACTACGACGGTCAGCCCGACGTAATAGAGAGAGCGCTTCATCCCGATACGGACGGCCGGACCTTTCGCCCCCTGATCATTGTTCGTCATCGCACGCCCGCCATGCCCGCCAAGCCCCGCCGCCCTCGCCCTCGTGCCGATCGCAACCGGCTGTGGGGCGGCCGCTTCGCCGCCGGACCGGCCGCGATCATGGCCGCGATCAACGCCTCGATCGACGTCGACCGGCGCCTCTACGCCGAGGACATCGCGGGATCGCGTGCGCACTGTAGCATGCTGATGGCGCAGGGGATTATCGCCCGTGCCGACGGTCACAAGATCTTGAAAGGCCTCGACCGGATCGAGCGCGAGATCGCTGCCGGTCGGTTCCGGTTCGCGCAGCGGCTCGAGGACATCCACATGCACATCGAGGCGCGGCTGCAGACGCTGATCGGGCCCGCGGCCGGGCGGCTCCACACCGCGCGCTCGCGCAACGATCAGGTCGCGACCGATTTTCGCCTGTGGATCCGGAGCCGCCTCGACCGCTTGGACCGCGAGTTCCAGGCGCTGCAGCGGGCGCTGGTCGCGCAGGCCGAGCGCCACGCCGCGACGCCGATGCCGGGTTTCACCCATCTCCAGGTCGCGCAGCCGGTGACGTTCGGCCACCATCTGCTGGCTTACGTCGAGATGTTCGGGCGCGATCGCGACCGCGCCCGCGATTGCCGCGCCCGCTTGAACGAAAGCCCGCTCGGCGCCGCGGCGCTCGCCGGCACCTCCTATCCGATCGACCGCAGCGCGACCGCGCGGGCGCTCGGGTTCGCGCGGCCGATGGCGAACTCGATCGACGCCGTTTCGGACCGCGACTTCGCGCTCGAGTTTCTGGCGCTGGCGGCGATCGCCGGCGTGCATCTGTCGCGGCTGGCCGAAGAGATCGTGCTGTGGACGAGCCCCGGCTTCGCCTTCGTCAGGCTCTCGGACGCGTTCACCACCGGCTCCTCGATCATGCCGCAGAAGCGCAACCCCGACGCCGCCGAGTTGGTGCGCGCGAAAAGTGGACGGCTGTTCGGCAACTTTCAGTCGCTCCTGGTCGCGCTCAAGGGACTGCCGCTCGCCTACGGCAAGGACATGCAGGAGGACAAGGCGCCGGTGTTCGAGGCCGCCGACACGCTCGGCCTCGCGTTGGCCGCCACGACCGGCATGGTCGCCGACATGAAGGCCGACGCGCGGGCGATGCGGCGGATGGCGGAAGCCGACTACGCGACCGCGACCGACTTGGCCGATTGGCTGGTCAAGACGCTCGAGCTGCCGTTCCGGCAGGCGCACGAGACGACCGGGCGCATCGTCGCGCTCGCCGCCGAACGCGGGGTCGCCCTGGCCGAGCTCGCACTCGCCGATCTGCGCGCGATCGAGCCCAGGATCGACCGCCGCGTTTTCCGCGCGCTCACGATCGAGGCTTCGCTCGCGAGCCGCGGAAGCTTCGGCGGCACCGCGCCCCGTCGCGTCCGCACCGCCGCCCGGCGCGCCAAACGCACGGTCGGCTGATGCGCGCGCTCATCGTGCTTGTGACCGTCGCTTTGCTCGCGCTCGGGGCCGCGGCGTGCGGCAAGCGCGGGCCGCTTGAGCCGCCGCCTGGCGCCAAGCAAGAAACCAAGAAGCCGGCGAGCCGGTAACAGGGACCGCCATGCATCACTTCGCTTATCGCGACGGCGCGCTCCACGCCGAGGACGTGCCGGTCGCGCGCATCGCGCAAGCGGTCGGCACGCCGTTCTATTGCTATTCGACCGCGACGCTCGAGCGCCATTACACCGTGTTCGCAGCCGGTTTGTCGGGCCTCGACGCCCGCATCTATTACGCGCTCAAGGCGAACGGGAATTTGGCCGTGGTCAGAACCCTGGCGCGGCTCGGCGCCGGCGCCGACATCGTCTCGGAAGGCGAGCTCCGCCGCGCCCGTACCGCCGGGGTCGCCGCCGACGCGATCGTCTTTTCCGGTGTCGGCAAGACCGAAGCCGAAATGGCGGCGGCACTCGATGCCGGTATCTTCCAGTTCAACGTCGAGTCCGAGCCCGAGCTGCGCGCGCTTGACAAGGTGGCGCGCGGCCGCGGCCGCGCCGCGCCGATCGCAATCCGCGTCAACCCCGAGGTCGCGGCCGGCACCCACGCCAAGATCACGACCGGCACCAAGCAAAACAAGTTCGGGATTCCGTGGCCCCAGGCGCGCGCCGTCTACGCGCTGGCCCGCGACCTCGAAGGCGTCGCCGCGGTCGGCATCGCCGCCCACATCGGCTCGCAGATCCTGGACCTCGCGCCGTTCGAGGAGACCTTCGTCAAGCTCCGCGACTATGTCCTCGCGCTCCGCGCCGACGGCCACGACATCCGCCGCCTCGACGTCGGCGGCGGGCTGGGCGTGCCGTACGGCGCCGAGGCGCCCTCGGCGCCGGCCGAATACACCGGGCTCGCGCGACGCATCCTCGGCAATCTCGGCTGCCACTTGATGTTCGAACCCGGCCGGTTGATCGCCGGCAACGCCGGTATCCTGGTGGCGCGGGTGCTCTATATCAAAGAATCGGAGGAACGCCGGTTCGTGATCGTCGATGCCGCGATGAACGACCTCATTCGCCCCGCGCTCTACGACGCCTGGCACGGCATCGTGCCGGTCGCCGAGCCGGCGGCGCGCGCGCCGCTCGCACCCGCCGACGTGGTCGGCCCGGTCTGCGAATCCGGCGATACCTTCACGCTCGAACGGCCGCTGCCGCCGCTCCGCACGAACGATTTACTCGCGTTTACAACGGCCGGAGCGTATGGTGCGGTGATGGCGTCGACGTACAATAGCCGGCGTCTCGTTCCGGAAGTGGCCGTCAAGGGCGACGCGTTCGCCGTGGTGCGTCCGCGGCCGACCTACGAAGCGATGCTCGCGTCGGAACGCTTGCCGGACTGGCTGGCCGCGGCCGGTGCGACGGCGGCGCGCGGTCGCCCCGACGAGGGTTCGCGATGACCGACGACCCGCGCAAAACCATCGACCCCGGATTCGAAGTTCGGCTCGCACGCCGGCGCGTTCTGGCGCGGCTGGCGCTGGCGTGGGAGCGGACCGCCGCGGCGTTGTGGTCGGCCGCCACGATCGCCGCCCTGTTCGCCGCGCTCTCGCTGCTCGACCTGTGGTCGGCGATCCCGGTGTGGCTGCACGGACTGGCGCTGGTCGGATTCATCGCCGCGCTCGCCTGGACCGCCTGGCGCGGCGCGCGCCGGCTCAAGGTTCCGAGCGATGCCGAGGGCGAGCGCCGGATCGAGCAAGCGAGCCTGCTCGTCCATCGCCCGCTCACCGCGCTCGCCGACAGCCAGGCGAGCGGCATCGACGATCCGGTCAGCCAGTTGCTGTGGCGCGAGCATCGCCGCGCCATGCTGGCGAAGGCCGGCCGGCTCAAGATCGGGTGGCCGCGCCTCGACCTGCCGCGCCACGACCCGCGCGCCCTCCGCGCCGCGGTCGGCCTACTGCTCGCGATCGGCCTCGTCACCGGCGGCCGCGACTTCAGATCGCGGCTGGAAAGCGGCGTCATTCCCGATTTCGCCGCCGCCGACGCGAAGCCGACCAGCTTCGAGGCTTGGATCACGCCGCCCGAGTACACCGGGTTCCCGCCGCTGTTCCTGACCTCGCCCGACAAGCGCGGCGAGGCCGCCGGCTCGCGCCTGATCGAGGTGCCGACCGGCTCGACCTTCGTCGCGCGCCTCTCCGGCGGCCGCGTCGTGCCAGCGGTCGCGATCGACCGGGCCGAGACCGCGTTCGATGCGGTCGACCAGATTCACTTCCAGGCCGAGGTCAAGATCGAGCGCGGCGAGCGTCTCGCCATCGTGCGGGGTGGCGTCGAGATCGCCGCTTGGCGCATGAGCGTGATCCCCGACCACCCGCCGGCGATCGCCTTCGCCGACAAACCCAAGGCGACCGCGCGGCGCGCGGTCGAGCTCGCCTACAAGGCGAGCGACGACTACGGTCTCGCTTCGGTCAAGGCGACGATCGGACGCGAGACGAGCGAGGAAACGATCGAGCTCGTTTTGCCGCTCGCCGGCAGCCGCTTGAAGAAGGCGGCGGAGAAGAGCTTCCACGACCTGACCGCGCACCCGTGGGCCGGGCTCAAGGTCAAGCTGCATCTGGTCGCGACCGACGCGGCCGGCCAGAGCGGCGTCAGCGAGACCGTCGAGTTCACGCTGCCCGAACGCCAGTTCCAGCACCCGATCGCGCGCGCCCTGATCGAACAGCGCAAGATTCTGACGCGCGAACCGGGCAAGCGCGACAAGGTCGCGACCGCGCTCAACGCGCTCTCGCTGATGCCGGAAAAATACAACGGCGACGCGACCGCGCACCTCGCGATGCAGACGGCGCGGGCGCGGCTCAAATATGACCAAACCGACGACGGGCTCAAGAAGGTCCAGGACCTGCTGTGGGACACCGCGACCCGGCTCGAGGACGGCAACACCTCGCTCGCCCAGCAGCAGCTTCGCGAGGCGCAGCAGGCGTTGCTGGACGCGCTCGCGCGCAACGCGCCCGACGCCGAGATCGAAAAGCTGATGGAGGAACTGCGCCAGGCGATGGAGAAATACCTCCAGGCGCTGATGGAGCACGCCATGCGCCAGGCCGAGCGCGGCGAAATGAACCCGCTCGACCAGGACGCCACCCAGCTCCAGGAGATGGATCTCAAGGAGATGCTCAGGCGCGCCCAGGAACTCTCCAAGATGGGCGCGCGCGACGCCGCGCGGCAGCTGCTATCGCAACTGCAGCAGATGCTCGAAAACCTGCGCGCCGGCATCATGCCGAACCAGCGCCAGCAGGGCGGCCAGCAGGCGATGAAGGGGCTGAACGATCTGCTCAAGCAGCAGCAACAGTTGCTCGACCAGACCTTCCGCTCGCAGCAGGGCGGGCGCCCCGATCGCGGCGAATCGTTCGACGGCCTGTCGCGCAAACAGAGCGAACTCCGCCGCATGCTCGGCGAAATCATGCGCCAGCTGGGCGAGTCGGGCCTTCAGATCCCCAACAGCATGGGCCGCGCCGAGCGCCAGATGCGCGATGCCGAGGGCGCGCTGGGGCGCCAGCGTCCGGGCGAAGCGGTCGGACCGCAGGCCAACGCCCTCGATCTGTTGCGCGACGGCGCCGCGCAGATCATGCGCTCGTTGATGGCGCAGGGCGACCTCATGGACGGCGACTACGAGATGGGCGACATCGACCCCGAAGCGGCGCGCGATCCGTTCGGGCGGATGAACGACCGCGGCAGCGCGGTCGACGACAGCCGGGTCAAGATTCCGGAAAAAGCGGACGTCCAGCGAGCCCGCGATATCCTGGAAGAACTCTATCGCCGCTCGGCCGAGCGCTCGCGCTCGCGCATCGAGCTCGACTATATCGACCGCCTGCTCAAGCGCTTCTAGCGCAGAATTCCCGAAGATTGAAACGCCGGTCCGGCCGCCGATAACGGCGATTCGCACCGCCTGAACCGTCTCCGCCCCCTGGAAGCGGGGCGGGGACGGGGACGGCTAACGGCGTGCCAGACGGTGCGCTGTCGATTCGATCTTCGGCGATCTGCTCTCTAGCCCTCGAGCACGCCGACATAGGGCAGCTCGCGGTAGCGGTCACCGAAGTCGAGGCCGTAGCCGACCACGAACAGATTGGGGCAGGTGAAGCCGATGAAATCGGCGACGATCGCGGTCTCGCGCCGCGACGGCTTGTCGAGCAGGCAGCAGGTCTTGACCAGGGTCGCACCGCGGTCGCCGAGCAGCTCGCGCACGAACGCCAGCGTGCGGCCGGTATCGAGGATGTCGTCGACGATCAGCACGGCGCGGCCGGCGAGCGCGACCTCGAGGTCGAAGCGGATGCGGACGTCGCCGCTCGAGCGAATGCTCTCGCCGTAGCTGGATACGCGCATGAAGTCGACGGTGGTCGCGACACCGACCCGGTTGAGCGCGCGCACCAGGTCGGCGGCGAACATGAAGCTGCCTTTGAGCACCGCGGCGACCACGATTTCGGCCGGCATCGCCGCGGCGATCTCGGCGGCCATGGTCTCGAGACGGGCGGCGATCGCGGCGGCCGAGAACAGGGGTCGAACGCTCGCCACGGGCTCCGCGTCGCCGCCCGCTACTTTTTCTTTTCTTCGAAGAAAGCGATCGCGATGCGGCGCGCCGAGGGCGGCGGCTCGCTGACCACGGTATCGAACTCGATGGTCTTGCCGGGTTCGAGCGTGGCGGAGCCGGCGGTGAAGGTCCACACGAACACCTCGCGCTCGCGGACGTCGAGCAGGGCGCCGCGCAGGCCCGGAATCTCGATCGGCTGCTGGGTGCGGTTGGCGATTTCGCCGGTAATAGCGATCGCCGGTTTGTCGTTCTCGACCTTCTGGGTCGACTTGATGTTGCGGATCTCGAGGCCGTCGCCGGGCTTGGCGGCGGCGAAGCCGACCCGCTCGTAGAGCGCCCCGGCCGGCGGCCACAGCGCTACCACCGAGTCGCGCACGAAGAAACTGCCGCCGATCAGTGCGGCGACGATCGCGACCACGACCACGGCCGCGATCAGCTGCCCGACCGCGGAACGACGGCCTTCCTGAAGGGTGTTCGGCGCGGCGCCGGGGCGGGCGGCGGCGGCGCGACGCTTGCGCTGAACCACGGCCGGCCGTTCGCCGAAATCGGGCACGTCGTCGACGTCGTTGTCGGTCTTGGGCAGGTCCTCGACGCGGAGCGTGCGCTCGACCGCCGCCGCCGCCGCCGCCGGGCGCGGACGCGCCTCCTGCGGCGGCCGCTCGGTCCACGTATGGCCGCAACGCATACACTTGACGGCGCGTCCGTCAGGAACCGACGCCGCTGGATTAACGTTGAAGCGGGTCTCGCAGTTGGGGCAAGTGATGATCATCGGGTCGGGCGCGCGAGCGGCCCCATATATAGGCCGGCCCGATTCCGAGAACAAGCCGCTGGCGGCGGCCTGGGGGTGGACGGCCTTCGACACGCGTGCGACTGTTGCCGACGAAGCGAAAAAGCGGGGTCCGAGAGGCGCGTCGACGTGGTTCGATTCGAGAACGTCGGGCTTCGCTACGGCAGCGGGCCGGAGATTCTGCGCAGCATTGATTTCCACCTGCCCGAGGGTTCGTTCCATTTCCTGACCGGGCCGAGCGGGGCGGGCAAATCGTCGCTGCTGAAGCTGATTTACCTCGCCCTGCGCCCGACCCGCGGCCGCATCGCCCTGTTCGGACGGGACGTCCAGGCGATGCCGCGCGACGAGCTGACGACGCTTCGCCGCCGGATCGGGATCGTGTTCCAGAACTTCCGCCTGCTCGATCATTTCACCGCGGTCGACAACGTCGCGCTGCCGCTCCGCATCAAAGGCGCCAAGCGCAAGGAGATCGAAGGGCACGTCGGCGAGCTCTTGGCGTGGGTCGGGCTGGGCGGGCAGGCCGAGGCCTACCCGCCGACCATGTCGGATGGCGAGAAGCAGCGGGTCGCGATCGCCCGCGCCGTGATCGGACGGCCGAGCGTGCTGTTGGCCGACGAGCCGACCGGCAACATCGACCCCGAGCAGGGCATCCGCATCCTCCATCTGTTCGAGGAGCTCAACAAGCTCGGCACCACGGTGCTGATCGCCACCCACGACCAAAGCCTTGTGAGCCGCTACAAACACCACCCGGTGCTCCGGCTCGAGCGGGGCGAACTCAAGCGGATCGGCCCGACCCGCACCGTGTCGGCGCGCGGGCGGGCGCGCGCCGAGCCATGAACTGGCGCCGCACCGCGGTTCCGTTCGAGCGCGAACGCTCCGAGCGCTACCTGCCGCTGGTCGTCGGCCTGATGGTGTTCCTGGCCGCGCTGGCGCTCACGGTCGCGTTCGCGCTCGACGGGGCGATGGAGCGCTGGCGCGTCGACTTGAAGGACACGGTCACCGTGCAGCTTCCGACCGGCGGTCCGGCCACGGCCGGCGCCGCCGCCGGGCAACGCGTCGAGGCCGCGCTCGCGCTCCTGCGGGCGACCCCTGGGATCGAGCGCGCGACCCTGTTACCGGTCGGTGAAGTTGAGCGCCTGCTCGAACCGTGGCTCGGCCGCGCCCAGCTCGGGCTGCCGCTGCCGACCGTGATCGACGTCGTCCGCGTCGCCGGCGCGCCGTTCGATCGCGCCGACCTCGCGCAGCGGCTGCAGGCAGTGGCGCCCGGCGCCATCGTCGAAGACCATGGCGAATGGCTGATGCGGCTGGTCAAACTCGCCGCCGCGGTCCAGGCGATCGCCATGGCGGTCGTCGTCCTGGTCGGCGCCGCGGCCGCGATTATCGTCGTGTTCGCGACCCGCGCCGGGCTCGCCGTGCACCGCAACACCATCGAAGTCCTGCACCTAATCGGTGCGCACGACGATTATATCGCCAAGGAATTCCAGACCCACGCACTGTGGCTCGGCGTGCGCGGCGCGCTTTACGGGATCGGCCTCGCCGCGCTGGCGCTCGCGCTGCTGGGCAGCGGGCTCGCCGATCTCGAGTTGCTGCCGTGGCTGACCTTCGCGCCCGATCTCCGTGCCCTGCTCGCGCTCGCCCTGCTGCCGGTCGCCACCGCGATGATCGCGATGGCGACCGCTCGCGTCACGGTGGTGCGCGCGTTGCGACGAATGCCGTGACCCGCCTCGTCCTCCTCGATCGCGACGGCGTCGTCAACGTCGAGCGCCCGCACTACATCACCGACCCCGGCGATGTCGAACTCGTTTCCGGCGCGGCCGCGGCGATCCGGCGCTTGAACGCAGCCAGCCGGCACGTGTTGATCGTGACCAATCAGTCCGCGGTCGGCCGCGGCTTGATCGACATGGCGGGGCTCGAGCGCATTCACGACCGCTTGCGCGCGCTGCTCGCCGCCGCGGGCGCCCGGCTCGACGGCGTGATCGTCTGCCCCGATCCGCCGTGGGCGGCGACGGCGCGGCGCAAGCCCGGGCCCGGCATGCTGCTCGAGGCAATGGCCGCCCACGCCGCCGGGCCGGCCGAGACCGCGATGGTCGGGGACGACGTCAAGGACCTCGAGGCGGCGTGCGCGGCCGGCTGCCGGCGCATCCTGGTCAAGACCGGCAAAGGCGCCAGCTTCGCCGCCCGAGGACTCGCGCCGGCGCTCGAACCGGTTGCGATCGTCGACGACCTCGCCGCCGCGGTCGCGCTTTTGCTCGCGCCCCGATGACGATCGGCCAGCTCGTCCGCGGCATTGGCGTCGGCGCGGTGGCGATCGCCTGTCTGTGGCTCGGCGGCTTTCTCTGGTTCGCGAGCGCGCTCGACCACCGGCCGCTCGATGCCGCGACCACGACCGATGCCGTCGTCGTGCTGACCGGCGGCTCGGAGAGGCTCGAAGCCGGGTTCGCGATCCTGGCCCAGGGCCGCGCCAAGAAGCTGTTCATCTCTGGCGTCGGCAAGCCGACGTCGCGGGCCGAGATCCGCAGCCGTGCCGGTCAGGTCGACACGCTGTTCGACTGCTGCGTCGTGATCGGCCGCAAAGCGCGCGACACCGCCGGCAACGCGCTCGAGACCGCGGTGTGGATGGAGGCCGAGGGCTTCCGCTCGCTCCGCCTCGTCACCGGCGGCTATCACATGCCGCGCAGCCTGGTCGAATTCGAGCGGCTGATGCCCGGGATCGGCCTGATCCCGCATCCGGTGTTCCCCGAGCGGGTCAAGATCGACCGCTGGTGGGAGTGGCCGGGCACCACCGAGCTGATCGCCGGCGAGTACACCAAATACCTGTTCGCGCTGGCGCGGCTCCGGCTGGCGCCGCCGCGCAGCGAGCCGCGGTCGTGATCCACCTGCGCTCGTCCGCCTTCAACGTCGCGTTCTTCGTCTGGACCGCGCTGATCGCGGTCGCCGGCCTGCCGACGCTGGCGCTCCCGCGCCCGGCCTCGGTCGCGGTCCAGCGGCTGTGGGCGGGCGGCCTCGCCTGGCTGATGCGGGCGCTCGCCGGCATCCGCGTCGAGGTGCGCGGCCGCGCCCATATCCCGACCGGTGCCGCGTTGATCGCGGCCAAGCACCAGTCGACGTGGGACACGTTCGCGTTCCACCGCCTGCTCGACAATCCTGCGATGGTGATGAAGCGCGAGCTGTTCTGGATTCCGGTGTTCGGCTGGTATCCGCTGCGGAGCGGCATGATCGGTATCGACCGCGCCCGCGGCATGAATGCGATCCGCCGGCTGATCCGCGCCGCCAAGGCTTGCGCCGCGCGCGGCCAGCCGATCGTGATCTTCCCCGAAGGGACCCGCCGCGCGGTCGGCGCGCCGCCCGACTACCAGCCCGGCGTCGCCGCGCTCTATCGCGAGCTCGGGCTGCCCGCGGTGCCGGTCGCGGTCAATTCGGGCCTCTATTGGCCGCGCCGGCGCTTCGTCAAGCGGCACGGCACCATCGTGATTGAGTTCCTGCCGGCGATCCCGCCCGGGCTCGACCGCGCCCGGTTCATGCACGAACTGGAGGCGGCGATCGAGCCGGCGACGGCAAGGCTGATCCGCGCCGCGGGCGCCATCGGCGAGCGCGATGGCGGTTGAAAGCCCGGTGGACAAGCGTCGGGGAAGCCTGGGGATAACGCTCGGCGTCGGATCGGGGTCATTCTCGTAACTAATTGAAATTATAATATTCTTGCCTAGAATCCCTGTTTTGACGCCCGTTGGTGGCGCTCACCCTGTGGAAACATTTCGTGAACAAGAGGCGCGATTTCTGGTAAATTCGGACCCTCAACCAAGCCCGCAACCACAGCCATAGGAACCGCGCGTGGCGAACGTCGCCCCCATCTCCCAGCAGATCTGGGACATGAAATACCGGCTGAAGGCAGCCGACGGCTCCGCGCTCGACAAATCGATCGAGGACACGTGGCGCCGGGTAGCGGAGGCGCTCGCCGCGGTCGAGCCTGAGCCGCCGGCGTGGGCCGAACGTTTCTATGGCGCGCTCGCCGATTTCCGCTTCCTCCCGGCCGGGCGGATCATCGCCGGCGCCGGCACCGACCGCCGCGTCACGCTGTTCAACTGCTTCGTGATGGGCACGGTTCCGGATTCGATGGCCGGGATCTTCGAGAACTTGAAGGAAGCCGCGCTCACCATGCAGCAGGGCGGCGGCATCGGCTGCGACTTCTCGACGCTGCGTCCGCGCGGGGCGCCGGTCGCCGGCGTCGGCGCCGACGCCTCGGGGCCGTTGTCGTTCATGGACGTGTGGGACGCGATGTGCCGCACCATCATGTCGGCCGGCTACCGGCGCGGCGCGATGATGGCGACGATGCGCTGCGACCATCCCGACATCGAGGCGTTCATCGCCGCGAAGCAGGATCCTGGCCGCTTGCGCATGTTCAATCTCTCGGTCCTGGTCACCGATCCATTCGTGCGCGCGGTCGCGGACGACGGGCCGTGGGAGCTCGCCTTCGGCGGCACCGTTTACAAGGTGGTCCAGGCCCGTGCGCTGTGGGACCAGATCATGCGCGCGACCTACGCCTACGCCGAGCCGGGCGTGATCTTCATCGACCGCGTCAACCGCGCCAACAACCTCGGCTACTGCGAGACGATCCAGGTGACCAATCCGTGCGGCGAACAGCCGCTGCCGCCCTATGGCGCGTGCCTGTTGGGCTCGATCAACCTGGCGGCGCTGGTCGAGCGCCCGTTCACGTCCGCAGCGGCGATCGACCCGGCCGAGCTGACCGATCTCGTACGCGTCGCAGTGCGGATGCTCGACAACGCGATCGATCTCTCGAAGTACCCGCTCGCGCAGCAGGAACACGAAGCCAAGGCCAAGCGCCGGATCGGCTTGGGCGTCACCGGTTTGGCCGACGCTCTCATCATGAGCGGACTCCGCTACGGTTCGCCGCGCGCGGTGGCGCAAACCGACGCGTGGATGAAGGCGCTGGCCGACGCGGCTTATCTCGCCTCGACCGAGATCGCGGCCGAGAAAGGCGCGTTCCCGCTTTACGACGCCGACGCCTATCTCGCCGGCGAAACCGTTTCGGCGCGCCCGCCCGCCGTCAGAGCCGCGATACGCCGCCACGGCATCCGCAACGCCCTCCTCACCTCGGTCGCGCCGACCGGCACGATTTCGCTCCTCGCCGACAACGTCTCGTCGGGCTTGGAGCCGGTGTTCTCGTTTGTCTATACGCGCCACCTCTTGCTCCCCGACGGGACCCGGCGCGACGAAGAGGTCTCGGACCGCGCCTATCGCCTCTACCGGCGCCAGTTCGGCGAGGACGCGCCGCTCCCCGACTATTTCGTCGACGCGCAGACGCTGACGCCCCAGGACCACGTCGCCATGCAGGCCGCGGTCCAGCGCCACGTCGACAGCGCGGTCTCGAAGACCATCAACTGCCCCGAGGACATCTCGTTCGAGGAGTTCAAGGACATCTACCGCGCCGCCTACGCCGCCGGCTGCAAGGGTTGCACCACCTACCGGCCGAACCCGGTGACCGGCGCGGTGCTCGAGGTCAAGGACAAGGCGCCGGCGAAGCCGAGCGAGCCCGAGCTTCCGCTCGAGAGCCCGGTCTCGCGAGCGCGCGACATTTTCGAGGCCGGCGGCGTCGTCTACATGACCAAGCCGTTGGACCGGCCGGGGGTGCTGCCGGGCTCGACCTACAAGGTCAAATGGCCCGAGACCGACCACGCCATCTACATCACCATCAACGACATCGTCACCGACGGGCGGCGTCGTCCGTTCGAGGTGTTCATCAATTCCAAGAACACCGAGCACTACGCGTGGACGGTGGCGCTGACGCGGATGATGAGCGCGGTGTTCCGGCGCGGCGGCGACGTCTCGTTCGTGGTCGACGAGCTCAAAGCGGTGTTCGACCCGCGCGGCGGCCAGTGGGTCGACGGCAAGTACGTGCCCTCGCTCCTGGCCCAGATCGGCGCCGTGATCGAGCAGCACTTGATCGAGATCGGCTTCCTGCCCAAGCCCGAGACCGACGCCGGGCCGGAAGCGAAGCGGCTGCCGCTTGCGGCGGCCGGCGGCGCGGCGGACGCCGCGAGCCGCTTCCGCCAGTGCCCGAAGTGCGGCCAGGCCGGCCTCGTTCGCGCCGAGGGCTGCGACACCTGCGTCTCTTGCGGCTATTCCAAGTGCGCGTGAGGCGCGCCGACAATTAGGCCGCGCGCACCGGCCGCACCGTGGCGACGTCGTGCCGGCCTTGCCACGCGCCCGTTCGCAGTCACAGCGCGCCAATCGCAGGGCGAGATCGGCGGTCCCGCGCGGGCGATAAAACCAGTCAATCGACTGGATGTTTCAAGGATGTGCCCGACCGCGCCGCCGCCGCGCGGTCGCGACCGCGAGCAAGCGCTCGAGCGTATGGTCGTGGAGCCCCAACGCGCGCAGGTGCTCGACCGTGCTCTTCAGGTAGTCGAAGCAGGCGCCGCGCTCGCCGACGCCCTGACAGACGTAGGTCGCCATCCGCTCGACGGCGAGCCGGCCCATGTACTGATCGACGCGGCGGTTGACGACGAAGCAGAGCGCCTCGACCGCGCCGCCCGGCAGCCGCACGAGGTGGCGCCGCGCCAAATACGTCTCGATCCGAAGTTCGCGGTGGGCGAGGTAGCCGAGCGCCTCGGCGACCTTAGCGGCTGCGACCCGGTAGGCGCGGCCGACGCAGCTGCCGCCGGCGTCGAGCCCGAATACGAGGCCCGGGCGCTCGGGCGTGCCGCGGTAGGACGTCGAGCGCACGCAGAACGATCGGTGATAGCCGTAGAGCCGGGCCGGCTGCATCTCGACATAATGAAAGCCCGGATCCCACATCAGCGACCCATAGCCGAACACCCAGAGCGGCTGGCGCTCGGGCCAGGCGATCGCGGGCGTCCTGGGGCGCATCGGTTCAGCCGCGGTTGACAAGCCATACCCCGATGACGGCGAGCGCCATGCCGGCGATCGCGACCGCGCCCATGGTCTCGCCGAACAGGAAATAGCCCAACACCGCCGTCACCGGCGGAATCAAGTAGAACAAGCTCACGACCCGGATCGCCTGCCCGATCCGCAGCATGAAGAAGAAGACCGAGACCCCGACGAACGACACGATGCCGCAGATGTAGGCGATCGCCGCGATGAACTCGGGCGTCCAGTCGATCCGCATACCTTCGACCAGCGGCGCGATCATCGCCATCACCAGAGCGCCGAACAAGTACTGCACCGCCGCGCCGGTGCGGAGGTCCATGCCGCTCAGGTAGCGCTTCTGGTAAAGGGTGCCGAAGGTAACACCGGCCAACGCGACGCCGGCGAGCGCGTAGCCCACGATCGAGCCCTGGCCGAGCGTGATCTTGTTCGCGACCACCAGCGCCACCCCGGTGAAGCCCAAGCCGAAGCCGAGCCACTGCCGCGGGCGGGCGCGTTCGCCCAGGAACCGGCTCGCGATCGCCGCCGTCAGCACCGGCTGGACGCCGACGATCAGCGCGGTGACGCCGGTCGAGACGCCCTCCTCGAGCGCGACGAACACGCCCGAGAGATAGGCGGCGTGGAAAAAGACTGCGACCACCGCACCGTGCAGCCACTCGGCGCGGGTCTTGGGCCACGGCGCCCGCGTCGCCACCGCGAGCAGCGTGAAAAGGACGCAGACGATCGCGAAGCGCAGCCCGACGAAGGTGAGCGGGTCGGCGTACGGCAATCCGTACTTCGGGCTGACGAATCCGGTGCTCCACAGCAGCACGAAAAAGGCCGGCATGGTGCCGACCCACGCCGGGGGCGCGGCGGGCACGGGCGTGGCGGGACCGGGGGGCGGAGACATTGGCGATGAAAACGCGCGCGCTCCGAGACTACTCCGGCCCGGCCGGCCGGCGATACCCTCGGACGATGGTTCTGGCGCGGGCGGCCGATCCGCTCCTATAAACGCGGCCATGACCCGGCCCCGCCTTTGGCTTGCCCTGGCGTTGGGCGCTTTCGCGCTCGCCGCGCTCGGCTATACCGGCTACTGGTTCGCGGCCGCCATCCAGATCGAGCACGGCATCGCCGAGTGGGCGGCCTCGGCTCGCACCCAAGGTTACGCGATCGAGCACGGCGCCATTGCAGTGGGCGGGTTTCCGTTCGCGTTCCGGATCGATCTCGCGGCCCCCGCCGTCGCCCAACCGGCCGGGCCGCTGCCGTGGCGCTTCCGCGGCGAGCGCCTGCACGTGACGCTGCCGCCCTTCAGTCCCGACCGGCTACGGGTCGAGAGCGACGCCGTGGTCGAGCTCACCGTCGGCGACGCCGGCGACGCGGTCACGATCTTGAGCCGCACGGCCCGGCTCGAGACCCGGCTGACCCCGGGCGCGCCGGTTCACGTGGTGTTCGAATCGCTCGCGGCGGCGAGCGCCCGCTACCGGCTGCCGACCGCGGCGCACGCCGAGATCCGGGTCGAGTCGAGCGCGGCCAGCACCACCGTCGCGGCCGTGTTTCGCGACGCGACCGTACCGGTCGCCGCCGATTGGCCGCTCGGGCCCAAGATCGAGCGGCTGGCTGCGACGGTGGCGCTCAAAGGCGCGTGGCCGGATGGACCGATCGCCGCCGCGCTCGCCGCCTGGCGCGACGACGGCGGCATCATCGAGGTGACCGCCTTCGATCTCGCCTGGAACGGCGTCGGCGCCAGCGCCTCCGGTACGCTCGCGCTCGATCGCGAACTCCGTCCGTTCGCGGCCTTCGCCGGCTCGGTGCGCGGCCTCGATGCCGCGATCGACGCGATCGTCGGCGCGCAGCGCCTCTCCGCCGCGCAAGCCGCTGCGATCAAGGTCGGGGTCCGCCTGCTCGGCAAGAAGAACAACAATGCCGGCACCGATGCGGTCGAGGTCTCGGCGACGGTACAGGACGGGCGGGTTTTTATCGGCGCGATCCCGGTCGCGCGGGTCGGCCCGGTGGTCGCACCTTAGGTCAGCGCCGCGCCGCCGCGTTGCGCGCGGCGGCCGCGGCGGCATCGTCGCGCCGCTTCTGCTCCTCGGGATCGGCCTGGCCGGCGTCGATGATGCTGCGCCGGATCGTGCGCGTGCGCGTGAACAGGG
>VGEO01000021.1 GCA_016869275.1 Alphaproteobacteria bacterium | reverse complement strand
GCGATCGTATAGCCGTCGGGTGCCGTTTTGGCGACGGCGTCGGTGCCGGGGATGGTGAGAGCGCCGGGCTTATTGATCGGCGCGACGGGCACGCCGAGCGCGCCGGCAAGCGCCTGCGCGACCACGCGCGCCGCTGCATCGGTCGGTCCGCCCGGTGGTGCCGGAATAATCAGTTCGATCGCACGCGTGGGGAATCCCTGTGCGGCGGCGCCTGTCCACGCCGCGAGCAATGCAGCCCCGAGCAGGCACCCAACGAAGCGCTTGGTCATCACTTCCTCCTCCCGATAGTCCGGTTCGCAGCTTTCATACGACATGAATCGCTAACGTCGGGTCGAGCCTGACCCAGTCGATCGTACCGTCGCGCTCGGCGTAGAGCTGGACACGGTGGCCGTCCAAGTCACGGATCATGACCGAAAGCCGCACCGGATGATCGACCACCGCCTCGATCGCAACGCCCTGCGCCCTGGCACGCGCGATCGAGCGTTCGAGGTCGCGCTCGTTGCGCGCGAGAAGCCCGACGTGGTGGAACCCGGGCTCGAACTCAGGGCCGGCACGAAAAATCGACACCGAGCGGTCGCCGAGCGCGCCTTGGAGCGCGACGAACGGCCGGTCGAGCCCGCCCGCGACCAGCTTCAAGCCGACCACCTCGGTGTAGAAGCGGACCATCGCCGGGTAGTCGCGGGCGGCGAACACGGCGTGGGTGGTGTGGAGCGGGTGGAACGGCGCCGCCTCGACCCGGGTATAGACCGGGCGCTCGATATAGAAGGTCTCGGTGGTCGGCGGCGGATCCCACGGCCGCCACTCGCGGTTCATCCACTGGATCGTACCCGACTTGATGATGGTCCAGTCCTTCAAGGTATCGACGTAGACCTCGATCTGGTTGCCGTCGGGGTCGTACATGTAGAGCGAGTGGGTGTTGCGGTGGTCCTCGATCATCGAGAACTCGACGCCCAACTTGAGCGCGCGGTCGTGCCAGCGGCAGAGCGCCAAATCGTGCTCCATCTCGAAGGCGACGTGGAAGAGGCCGATCGGGCGCGGCGCCCGCGTCCAGTAACGGGGCGAGAACTCCATCACCGCGATGTCGTGGTGGGTCGCGCCGTTGGTCAGGAACCCGGCCTTGAACGGCGGCCGGGTATAGGACTCGTTCAAGCCGATCACGTCGCGGTAGAACGCGAACGATTTCTGCCAGTCGGCGACGAACAGATTGGCGTGGGTCAAACGTCGCGGGGTCAACGCGATCGCCGCATCGTCCGCGCGCCGGGGGTCGGTTGCGGTCACGCTTGCACCGTCAGCGCCGCGCGCCGGGTTTGACCGCCGCGATGCACTCGATCTCGATGTCGAACTCCCACGGCCATGCGCCCACCGTGCAGAAGGTACGGGCCGGCGGGTTCTTCTTGAAGAACTTGCCGTAGACCTTGTTGACGCGGTTGAAGTAGCCGGCGTTGGTGCAGAACACGGTAACTTTGAGCACGTTCTCGAGCGAGGAGCCGGCCTCTTCGAGGCAAACCTTGACGTTCTTCAACACCTGCTCGGTCTGCTGGTCGATGTTGCCGGTGATGAGCTTGCCGGTCTTCGTGTCGAACGGCGGAATTCCGGAGACGAACACCAGATCGCCGAACCGCGTCACTGCCGAGAGCGGCACTTTGGCCTTCTTGATGGTGCGGCTGACGTGACCGGCTTCGACGATCTCCTTGCGGGGCCGTTTGGCGGCGGTGGGGCGGCGGGCCATGGCGCTGGTGCTCCTTGCGATTTTTAGGTCGGACGATCTTAGGCGACTAGGGTCGCTATCGCGATAGCGAACAGGATCGCGAGCGCCCAGCGCCGGTAAGCGTCCTGGCCGCCGCGGTGGAAGAAGCGCGCGCCAACCCAGATGCCGATCATGTAGAGCGGCGCCATCACCAGCGCGCGCGCGAGGATCGGCCAAGTCAGGAGCCCGGCGATACCGAGCGCGATTAGGCTCACGGTGTTGACGACCGCGTAATAGGCGAGGAGCGTCGCCCGGACCCGCGCCGCCGGGTCGTCGCCGGCGAGGAGGTAGAGGATCACCGGCGGCCCGCCCATGCCGGTCGCGCCGTTCAGGACGCCGGAGACGGCGCCGATGCCGGCGGAGAGTGGTACCGTTCGCGCCCCGCGATGGCGGAAACCGGCGGCGAGTGCCAGCGTCAACAGGAGCACGATCGCCCCGATCGCCCGCTGCATCGAGGATCGGTCGACGGCGAGCAACAGGTAGCTGCCGAGCGGAATCGTGGCGCACGCGGCCAGCGAAAGAACGGCGGTGGTCTTGGGCTCGCACGCGCGGATCGCGGGCAGGAACAACTGCGCATTGGCGATGACGAGGAGGATCAGGCAGGTCGGCACCGCGACCGTCGCGCCCCACAAGAGCGTGAACGCCGGCGTCATCACCAGCGCGGCCCCGAAGCCGGTGAAGCCCAGGATCCAGCCGCCGATCACGGCGGCGATCGCCGCGGCGAGCAAGTCGAGGTCGAAGAGCTCGGCGAGCGGCAAGCGATGCGCCCCGGCGCGAAAAGAAAGCGCGGCCGAAGCCGCGCTTACTCAGGAAGAGAGAAGGCGAAACGCTTAGTTAGAACCGTACTTCCGATAGATCGCGTCCCACTGGTTGAGCCAGAGCGACGTCGAAACGATTGCCGACTCGCGCGCCCGTCTCTGCAGTTCGGGCGTCGTCGCATAGCGGTCGACGATGTCGACGCCGACGTCGGCATGATCAAGGTCGAGCGTGCCGTGTTCCGACCAGAACTCGACTTCGTCCTTTGTCGCGCCGTAGTGCTTCATGAACCCGTCGGCCAGCTTATCGGCCGCGAACGGGAAACCGCGCAGGGCCAAGCCGGTCGCGGCGATGGTCTGCACCAGCGACGACTGCTGCGAATAGTTGTTGAACCCGTCGAATGCCTCGCGCTCGAACACGCGGCCCGAACTTTCCTCGAGCGTCGCGCGGCCGGTCGAGGTCGCGTCGATATAGAGCACGAAGGCGTAGGTCTCGGGCAGGTACATCTCGAAGAAATCTTCCGGCACCTTGACGCCGATCTTCTTGCACCACTTGAGGTACATCGGGGTGTGCCATACTTCCTCGGCGACTTCCTTCAGAAGCGCGTTCTGGAGTTCGTAGTCGTGAGCGGCGGCATGCTGGAGCCGCATCGACATCCGCCGGTAGGTGCCGCGCACAATCGGCAGGAACTCCCGCGTGAACCCGCGGATCAGCTTGAGCGACGCCTTGCCGGCCTCGACCTCTTGGACGATCGGATGATTGGTCATCCGGTCGTAGCTGCCCTTGAGCTCCTCGGTCAAGGTCCGCGCAAAACCCGTCTTCGGTCGCTTGAACGCAACCGCCTCGATCGCCAGGCTCATGTCGTTCCTCCCTCCATCGCCCCGCGGCGCGGGGCGCGTTCATCGCTTCGGGTAAGATTAGCCGCTCGGCCGGGGGGCGAGTCAACGGTGTCGACTCAGTCGGCGAGCAACCGCCCGTACCCCGGCACCTTGGCGTTCAATTTCAGGCGCCGCACGATCTCCCAGACGATCGCCTGGTTGTTCGAGAGTACCGGAAGCCCGAGATCACGCTCGAGCGCATCGATCGTCGCCATCGTCTCCATATCGGTGGCGAGAAAGCAGACCGCGTCGATTCCCTTGGGGTCGATCGCGCGGGCCAGCGTATAGAGATAGTGCGGCTCGACGAAGCGGATGTCGCGATTGTGCGCGGGCTCTGGCCCGACCGGGTTGACCTTGACCTTGGTGATGCCGCGCACGGTGACGCCGCGGGCCGCAAAGAACTGCGGCAGCAACTCGTCGATTCCCTTCGGATACGGCGTCACCAGCTGCACGGTCTTGGCGCCCACGTGGCGGATCGCTTCGAGGATCGCGGTGTTGGCCGAGGTCACCGGGCAGCGCCCGATCGTCGCCAACTGGCGCTGCAGATCCTCTTCCCAGTCCCAGCCTTTGAAAACCGAGCTCCCCATGCAGCAATAGGCGATCATGCCGACGTTCGCTTCAGCCAAGAGCGCCCCCGCTTCGAGCGCATCTTCGACCATGCGGTTGATCGCCTCAGGCGTGACGTGGGCGCCGGCCCGCATCCGCGTCTCGTAGGCGGTGACGCCCTCGGGCAGTGCCCGGTAGATCTCAGGCAGGATCACGCCGTTGTTCGAGGGGACGATCAGCCCGACCATCCCGCGCCATCCCATCATCGCCGGTCCCTCCCTCGTTGCGGCTTGAGGAGCTGGCCGTGGCCCGCGACCGCCACGACCTTGCCCCGCTCGAATACGACTTCGCCCCGCACCAGCGTGCGCTCGACGCGCGCCTGAACGGTACGCCCGCCGAACGGCGAATAATGCGCTTTGGAATGGAAGCCGAGCGGTTCGATCAGGTAGCCGGCCGCCTCGTCGACGATCGCCAAGTCGGCGTCGCTGCCGACCTGGATCGCGCCCTTGCGCGGATAGAGACCGAACAGCTTGGCCGGGTTCCCGCACGCGAACCGCACGAAATCGCCCTCGTCGAATCCGCGTGCCCGCATCTCGGTGAGGACGACCGGCAGGAAGGTCTCGAGCCCGGGGAACCCCGGGATCGCGTGGCGGAGATCGCCATCTCCTTTGAGCTTCTCCGCCCAAGCGTGCGGCGAATGGTCGGTCCCGATCGCATCGACCGTGCCCGCACGAAGTGCCGCCCATAGCGCGTCGTTGTCGGCCGCCGAGCGGAGCGGCGGCATGATGTGGCCGGCCGGGCCGGCGCGTTCGAAGTCGGTTTGGTTGAGCGTCAAATGGTGCGGCGTCACCTCGCAGGTGAAGCGGCCCGCCGGCAGCTTGGCTTTGAGCGCGGCGGCGCATGCGGCCGACAGCGCGCTCGACAT
This sequence comes from Alphaproteobacteria bacterium, assembly GCA_016869275.1. GTDB lineage: Bacteria > Pseudomonadota > Alphaproteobacteria > SHVV01 > SHVV01 > SHVV01. The sequence continues at coordinate 33,509 of VGEO01000021.1, read as the reverse complement.
CTGACGGAAGTGGATCCGACAGCCGGCGGCGGCGGCCAGGGTTGCAGCCGGGAGCAGTGTGCCGGCTTCGAGTTCGGGCGGATGCGCCGCCACGATATCGGCGATGCGGCCGCTTCCCAACCCGTCCAGCACCTGCGCCGCGGCGCCATCGTCGGGGTAGAGCCCGGTCGTGGCATCGAGTTGGGCCAGCGCCTCGAACACCTTGAACTGATCGGCGCGACCTTGCGTGATGAGCGAATCGGGCCCGGCTAGGAAGACTTCGAACGTGACGACGCCCAAGTCGTGGAGCGCGGCAAGCTCGCCGAGGTTGCGCGCGGTCGCGAGCCCCTGCAGCGCGAAATCGACCACCGACTTGGTCTCGCCGGCGGCGGCCGTGTCGTAGAACACCTGCGCCCGGTCGAGCACCGGGTCGGTGTTCGGCATGCACATCATGGTGGTGACGCCGCCGGCCGCCGCCGCCGCGGAGGCCGAGGCGAAGTCTTCTTTATAGGTGTAGCCGGGATCGCGGACGTGAACGTGCGAATCGACCACCCCGGGCAGCACCAGCCGATCCTCGGCCGCGATCGTCCGCCGCGCCGCGCCCACCGGAACCGCCCCGATCGCCGCGATTTTGCCGGCGGCAATCGCGATATCGGCGCGAATCGTGCCGTCGGGCGTCACCACCCGGCCGCCCAGCACCGCGAGATCGAACTCGGCCACGCGCTTTTCCCCCAAAGACCGTCAGTCGTAGGCGAGCCGCTTCATGCCGCGGTAGAGCACGTCGATCCCGGGCATGATCTCGTCGATGTCGGTGAACTCCTTGGGCGTATGGCTCTTGCCGCCACGACTCGGCACGAACAGCATCGCCGCCGGCGCGATCTTGGCCATGACCATGGCGTCGTGCCCAGCACCCGAGTGCATCTTCATGGCGCGTGCGCCGGAGGCCTGCGCCGCCTGCCAGAACAGGTCGACCAGCTTCTCGTCCATCGGTGTCGGCGCGATCTCGGTATGGGTGACGCTGCGGTAGGCGAGGTTGCTGGCCTTGACGACGTGCGCGACCAGGCTTTCGATTTCGGTCAGAATACGCCGCCGCACCTCGACCAGGCGGTCGCGCACGTCGATCGTGAAGGTGCACTCGGCCGGCACGCTCGACACCCCGCCTGGCTTGACGCCGATGGTACCGACGGTCGCAACGCAGCTGTCGCCGGCACGGCGGCAGATATCGGGGATCTCGTCGATCACCTTGACCGCGGCGCGGAGCGCGTCGCGCCGCATCGTCATCGGTGTGGTACCGGCATGGTCGGCATCGCCGATGATGGTGTAGCCGCATTGGGTGATGCCGACGATGTCGGTGACGACGCCGACTTGGCAGCCGCGCGCCTCGAGCACCGGACCCTGCTCGATGTGGAGCTCGATGAAACAGCCGATGTCGTTGCGGCGCGCGGCGGCCACCCCATCGGGATCGAGCCCGTCTTTGGCCATCGCATCGGCGACGGTGATACCGTCGGCGTCCGTGACGGCGTCGAGTTCCTTGCGCTCGAGCGTGCCGGCCATGGCGCGGCTGCCGATGAACGGCAGGCGGAAGCGGCTCTGCTCCTCGCCGCAGATCGCGACGATATCGATCACGCGCTTGGGCTGGCCCAGCTCGCGCTTCAGCCCAGCCGCGACCGCAAGGCCGGCCATGATGCCGAGCGCGCCGTCGAGGTAGCCGCCCGATTTGACCGAGTCGATGTGGCTCCCGGCCATGACGACGGGACCGGCCTCGCGCCCGGCCATGCGGCCGATCAAGTTGCCGCCGTTGTCGAGCCAATGGGTCATGCCGGCCTTGGTCATCCAGCCAGCGAGCAGCGCCTTGGCGCGCTTATCCGATTCGGTGAAGGGCGTCCGCCACAAGCCGCCCTCGGCGAAGGTACCGACACCGCGCAGCTCGGCGATCCACGCGCCGAGATCGGCTTTAACTTGACTGTCCATGCTGCCTCCCGTCGTCGGCGCCGCGCGCGATCTAGACGCCGCTAAACGCCACCTCGCGGCCGATGCCCTTGGTGCGCGCGTTGTCGAGCACTGCCTTGGCGATCACGAGGTCGAGCGCCGCCATCCCGACCGACTTGTACCATGTGATGTCGAGCCGGGTACGGCGGCCGCGGTGTTGGCCGAGCGCGATCTGGCCGATATCGATGAATGACTCGCGCGTGCGCACCCGCGCCGCGATCGGGCCGGCGACGTCGCCCGAAACGCCAGCGCCGGAGAAGAGGTCGACGGTCGCGACCGCCGCTTTGGCGACCAGGGCATCGTCGCCTTCGCGCATGTCGGCCCCGTGCGCGCCGGTCAAGTTCACATGAGTACCCGGCGTCACCCAGGCGCCCTGAACCACCGGCGTATGCGCCGAGGTCGCGGCGGTCACGATGTCGGCCACGCGCACCGCCGCCTCGGGCGCCTCGACCACGAGGATTTCGGCCGTGGGCGCGAGCGTCGCTTTGACCTCGGCCGCGAGCCGTTCGGCCCGCGCCCGGGTGCGGTTCCACAGAAGGATGCGCGATATCGTCGGCCGCACCGCGAGTACGCCCGCTACCTGGTGGTAGGCGATCGAGCCGGCGCCGAGGACGACGTAGGTCGCGCAGTCTTTGCGCGCCAGCAGGTCGGTGGCGACCCCGGTCGAGGCGCCGGTCTTGACGTTGGTGAGCCAGGTCGACTCGATCAGCGCAGCTAGCGCTCCGGTCGCCGGGTCCATCAGCGCCGTCACCGCCGGCGTGGTCGGCAGACCGCGGGCGGGGTTGCTGCTCACCAACGCGCCGAATTTGAGCCCCAACGCCGGCAGATCGGCGATGAAGCCCGGCATGAAGAACGAAACCGCGAGCTCGTCCTTCTTCTTGAGGTCGATGAAGTGGCGCTGCGGCACGTCGGCCTTGCCTGCGGTTGCGAGTTCAAGCGCGCGCCGGCACGCGGCGATGGCGGCCGGCATGTCGATCGCTTGCTTGACGTCGTCGGCGTCGAGGATGAGCACGGGGACCCTGGCGGCGTTCGGAAGCGCCGACCCTAGCCGAGGGGGCCCTCCCGGTTCAATCGAGGGATTTCGGCTCCTCGGCGAGCGCCGCCGGCGGGGTCGTCCGTGCCATCAACACGACCGGAAGGTCGGCGCCGGTCGAGGTCAGCATCGTCGCGTCGCCGGTCGCCTCGTAGCCGAGCTTTTCGTAGAGCGGCACGGCGTTCACGGTGACACGGACGATGAACGCGCGACAGCCCTGCTTCCAGGCCCGGCGCTCGGTATCGGACACCATCCAACGGGCGATACCGCGGCGGGCAAAGCGAGGATCGACGAAGACCTTGCGAATACGCGCGGTCTTGGGCACGCCCGGAGCCAGACCCGGAACCCGAATCCAGCCGGCGGTGGCTGCGAGCACGCCCGGCCGCTCGAACGCGAGGCGAAGGTGGCTTCGCGCCAACTCTTCGGCATAGGCCGGGTCGCGGACGAGCGCGGTGTGCGCGGCGATTCGATCGGGGGAATAGTGGCTCTTCGCCAGCACCGCGAACGCGCGCTCGTGCAGCGCGACGACGGTATCGAGATCATCGGGCCGGTAGGCGCGATGCTGCAGCGTCAGGCGGTCGTTCGTGGTGTCGGTCATCGGGAGCGCCTACAATCGGAACGAGAAAGAAAGCGACAGGACGATGGCTACACCCAGGATCCTCGCCGGCGCGAGCGGCTATTCATACAAGGAATGGCGCGGCACCTTCTACCCCGAGAAATTCGCGGCCGATGCCATGCTCCGCCATTACGCCCTGCGCCTGCCGACGGTCGAGATCAACAATACCTTTTATCGCATGCCCAAGGCCGAGGTGGTGGCGGCGTGGGCCGCGGAGACGCCGCCGACCTTCCGCTTCGCGATCAAGGCCTCGCGCCGCATCACCCACCTGGCGCGGCTCAAAGCCGAAACCGCGGCCGATTCGGTCGCCTTTCTCTACAAGAACCTGGCCGTGCTCGGAGCGCAGCGCGGACCGGTGCTCTACCAGTTGCCGCCGTTCATGAAGAAAGATCTGGCCCGGCTCGAGGCGTTTCTCGCGCTGCTGCCCGCGGATCACGGCGCCGTTTTCGAGTTCCGGAACGAATCGTGGTTCGCGGACGACGTCTACGCCGCGCTCGCCGAGGCCGGGGCCGCCCTGGTGCTTTCCGAGCGCGAGGACAGCAAGCCGCCGCCCATGGTCGCGACCGCGCCGTTCGGCTACGCGCGGCTGCGGCTCGAGGACTATGCCGAAAACGACCTCAAAGTCTGGGCCAAGCGCCTCCAGGCCGAGAAGTGGCGCACGGCCTAAGTCTATTTCATGCACGAGCCGACCGCGCCGGCGTACGCGGCGAAACTGATGCAGTTCGCGCGTTAGCGACGCCATGACTGCGGCCCTGGTTATCGCCGCCCCGGCCTCGGGGAGCGGCAAGACCGTCGTCACGCTGGCGATCCTGCGCCATCTCAACCGGCGCGGCCGGCGGGTCGCCTCGTTCAAGGTCGGCCCCGACTACATCGACCCCGGGTTTCACCGCCGGGCGAGCGGCGCGCCTTGTTACAACCTCGACCCGTGGGCGATGCGGGCGGCGACCCGGCGCGCGATCGTCGGCCATGCCGCGGCCGCCGACTTCGCGCTGGTCGAAGGCGTGATGGGCTTGTTCGATGGCGCGACCGCCGACGCCGGCTCGACTGCCGATATCGCCGCCGAGTTCGGCTGGCCGGTCATCCTGGTGGTCGATGTCGGCGCGCAGGCATCCTCGGCCGCAGCGCTGGTCCGAGGCTTCCTCACCCACCGCGCCGATGTCGAGATCGCCGGCATCGTCTTAAACCGGGTCGGCGGGCCTGGCCACGTCCGGACGCTCAAGGCCGCGCTCGCGCCGCTCGGGCTCCCGGTTTTGGGCGCGATCCCGCCCGACCCGCGCCTCACCGTCCCGTCCCGCCACTTGGGCTTGGTCCTGGCCGAGGAGCACGGCGATCTCGACGCCTTTCTCGACGGTGCCGCCAATGCGATCGCCGCCCATGTCGAGATCGACGCGCTCGTCGCACTCGGGCGCCCGCTCCCCGCGCCAAGCCCGGCGCCGGCGCCGCTCATACCGGCGCTCGGGCGGCGGATCGCGATCGCGCGCGATGCCGCGTTCGCGTTCGTCTACCCCCACCTCGAGGCAGCGTGGCGGGCGGAAGGCGCGGCGCTGGTTCCGTTTTCGCCGCTCGCCGACCAGGCCCCCGAGCCTGCGGCCGACGCCGTGTTTCTGCCGGGCGGGTACCCGGAGCTCCACGCCGTACGGCTGGCGCGCAGCCGGACTTTCCTCGACGGCCTCCGCACCGCCGTCGCCCACGGCGCGACGGTCTACGGCGAATGCGGCGGCTACATGGTCTTGGGCGAAACGCTGGTCGCCCGCGACGGGTCGAGCCACGTCATGGCCGGTCTCCTGCCGCTCGCGACCTCGTTCGCGGCGCCAGCGCTCCGGATCGGCTACCGGCGCCTCATATCAACCGTCGCGAGCGCCCTGGGGCCGCGCGGAAGCCGGTTCCGCGGGCACGAATTCCACTATGCCCAGGTCGTCTCCCAAGGCGACGCCGCGCCGCTCTTCGTGGCGCGCGACGCCGAAGGCGAGAACGAAGCCTCGCTCGGCCTGGTCAAAGGCACGGCGATGGGTTCGTTCGCGCACCTCGTCGATAGCGCCGAGTTCGCGCCGGATTGACGCGACGATAACGCCAGTCAGCGCGCTGGCCGCTCCTCGAACAAGCGATCGAGCGCACCGTTCAAGACGTGATGGATCGCTTTTTCGAGGGTAGCGAGGCGTCCGGGCACGTAGGTCTTGATCTCCATCGCGTGCTGGAGCGACTTCACCATCTCACGGTCCTCGTTCAGGACCCGCGTCAGATACTGGTGATAGACCTCGGCCTTTTCGGCGAAGCCGGGACGCTCGAAATATTCCTCGGGGAACAGGCTGTACATGACCACCTGGCAGCGGCCGGGTCCGAGCGGCCAGCCGGTCAGCATGCGGACCTGATCGCTCCGCGCCACCATGTGCGTGTTGGGCTGCATGAAGCCCATGGTCGCGAACGAGACCGGTTCGTGCTCGAGCCACGGCAGCTTGCCGAACAGCGGCTGGTTGCCGGGCGTCATCGGCACCGATTGATAGTCGATCCGCATCCCGCCGCGCGGATAGAGCGAAATCTTGGCGTCGTCGACCGACGTGCCGGCGCCGAAGGTCGAACGGTGGAGGGTACCGACGTGGTACATGTCCATCGCGTTTTCCGAGAGCAGCTTCCAGTTGCACTCGAATTCCCACACCAGCCGCTTCGAAAGCTTGCATTTCTCGGGGTGCAGGAACGCGAAGTCTTGTTCGAACTGGGCGAGCTGCGTTTCCAAGGGCGGCGCGTCGGGATTGAAGGTCACGAACACGCAGCGCCGCCACACGCCGACCCGAAGCGGCGCGAGCCGACAGTTCTTGGGATCGAACCCTTCCGCCTCCTTCATGTACGGCGCGCCGACCAGACGGCCTTCGAGGTCGTAGAGCCAGCCGTGATAGGGGCACATGAACTCCTTGGTGTTGCCGGTTCCGATCGCGACCTCGACGCCGCGGTGAACGCAGACATTGGCGAACGCGTTGAGCTTGCCGTTGGCATCGCGCGTCAGCACCAGGGGCTCGCCCAGGACGCGGAACGTCATGAAGTCGCCCGGTTTGGCGAGCTCCTCCTCGCGCGCCATGAACAGCCAATCCTGCATGAACATCTTTTCTTTCTCGAGGGCCAGGACCTCGGGCGAGGAATAGACGTAGCCGGGCGCGTGCGCCGCTTTGCTCAAGGGTTTGCGAATGTCGCGCAAGCCTTCGCGCAACGACCGTTCGATACCCGCTTCCGTGATAGCCATGATCTTCCCTCCGCGCCGAAACTCAGAAACACCCTCTCGCCCGCCAGCCTATACGGGCGTACCCGATCGTCTCAAGGCCGCTCGGTCACTGGCGATTGTCGGCGGCCGCCGCGCTCTCACCCTGATCGAGATCAAGGCCGCGGCCGGGCTCGTTACCCGAACAGCCGATCGAGCCAGCCGTTGATCACATGATGGGTCGGCCACTCGAGCGGCGCCAGCCGGCCCGGCACATAAGCCTGGGCCGACATCGCGCTGGAGCGAGCGCACCATGTCGCGGTCCTCGGTCAGAACCGCGTTCGCGAAGGCGCGGTAGGCGGCGAGCTTGGCCGCAGACGTAGCCCGGCGCGTGGGTTGCGGTCGCGAGCGAGCGGCGGATCGGACCGAGTCCGTCACCGATGATCGCAGCGCTCCAGGACGCCATCGACGCCATCGGCCAGACCTAGGTTCGCGCGAACCAGTCGAGCACCAACCCGCCCCACTCGTCGGCCTTTTCGACCCAGTTGGCGTGCGAGGTGTTCTCCTGGATCGCGAGTTCGGCGCCGGGAATGCGCGCCCACAGCTCACGGGCGTAGCGCGGGCCGGTGATCAGGTCCTCGTAGCCGCCGCAGTTGACGAGGGTCCGGCAGCGGATTTGCCTGAGCGTCTGGGTGACGTCGTGGCTCAGATAGGCGTCGACCGTGCGCTCGAACGCCCCCGGCGCCGGAAACGTGTCTTCGGCAGCGCGGGTGCGGGCGGACGTCGCCGGCAAATCGGGCTTGGTGTTGAACGTCTCGGGCGTCAACACCCAGAGCGTCACTTCGCGCGCCCACAGCGCGCGATCGAGGCGGTAGAGGTCCTTCCAGACACCCATCACCGCGGCCAGGAACGGATCGGCCTTGGCGCAGCCGGCGCCGAGGAAGAGCGAGCGCACCTTGCTCGGGTGACGGATCGCGAGCTGCGCCGCGACAAGGCCGCCCATGCCGCCGCCGCCCAGCACGCGCACGTTCTCGAGCTGGAGGTGATCGAGCAGCCCGGCCAGGTCATCGCCCATGGTCTCGGTGGTCCACGGCGCGGGCGGCGAGCCGGACCGGCCCATGCCGCGATGATCGTGGCGGATGCAGGTGTAGTGGCGGGCAAAGAGATCGCGGTGGTAGGCGTGCGCCCGCTCGGCCTTGGCCCAGCCCGAGGTGATGAGGAGCGGCGGCCCGGCACCACACACCTCGTAGTACATCTCGATGTCGGAGACCGCGGCGAGCGGCACGGCTTCGCCCCCGAAAATCAGGCGCGCAGGCCGGCAGTCGCGGCGCGGATCGCCCGCCACACCCGCTCGGGCGTCGCCGGCATGTCGAAGTGGCGGACGCCCGCGGATGCCAGCGCATCGACGACCGCGCTCATCACCGCCGGCAGCGCGCCGACGGTGCCGGCCTCGCCCGCGCCCTTGATGCCGAGCGGATTGGTGGTCGAGGGTACGTCGTTGGTTTCGATCGCGATGTCGGGCATGTCTTCGGCCCGCGGCATGGCGTAATCCATGAACGAGGCGGTGAGCAGCTGGCCGTCGGCGTCGTAGCGCACTTCTTCGAACAGCGCTTGACCCAAGCCCTGCGCGATACCGCCGTGGAGCTGGCCTTTGACCATCAGCGGATTGACGACGCGGCCGACGTCATCGACGACCGTGTAACGGACGATGGCGGTGGCGCCGGTCTCGGGGTCGATCTCTGCCTCGCAGACGTGGCAGCCGTTGGGGAAAGTCGGCGCCGACGGCACGAAGGTCGCGCGCTCGGACAGGCCCGGCTCAAACCCGCGCGGCAGCCAGAACGTCCGGTATGACGCCTTCGCGACTTCGGTGAGCGCGATCGTGCGGTCGGTGCCAGCGACGTGGAAGCTGCCGGCCTCGAAGGCGAGGTCGGTTTCGGCGACCTCGAGCATGTGGGCCGCCAGTTTTCGCGCTTTGACGACGATCCGTTCGGCGGCAAGCCGCATCGCCGCGCCGCCGACCGCGGCCGAGCGCGAGCCGAACGTGCCGATGCCGTGGAATACCTGGTCGGTGTCGCCGGTGACGACGCGGACGTTGGCGGGATCGAGGCCCAGGAACGTCGCCACGAACTGCTTGTACATGGTCTCGTGACCCTGGCCGTGCGGCGAGGAGCCGGAAAAAAGCGTAGCGAAACCGCTGCGGTCGAAACGGACTTCGGCGGTTTCCTCGAGCCCGGCGCCGGCCTGCTCGATCGCGTAGGCGATGCCGATACCGCGCCGCCGCCCTTTCGCTTCGGACGCGCGCCGCCGCGCGGCGAAACCCGGCCAATCGGCGGCCGCCTGCGCCTTGGCGAGGCCGGTCGGAAAATCGCCGCTGTCGAAATTGAAGGTGAGCGCGGTCTTGTAGGGCATCGCCGTCGGCGGGATCAGGTTGCGCCGGCGCAACTCAACCCGATCGATGCCGAGCTCGCGCGCGGCCCGGTCGATCGCCGACTCGATCGCAAACGACGCCTCCGGCCGGCCGGCGCCGCGGTAGGCGGCGGTCGGTACCGTGTTGGAGAAGGCGGCCGTTACTTCGACGTCGCATGCCGGAATCGTGTAGACGCCGACCAGCCCGCCCAGGTTGACGGTCGGCGGCAGCGGCCCGGCCGAGCCGACATAGGCGCCCAGGTTGGCGATGGTGCGGACGCGGAAGCCCAGGAACTTACCATCGCGGTCGAGCGCGAGTTCGGCGCTGGTCACGTTGTCGCGCGCTTGATCGTCGCAGAGGAACGCTTCGCTCCGTTCGCTCATCCATTTGACCGGGCGGCCAACTACGCGGGACGCCCACGCGACCAAGCAGAGCTCGACGTAGCCGGTCCCTTTTAGGCCAAAGCCGCCGCCGACGTCGGGCGCGATCAACCGCACCTTGGCCGGCGGCACGCGCAGAAACTCGCCGGCGAGCTGGGCCTGACTCTGGTGCGGCTGCTGCACCGTCGCCCACACCGTGTAGCGGTCTTCGACCGGATCGTAGGAGCCGATCGCGCCGCGGGGCTCGATCGCGCAACCGGCGACGCGCGAGATCGTATTCTCGACCTTGACGACATGATGCGCGGCGGCGAAAGCGGCGTCGGTCTTGGCCCGGTCGCCGAGCGCGAACACGAAACTCACATTGTCGGGCGCCTCGGGCCACACCGCGGCGGACCCCGGCCGGGTCAGGGTCGCGGTGCCGAGCGTGACCGGAAGCGGCTCATAGTCGATCGCCACCAGCTCGGCAGCGTCTTTCGCCTGGGTCAGCGTCTCGGCGACGATCAGCGCCGCCGGGTCGCCGATCCGCGCGACCTTGCCGAGCGCGAGCACGCGGTAACGCGGCAGCACCATCGGCGATCCGTCGCGGCGCTGGCGCGGCACCATCGGCTGCACCGTGCCCAAGCCGGCAGCCTCGGCATCGGCCCCGGTCAATACCGTGAGCACGCCGGGCGCGGCCTTGGCGGCAGCGGTGTCGATCGCGCGCAGCCGCGCGTGGGCGTGGGGCGAGCGCAGGACCACCGCGTGGACGAGGCCGGCCAACCGAATGTCGTCGGTGTAGCGGCCCTGGCCGCGCAGCAGCCGCGCATCCTCGTAGCGGGGGACCGATTGGCCGACGCCGAGCTCACGCATGGAAGGAAGCCACGACCCTGGGCCGCTCGATAAGCCGTTCGCGAAAAAAGCGGGCGGTTGGCTCAGCTATAGCGGGGCAGCAGGCCCTCGGCGAACTTCGCGAGTTTGTCGGGTCCGACGATCGCACCGCGGTCGACGATCTGCGTACCGTCGACCCAGATCGACTGCAGCGACACCACAGCGTCGGGGTGGTTCTCGCCACCGCCCGGCTGCCAGAACGGAATGCCGAGGCCGACCGCGTTGTTGCCGATGACGCGTTGGTCCTCGACGAAGCAGCGGCCGGTATAGCGCGCCGCCGGCTGGATGCCGCAGGTGAAGTGGATGACGTAGCCGTAGTTGCCGCTCCCGGCGCGGCGGAGCGCGCGGTCCATGACGCCGCGCTCGGGCCCGCCGCCGGTGACGGTCTGGATGCGGCCGTCGAGCTCGAACGTCATCGGGCTCGGCATCGCGGTGTAGTACTCATGGAACGCCGAATCGACGGTGATGCGGCCCTTGACCGAGTCGTAGACCGGGAACATCGCCATCGCGCCGGGCACGGTGTAGAAGCCCGGGTCCTTGGCGCGGCGCGGCTTGGGGTAGGGCGCTTTGTCGTTGATGAAGGTGACGTCGGTTCCGGCCTCGTTGGTGATCCGACACGGCTTGCCGACCGAATCGGCCATCAACCCGATGAATTCCCTGTGCACCTTGTAGAGCGCATCGAGGTCGGCGCGCCCGAACATGCGCACCATGCTGTCGGCCTTGAGATCGGCGCACAGGAGGTAGCGCCCGCGTTTTCGCTTCATCGCTTCGTCCCACTGCCCCGACCCGGCGAGGTAGGGGAAGGTCATGTCGACCCAGACGTCGCAGGCCAGCATTGCCGCCGCCATCGGCTCCGAGATGTAGGGGTCGGCGAGGCGACCTTGGAACGGCAGCGGCGGAATGACGTTGACGACAGTCTTGGCGCCGACATTGTCGGCCGCGACCATCACCGCGTCGACGACCGCCATGTCGGAGCGGGTGTCGGCGGTGATGAGGACGCTGTCCTTGGGCGTCACCGCCATGTAGTCGCGGACCAGGATTTCGGCCGCCTTGGCCACATCGGGCCCGATGGTCGAATTCATCATCGCCGTTCTCCTCCCGAGAGCTTCGCGCCCGTGTCCAGGCTTGGGGCGCGAGTGTAGGCACTCATCCCGGCGAATCCAAGCCGCGCGTCCGGCTTGTGCGCGTCATCGTCCCGCCCCTATCGTGGCGCCCCACCCGCGGCTACCGCCGCACCGCTCGTCCCATCGTCGCGAGCGCCAATTGAGGAGGGCCCCATGGCACAGAAGGAAGTCATTCGCGTCGGCAAGATCACTGAAGCCGAGGAGAAAGCGCGCGTGCCGCTGTCGGCCGCGATCAAGGCCAACGGATTCGTGTTCGTCTCCGGCCTGCCGCCGATCGATCAAAGAACCGGGCATATCGCGATCGGCGACATCAAACAGCAGACGCGGATCGTGCTCGACAACATCAAGGCGACACTCGAAGCCGCCGGCTCGTCGTTGGACAAGGTCGTCAAGGCCACGGTCCTGATCTCGAACTCCGCCTATTTCGACGAGGTCAACGATATCTACCGCACTTACTTCCCGCACGATCCGCCGGCACGCACGTTCGTGACCGTGGGCTCGTGGCCGTGGAAGTTCGACATCGAGATCGAGTGCATCGCCCTCGCCTGAGCGCGGGCGGCCCCCTTCCCCAACCCCTCCCCCTGCTAGGGGAGCGGGAGGGGGACGATTCAGGTATCGAGGCGCGCGTACGAGGACGCGGTCGCGGTGCGCTCGTACTTCTTGGCGGGCGTGTTGACCAGCGGGGCCAGATCGAGCGCGGCGAACGACACCCGCCGGCGCTCCTCGGGCGCGGGATCGTAAGTGGTGGTGCGTTGGAGCGGCGCCCGGCCGGCCGAGCGGATCAGCGCCTCGAGGCGCGCGGGCGGCATCTCCTGGCCGTGGCTCGCGCCGGCAGCGCGGGTGATGGTCTCGTTCATGAGCGTGCCGCCGACGTCGTTGGCGCCGGCCGCGAGACACGCGCGCACCCCGTCCGGCCCCATTTTGACCCACGAGGTTTGGATGTTGGCGATCAACGGATGGAGCGCCAGCCGCGCGACCGCGTGCATCAGCACGGCCTCGCGGAAGGTCGGACCCGGGCGGGCGCGCCCTTTCAAATAGATCGGCGTCTCCATATGCACGAACGGGAGCGGCACCAGCTCGGTGAAGCCGCCGGTCTCGGCTTGCAGCGCGCGCACGCGCAGGAGATGCCGCGCCCAGTGCAGCGGGCGATCGACGTGGCCGAACATGATGGTCGCGGTCGAGCGGAAGCCGGCGCGATGTGCCGCGCGCATGACGGCCAGCCACTCGTCGGTCGTCACCTTGTCGGGACAGATGATGCGGCGGACTTCGTCGTCCAGAATCTCGGCTGCGGTCCCGGGCACGGTGCCGAGTCCGGCCGCGCGCAGGTCGTGTAGGAACGCATCAATGTCGCGGCCCAGCGTCTTCGCCCCCTGCCAGACCTCGAGCGGCGTGAAGGCGTGGATGTGAATATCGGGCACCGCCGCCTTCACCGCGCGGCAGATGTCGAGATAGGTCGCGCCGGTGTAGTCGGGATGAATGCCGCCCTGCATGCAGATCTCGGTGGCGCCGCGTTCCCACGCCTCGCGCGCGCGGCGGGCGATCTCGTCGAGCCCGAGGTCGTAGGGTTTGCCGCGCAGGTTCTCGGAGAGCTTGCCCTTGGAGAACGCACAGAACTGGCAGCGGAAATAGCAGACGTTGGTGTAGTTGACGTTGCGGTTGACGACGTAGGTCACGGTGTCGCCGACGATGTCGCGCCGTATTTGGTCGGCAACGCCGGTGACGGCGGCGACTTCGGCGCCGCGCGCGCCGAACAGGCGGACGATCTCGGCCTCAGTCAAGCCGTGGCCGCGGCCGGCGCGGTCGAGAATCCGGGTGAGCCCGGGATCGAGGCGCGGGCGGCGCGGCGCGGCAGCGACCGGCACCGGCCGGTCCTGGCCCGGCGACCAGTCGTGCTCGCGCGCGAACCCTTCACTATCGGCGAGTTTGAGGGTTGCGGTGCGGAGCTTGGCATCGAGCCAGCGCTCGGGCGCGGTCGCGTACGCCGGATAGATCGCGAGCCGTTCGACCAAGTCCTTGCCGGCCGCCGCGGTGGCGCGCGCCAGGTCATCCAAATGAGGCCACGGCGCTTCGGGATTGACGTGGTCGATCGTGACCGGCGAGACCCCGCCCCAGTCGTTGATGCCGGCATCGATCAGCGCTCGTAGCGCGCCCGGGCTCAAGTTGGGCGGCGCCTGGATGTTCGCAGCCGGCCCGAACAGCAGCCGCGCGACTGCGATCGTCCAAACGAGATCGTCCGCCGAAGCATCGTCGGCCGCCGCCATGCGGGTGTCGGGCTTGGCGCGGAAGTTCTGAACGATCAGCTCTTGCAGGTGGCCGTGGCGGTCGTGGGTCTCGCGCAGCGCCAAGAGCGATTCGATCCGCTCGCGCCGGGTCTCGCCGATCCCGATCAGGATGCCGGACGTGAACGGAACCGCGAGTCGCCCGGCGGCGTCGATCGTCGCCAGGCGCACGGCCGGGTCCTTGTCGGGCGAGCCGAAATGCGGCCCGCCCTTTTCGCCCAGTCGGGCCGCGGCACTTTCGAGCATGATCCCCTGGCTTACCGAGACCTCGCGCAGTTGCATGAGCTCGGCCGGCGTCATGACGCCGGGATTGGCGTGCGGCAGGAGCCCGGTCTCGTCGAGCACGCGCCGCATGACGGACGCGAGGTAGTCGATGGTCGACGCGAAGCCCATGGCGTCCAAGGCTTCGCGGGCGACGCGGTAACGGAGCTCGGGCTTGTCGCCCAACGTGAACAGGGCTTCCTTGCAGCCGGCCGCGGCACCGGCCTTGGCGATCGCGACCGCCTGCTCGGGCGTCAAATAGGGCGGCGGCGTTCCCGCGCGTGGGACCTCGGCGAAGGTGCAGTAGGCGCACACGTCGCGGCAGAGTTTGGTGAGCGGGATGAAGACCTTGCGCGAGTAACTCACGCGATCGCCGTGTCCCGCATCGCGGAGCTCGCACGCGACCCGCGCGAGCGACGCGGTGTCGGGGGCGTCGGCGAGCGCAAGCGCTTCGGCCGCGCTCGGACGGTAGCCGTCGCGGATACGGGCGAGCAGCGTCGCGGTCACGATGCCGCCCTTTCGAGTCGCGGGTGGCAGCCCAGACGTGCCGCGATCCCGCTTGCCGCGAGGTAGGCGTAGGTGCGGGTCGCGCTCGGTACAGCCAGGAATGCCGCCAAGTCCTCGGGCGTGTCGACATCGCGGGCGAGACCGGCGAGTTCGACCACGGTCGGCTCGATCCCGCATGCGCGCGCGGCCTCGAGATGCGGGTAGAAGCTATCGGGCCCGAACCGGAGCGGGACCGCGCCGGGCGGGGTCAAGAGCACCGCGTTCGACCCTTGTCGGTCGGCGGCCGGCGCGATCGTCATCGCCGGCGCGGTGCCGTGCGCGGTAATCAAGGCCTCGATCTCGGCAGCAGTCGCGAGCGGCACGTCACCCGGCACCGTCAGCATGGTGCGGACGCCGTTCGCGATCAGTTCGGCGATCGCGTGATTGACCGCGGCGGTATGGCCGCGGTTCGCCGGCTCCGGCATGACGCGGGCGCCATAGCGGGCGGCGAGCGCCTCGGCCCACACATCGCGCGTCACCACCGCGACCGTCTCGAGGCCGCGCGCAGCGGCGAGCGCCGCGAACACGTCCTCGACCATGGCGCGGAACAGAGCCTGCCGCTCGACGGGCGCGAGAACGCCCGCGAGCCGCTCTTTGGCGGCGCCCAAGTCCTTGACGGGAACGACGGCCCACATGACGGCTTCGATTTGGCACGGGCCGGGCGCGCTGTCCACTCGGCGTCGGCAGCTAGTCCCTGCGCCGGGTGAGGGTACTTGCGAACCCGACCACGGCGCGAGCGAGCGTCCGCTTGTCATCCAGAGTCCGCATGACCGTCGGGGCGATATGTACCGCGAGCCCGAGCGCCTCGACCGCGCTCGCCAGCGCACCATCGACCTGGTCGATCACGAGCCCATCGACGAGGTCGCGGTAATGGCGCGCAATGCCGACGACGCTTGCCTCGGCACCCAGTTCGCGGAGCATCTTGGCGGTCGGGCCCTTCAGCGCTTCGCCGCCGATGATCGGCGACACCGCGATCACCGGCCGTCCGGCCGTGGCAATTGCGGCCTCGAGCCCCGGTACCGCCAGGATCGGATCGATGCTGATCAGCGGGTTCGACGGTGCGATCACGATGCCCGCCAAGTCGGGGTCGGCGAGCCGGGCGAGGACGTCAGGTGCGGGCTTCGCTTGCGCGGCCCCCTCGAAACGGATCGCGCGAACCGGCGGCTCGCAGCGTTCGCGTACGAAATAGTGCTGAAACGCGAGCTCGCGGTCACCCGTGACGATCACGGTCCGCACCGGATCGTCGCTCATCGGCAGGATCTCGGCCACGATTCCAAACCGCGCGGCGAGCGCGCGGGTGGCCACGCTCAAAGACTCGCCGGCGGCCAGCCGCCGCGTGCGCTCGACATGCGTCGCCAAGTCGGCATCGCCCAGGTGGAACCAAGTCTCGCCGCCGAGCCGCGCGAGCGCCTGCATGAACGTCCCGGTCTCATCCGCCCGGCCCCAACCGGTCGCTGGACTGGCGACCCCCGCCAGCGTGTACATGAGGGTGTCGAGATCCGGGCAAATCGCGAGTCCGAGATGCTCGAAATCGTCGCCGGTGTTGGCGATGACCGTGAGCCGGCGCGGATCGGGCAACGTGTCGGCGAGGCCGAGGACGAGCTTGGCGCCGCCGACCCCGCCGGAAAGCGCGAGCCAGCGCGCGGTCATCGAAAGAGGTCGCGATCGCCGGCACGAACCAGGGCGGCGCCGGCCGATGGACGACCGGCGAGATCGAGGCCGCGCACCAGAACCACCGGCTGGCCCTCGCCGGCTTCGCCCTGAAGGAGCGAGCCGGCCGAGGCGATCTCGTCGGCCAAGCCGACTTCGGTCGATTGCAGCGGCCGTCCGAAGAGATCGGGCGTGCCGCGGAGATCGGCGAGCGCGGGGAGCCCGATTGCGCCCAACGCGGTGCCGACGATGCCGTTCCGGAAAGCGCGGCCCAGGCTGTCGTTGATGACGATCGCCGGCGCGACGCCTGACAATTCGGCGAGCCGCGCCTGCAACCGCGCCGCCGACGCGTCGGGGTCTTCGGGCAGCAGCAGCACGGTGTCCTCGACGCCGACGTTCGAGGAATCGATGCCGGCGTTGGCGAGCACGAAGCCGAGGCGATGCTCGACCACCAGGAGGCCGGGGCGCTGGCGGATGACGGCGCGCGCTTCGGCCAGGATGAGCTCGACGACACGCGGGTCCTTGTCGGTCTGGGCGGCCAGCATTTTGGCGCGCGGGCTTGGCGTCACCGTCTCGAGCGCGACGAACCGGCCTTCGGCCTTGGAGACGACTTTCTGCGCCACCACCAGGACGTCGCCGGCCTCGAGCCCGAGCTTTTGCGCCTTGAGCCGCCGCCAAACGATCGCGGCCAAGTCGTCGCCCGCCTTGATCAGCGGGAAGCGCGTCAGCGCGCGGAGGTCGACCTTGGCTCGCGCCATCGCAGACGCGTCAGGCGGCGCCCGGCTGCGGCGTTCCGGTGATGCGCACGCCGGCGCCGTCGATCTTGTAGCGGCGGTTGATGAAGATGAGCACCGAGGTCAGCGCCTCGCCGACCACCGCGTTGGCGATGACGCCGGCGTGCCAGCCCTTGAGCCCGGCGTCGGCCGCGAGCCGCACCACCGCTTCGCGCGCTTGGGCGTCGTTCCCGAACACCAACACATCGCAGTCGATGCCGTGGTCGTGGCGGAGGTGGTCGGCGGCGACGTTATGGAACGCGGCGACGACCCGGACCTCAGGCCCGAGCGCGTCCTGGGTGGCCTTGCCGATCGAGCCCGTGGGCGGCAGGTTGACGGTGCTGACCTTGGGCGGCGCCAGCGGAACGGTGGTGTCGACGACGATCTTGCCTCGGGCGGCATCCCGGATGGTCGCGACCATGGCGTCGTGGCTCTCGTTTGGAACCGCGAGCACGATGATGTCGGCGGCCGCGGCCGCGGCGGCGTTGGTGGCGCCGGTGACGGTGCTGCCGCCGGCGGCGGTGCGGATCTCGTCCGCCACTTGCGCCGCCTTGGCGGGGTCGCGCGAGCCGATCACCAGCGGGTAGCCGGCTTTGGCCCAGCGGCGCGCGAGGCCGCCGCCCAAGTCGCCGGAGCCCCCCAGAATGGCGAGCGTCGGTTTCTTATCCATGGCGACCTCGGGCGTCAGTCTTGGAAGCGAGCCGCCGCTTCGCTGAACAGGCGAAGCGTGCGGAGATGGTCGTCGACGTTCTTGAGCCCGGCGCGCTGGGTGTCGAGCGCGATGTCGGTGATGCCGATCGCGCGCGAGGCCTCGATTTCCTTGACCCAGCTATCGGGACGGTGCGCCGGCAGGCGCAGCACGCGCTCGACCCGGATCGCGCTCGGTTTGCGTTTGGCTTGGCGGGCGTAGCGGTGCAGCATGGCGATCATGGCGCGGCCGTGGTCGTCGGGGGCGATGAACGGGATCCAGCCCGCGCCCCACTTGGCGACGCGCTTGATCACGACTGGGGCGGCGCCGCCGAACCAGAGCGGGATTGGCCGCTGGATCGGCAGCGGATTGAGCCCGGCCGCCGTGATCCTGTGGAAGCGGCCCTTGAACGTGACGAGCGGCTTTTGCCAGAGCGCGCGCAGGACCTGGATCTGCTCGTCGTAAATCGCGCCGCGGCGCTTGAAGTCGACGCCCAACGCCTCGTACTCGACGAAGTTCCAGCCGGTGCCGATGCCGAAGCGGAGCCGCCCGCCCGAGAGCACATCGAGCGCGGCCGCCTGTTTCGCGACCAAGGCGGTCTGGCGCTGCGGCAGGACGATGACGCCGGTCATCAAGGTGAGCCGGCGCGTCGCCGCGGCGAGGAAACCGAACAGCACGAACGGTTCGTGGAAAGCGTGTTCGTGGCCGTAGGGCGGCTTCCAGCCCTTGTGCTTCGAGATATCGGCGCCGAGCACGTGATCGTAGGCGATCAAGTGCTCGAAACCCTGCGCCTCGACGGTTTGGGCATAGGCGCGAATCGCACCCGGGTCGGTGCCGACCTCGGTCTGGGGGAATACCGCGCCGAATCGCATGCGCCGCCTCAGCCGGCAAACTCGGCCGCGAGCTCGGAAAACTGCCGCAGCGCTTTCAGGTGTTGATCGACGTTCTTGAACCCGGCGCGCTGGGTGTCGAGCGAGACGTCGGTGACGCCGACCGAGCGGTAGAAGGCGATGTCGCGCCGCCAATCGGCGACCTTGCCCTCGTTCGCATACATGACGCGATCGATCCGGATCGAACCCGGCTTGCGCTTGGCCTTGCGCGCGAAGGCGTGGAGCCGCTCGATCATCGCCTTGCCGTCGGGCCCGGGCGGAGGCTCGGCGATCCACCCTTGGCCCCATTTGACCACCCGCTTCATCGCTGCATCGGACTGGCCACCGAACCACAGCGGGATCGGGCGCTGCACCGGCAGCGGATTGAGGCCGAGATCGTCGAGCCGGTGATACTTGCCCCTGAATCGGACCAGCGGTTTCTGCCACAGCGCATTCATGAGATCGAGTTGTTCGCTGTAAACCTTGCCGCGGTTCTTGAAATCGGCACCGAGGCCGGCGTATTCGGCGAAGTTCCAGCCGGCACCGACGCCCAGGCGCAGGCGCCCGCCGGAAAGAACGTCGAGCGCCGCCGCCTGTTTGGCGACGAGGACCGCGTTCCGCTGCGGCAGCACGATGATTCCGGTCGCGAGCACGATCCGACGCGTCGCGGCAGCGAGATAACCGAACAGCACGAGCGGCTCGTGGAAGGGATCGAGATGGGTGTAGCGCGGCGCGAACTTGCCGCGGAAATGGCGCGGATGGGCGCCGAGCACGTGGTCGTAGGCGATCAGGTGCGCGAAGCCCATCGCCTCGACCGCCTGGCCGAAGTCGCGGATCGCGACCGGGTCGTTGCCGATCTCGAGTTGCGGAAATACCGCGCCGAAGCGCATGGGCCGTCCTCGTCGCGTTGGCAAGGGCGGCTACCATAGTATGATGCGCCCGCCGCGGTCGAGGGAGGAGCGTCGCATGGCGAAATACGGCATGAAATTCGCGCTCGCATTCACCCAGGGCGCGCCGCTCGACCGCGTCGCCGAGTGGTGGAAAGCGCTCGACCGCAGCCGCGTCCACACCATCGGACTCCCCGATTCGCCGGCGCTGTTGCGCGAGCTTTACGTGTCGATGACGGTCGCCGCACTCGCGACCGCGCGCATCCAGCTGATGTCGTGGGTCACCAATCCGGTGACGCGCCACCCGTCGGTGACGGCAGCGGCGCTGATGGCGTTGAACGAGTTGGCGCCGGGGCGGATCGCGCTCGGGATCGCGACCGGCGACAGCGCGCTGTGGGCGACCGGTCAGAAAGCGGCCAAGGTCGAGGAGCTTCGCGCCTATGTCCGCGCGGTCAAGGCGATGACGCGCGGCGAGCGCGTGAGCTGGGGTGGCGGCCAATTCACCCCCAACTGGAGCAACTGGAAGCCGGCCGACGTTCCGATCTACATCGCGTGCTCGGGGCCCAAGGTCCTGACGATGGCGGCGCAAGAAGCCGACGGCGTCATCGTCACCATGGGGTTCGCGCCCGAGAACATCCGCATGATCCAGGACACGATCGCCACGGCCTGCGCGACGGTGAAGCGCGATCCGGCGACGCTCGACTTCTGGTCGAACTGCCACATCGCCTTCGCGCCGAGCCGCGCCGAGGCGATGGAGTACACGCTGGGCTGGACCACCAACTGGCTCACCGAAATGACGACCAAGGGCAAGAACATCCCCGACCACGTCGTGCCCAAGCTGCATGAGTTCAACCGCGACATCCACGATCTCGATGCGGTCTATAAGACCCCGGACCGCGGCCGCGCGCTGGTCAAGCGCGCCAAGGACCTTGGCATCTACGACTGGATCTTGAGTCAATCGCCGCAGCTGTTCGGCACCGCCGGCGACATCTGCGCGCGCCTCGAAATGTATGGCGGTCTCGGTTTGCGGAACTGGTTCTTCCTGCAATCGAGCCGCGGCACGTTCGTCGGCGGAGCCGATCAGGACAAGTACGACCTGATCGACAAGATTTCCAACGAGATCGTCCCGCGCTTCTCGTGACCGCGCCCGCCGTCCGCTTCGGCATCAATTTCACCCAACAGGTCCCGGTCGAACGGATTCGGCCGTGGTGGCAGGCGGCCGACCGCGTCGGCATCGCCATGCTGGGTCTACCGGATTCGCCGCTTTTACTGCGCGAGCTCTATGTCACGACCGCGGCGGCGGCGCTGGCAACGACGCGGATACGGCTTCTCACCTGCGTTTCGAACCCGGTCACGCGTCACCCCTCGGTCACGGCCGCGGCGCTCCTGACGCTGGCCGAACTCGCGCCCGGGCGGATCGCGTTCGGAATCGGTACCGGCGATTCGGCGCTGTGGAGCATCGGCGAGAAGCCGGCCCGGATCGTCGAGCTCCGCGCCTACATCCGCGCGCTCAAGGCGCTGCTCCGCGGCGAGCACGCGGCGTGGCGCGGGCATCGCTTCAAGCCGCAATGGAGCAACGCCGTTTTTCCCGTCGACATCCCGCTCCTGATCGCCTGCGCCGGCCCCAAGATGCTGGCGATGGCGGCGGAAGAAGCCGACGGCTTCCTCATCAACATGGGCTACGCGCCGGCACAGACCGCCTGGATCCAGGAAACGATCGAGACGGCCGCCCGCGCGGCCGGCCGCGATCCCGCGCCGCTCGAGGTGTGGTGGAACGCACCGGTCGCGTTCGCCGAGAGCCGCGCGGCCGCGATGGCCGGGAGCCTCGGCTGGGGCCTCAATTGGCTGACCGAAGGGACGATGGAGGGCAAGGGTATCCCCGAGCAACTGAAGGAGCCGATCCGCCGGTTCAACGCCGACAACCACGACCTCTACGCCGTCTACCGGATGCCCGATCGTGGCCGCGTCCTGGTCGAACGCGCCAAGACGCTCGGCATCTACGACTGGGCGATCGAGCAGTCGCCGCAACTGTTCGGAACGCCGGACGATGTCGCCGCACGGCTGCGCACGCTGGCCGCGCGCGGCTTGACGCGGTGGATGTGTTTCCAGCCGATGCACGGCGCCTACGGTCCGCACACCGACGCCGCACGGTTGGGCTACATCGAGAAACTGGCGGCAGTCGCGGCGCGGGTGGCCGGACCGGCCTAGAGAGATTTCCGGCAAGCGCGCCATCTGGCGCGCCGACCGGCTCAGGCGTAGAGCGGCTGGAGCTTGTCGGCGTACTTCTTCAGCTTGGCCGGTCCGACGATGACCCCGTCCTTGACGATCTGAGTGCCGTCGATCCACACCGACTGCTGCGACATCACCGCGTCCGGGTGATTCTCGCCGCCGCCTTTTTCCCAGAACGGAGTCCCCAGCCCGATCGCGTTATTGCCCATGACGCGCTGGTCCTCGATGAACGACTGGCCGGTGAAGCGGGCGGCCGGCTGGGCGCCGACCGTGAAGTGAATGACCTTGCCGTAGTTGCCGTTCGCGGCCCGCCGGAGCGCGCGGTCCATCACCTTGCGCTCGGGCCCACCGCCGGCGATCTCCTTGATGCGGCCGTCGATCTTGAGCTTCAAGGGCGGCGTCAGCTGCGCGTAATACTCGTGGAAGCAGCAGTCGACGACGATGTAACCCTTGACCTTGTCGGGCACCGGCCACAATCCCATCGCGCCGGGGACGGTATAGAGCCCCGGCTTTTCGGCGCGGCGCGGCTTCGGGAACGGCAGTTTGCCGAGCTCGAAGGTAACGTCGCTGCCGCGGTCGTTGGTGATGCGCGCTTCCTTGCCGACCGCACTATTGGTGATGTCGATGAACGCGCGGTGGACGTCGTAGAGCCGGTCGAGATCGACCCGTCCGAACATGCGCACTACGCCGTCCGGCTTGACGTCGCCGCCCATGATGTAGCGGACGCGCTTGATCGCGTGCTCGTAAGCGTCGGACCCGGCGATGTTCGGGAACATGAAATCGATCCAGACGTCGCTCGCGGCGATCGCCGCCGCCAGCGGCTCGGCGATGTAGGGATTCGAAAGCCCGCCCTGGAACGGCATCCGCGGCACGACGTTGACGACGCTCTTGGCGCCGATGCCGTTGGCGGCGTTGAGCGCGGCCGCCACCACCGTCATGTCGGTGTGGGTGTCGGCGGTAATCAGGACCGACTCGCCGGGCTTCACCGCGCAGTAGTCGCGGACGAGAATATCGGTCGCGCGCGCGAGATCTGGCGCGATGTCTGATGCAAGCATGGCGGTAACCTCCCTCTCCCAGGCGGGGCGGCAACGACCCTCGCCCGCCGCCACTCTAGCACTTTCGCGCGCGCGGGAAGAACGCGCTACTGGCGGGCGGCGGCCTGATCCTCGGGCGCGGCGCCGACCTCGAACTGCAGCAAGAGGCTCTTGAAGCGCGGATCGGCGACTAGGTCGGGGTCCTCGCGAATGCCGCACATGCGCGCCATGTGGACCAGGAACACGATCGAATCGGCCCGCATCTTTTCCATCACCTTGGCGCGATGGACCTCGACCGTCTTCGGGCTGATGCCCAGCATTTCCGCGACCGGCTTGTTCGACTTGCCGACTACCAGCAGCGCCATCACCTGGCGCTCGCGCTTGGTGAGGGTGCTGTAGCGCTGGCGAACCTCTTCGAACGAGGCGTTGACCTCGCGCATCTGCTGGTCGAGCTGGATGCATTGCTGGATGCGGTCGAGCAGGGCCTGATCGTTGAACGGCTTCTCGATGAAGTCGACGGCGCCGCCTTTCATCGCGCGCACCGCGGTCGGGATGTCGCCATAGGCGGTGATCATGATCACGGGAATGCGCACGCCCTGCGCGCGCAGCCGCTCCTGGAGTTCGAGCCCGCTCATCTCGGGCAGGCGCAGGTCGAGCACCAGACAGCCCGGCCGCGAGTCGTCGTAGGCGTCGAAAAACTCGGTCGGCCGTCCGAAACTCATGACATTGAGCCCGACCGATTCGATCAGCCAATGCAGCGAATGGCGACCGGCATCGTCGTCGTCGTCGACGTAGACCGTCGAATTAGCGGGCGCGGCCAAAGACTCCTCCATCGCCAGTCAATTTTAGCTCGAACGTAGCCCCGCCGTCGTCGTTGTTGTAGGCCCGCAGCGTTCCGCCATGCGCCTCGGCGATCGTGCGGCCGATCGAGAGGCCCATGCCCATGTTGCCGCGCTTGGTGCTGAAAAAAGCGTCGAACATCTGCTCGCGCTGCTCCGGCTTGAAGCCCGGGCCGTAGTCGCGGACGGCGATCGCGACTTCAGTGCCGATGGCGGCGGTACGGATGGCGATCCGGCGGTCGAGCGGGTTGGTTTCGCTCATCGCTTCGATCGCATTGCGAATGAGGTTCAAGATCGCCTACTCGAGTTCGATCGGCACGGCCTTGATGTCGGGCAGATCGGCGGCGAGGTCGAGATCGAGTTTGACCCGGCTTTGATCGAGCTCGCCTTTGGCGAGGTCGGCCGCGGCCTGGACGATGGCATTGACGTTCGCGGTCACGATCTTGCGGTCGGACTTGCGCGCAAAGTCGGCGATGCCGCGCACGGTTTCGGCCGCGCGCTCGGCCTGGGTGCCGGCGAGTTCCAAAGCCTGGATCAGCTCCTTGCTTCCGGTGTCGCTGCCGCGCATCCGCCGGAGCACGCCGCGGGTGTAGTTGGCGACCGCGTTGAGCGGCTAGTTGAGCTGATGCGCCAAAGCCGCCGCCATCTCGCCCATGGTGTTGAGGCGCAGGAGATGCGCGATCTCGGCCTCGTGGGCGCGGATGCGTTCCTCAGCGAGCACGCGGTCGGTCTCGTCGATCGCGACGCCGTCCCAGACGACGTCGCCGTTCGGCATCCGGCGTGGCGTCGCGCGCGAGCGGATCCACCGGGTCTGGTCGTCCATCAGCCAGCGATACCCGATCTCCATCGGCGTCAGCGTTTCCGCCGACTTCTTGGCGGCCGCGAAGTACGCAGCGCGGTCGTCGGGATGGAGATGGTCGAAGAACCGCGGCGCCCCGGTACCGCCCAGGAACTGCCCGGGATCGCGCCCGTAGATCTCGCGGCTCAGATATTCGAACTCGACCTTGCCCCCCGGTTTGAGCACGCGGCGGAACATGATCCCGGGCAGATTGCCGGCGACGTCGCGCATCCGCCGCTCGCTCTCGCGAATCGCTTCCTCGGCCTTCTTGCGCTCGGTGATGTCGGTATGAACGCCGACCAGGCCGCCATCGGCGGTCGTGCGCTCGGCGATTCGCATCCACCGGTCGGTGCCCCACACCTGGGTCTCGATCGGCTCGCCGCCGGCACGGTGACGCTTGATCCGCGACTCGATCCACTGGGCCGCATCGGCCGGGCTGCCGCCCCGCGCGGCGGCCAATCGGCGCGCGCCCTCGCGCGCAATCTCGGCGAACGGCCGCCCCGGCGTGAAAAGATCGCTGATGTGGTGGTAGATCTCGCGAAAGCGCCGGTTGCAGAGCACAAATCGGTCGTCGGCGTCGTAGAGGACGAACGCGTCGGGGATGCTCTCGATGGCGTCGGTCAGCTTGGCGCGCGACTGCTCGACCTGTGCCGCCAGCGCGGCGACGTGCAGACGGGTGCGCTGCGCGGCGATGAAGGCGCGGTAATTGGCCCGGCCCATGAACAGGAGCGTCGCCGCGAACACCGACAGCATCGCCCCCATCGCGAGCTCGATCGGGGTCGCTTCCACCGCCAGCCGTACGCACAGCGGAACGACCAGCGGGACGACGTAGCCGATCGACAACACGGGGAGGAACGAGAGACCGGCCGTCGCGCCGGCGGCCATGCCGCCGAGGACGAAAACGAGGAACAACTGATGGGGTAGCGAGTCGGGCTGGAAAAAGAGGATGCCGATGCTCCCCCACAGCGCACCGGCGATCCAGCCCGAGCGGCCGATCCGCTCGATCTGACCGGGCTTGACCGCCGCGATCGGGGGACGGGCGCGGTGCCGGCGCCAGCTCACCAGGCAGCGGATCGCCGCGAACCACACCGCGGCGAGCCAGATCGCCAACAGCCAGTTTTCGACTCGGCCGAAGAAGACGACCGCGACCAGCACCGCATTGACAAAAGGCGCCGCACCCAGCACCGCGAGCTGCTGGCGAAACGCCTGCACCTGGCTCAGTTCAATCTCGGCGCGCTCGGCCGCTGAGACGTCCAGCGAACCTGCGATGGCGGGATTTGTCAGCGTCAAAGCCATGTCTGAAACACAAGAGTGCAGCGCCAACCGCGCCCACTCGCCGCACCTATCGTACGAACTATAGGGAGTTCAGGACGCCTCATCCCAACGCATTTTCGCCACGCTCGCTACCTAGGGATGTACCTAATAAGTAGGTGTGATCGCAATCACTTCAACACCGGCGCGATCCGGTCCATCGCCTCGGACAATGTTTCGAGGGTCGCCGCGTAGCAAAGCCGCAGGTGACCCTCGCCTTTCGGCCCGAACGCGGCGCCGGGCGCCAAACCGACGCGGGCCTCCGTGAGCAGCTGTTTGGCGAAGGCCAAGCTGTCGTCCATGCCGTCGACGCCGAAGAAGACGTAGAACGCGGCATCGGGCCGCGCGATCGTCACCCGCGGCATCGCCGCCAGGCGCTGGAACACGAGGTCGCGGGCGCGCTCGTAACGGGTCACGGTCTCACGGATGAACGCTTCGCCGTCCTCGAGCGCGACGATCCCGGCGTACTGCGCCATGCTGGCGGCGTTGGCGATGTTGAACTCGTTCATCTTCTCGAGGATCGGCCCGAACGCCGGGGGCGCCGCGATCCAGCCCAGCCGCCAGCCGGTCATGCACCACGACTTCGAGAAGCTGTTGAGGCGAATGACGAGGTCGTCGGGTTCAGCGATGTCGAGGAACGACGGCGCGTGCGGCCGATCGAACACGATCCGGTCATAGACCTCGTCGGCGACGATCCAGATGCCGCGCGCGCGGGCGAAGGCGAGCACCGCGCGCTGGTCGGCAGCCGACATCATCCAGCCGGTCGGGTTCGAGGGCGAGTTGACGAAGATGAAACGGGTCCGGGCGTCGACCGCCGCGAACAGGCGGTCGAGGTCCAGCGACCAGCGGCCCTCGCGTTCGTCGAGCGGGACCTGCCGCGCTTCGCCGCCCATGACGGCGACGCACGACGCGATGTTGGGCCAGAGCGGCGCGGTCAGGACCGCGTTGTCGCCGGGGTCGATCAGGCTCTGCGCCACGATCATGATCGCGTTCATCGCCGAGGCCGTGACCGTTACGCGTTCGACGCCGATGGCGCGGCCGTGGAGCCGGGTCATGTAGTCGGCGAGCGCCTGACGCAACTCCGGGATGCCGCGGTTCAAGGTGTAGAACGTCTTGCCTTCGTTCAGCGCCTGGATCGCCGCCTGATTGATGAAGTCGGGAGTCGGTACGTTCGGCTCGCCGAACCACAGCGGGATGATACCGTTCATCCCCATGCCGAGGGTCGCGACCTCGCGGATCTTCGAACTCGGGACCTCGGCGATCGCGCGCCGAACCGGGAAAGCCATCGCTGCAGCCATCGACTACGCTCCGAAATAGGCCGCCAGCGCCGGCGGCAGCTTGGCGCCGTCGACTTCGAACAGCTCGAGCAGAACGCCGTCGGGACCTTCGCACATCGAGTAGCGCCACGCACCGAAATCGCGCACCGGCCCCGGGGGCGGACCGCCACGGCGGCGGAGCCGTGCGACCACGCCGGCGAGGTCGTCGGTGCGAATGCCGATATGGTGGACGGCGTTGCGCCCCTCGCCGCGCGGCGGCTGATCGTAAAGGTGGAGCCGGCCGGAACCCACCGTCATGAAGACGTTGCGAACGCCGGCGAACTCGCCGTCATAACGAACGACACCGCCCAGCACGTCGCGATACCAAGCCACCGCCGCCGCGATGTCGCGGGCGAACAAGTGCACATGGTGGACGTGCTCGGGCACGACCGGCGTTACTGTTTGCGGTCTCGGCCGTCCTTGTTCTCTTTGGTTTCGACCGGTCCGCCGGCCTCTTTCCACGCGGTGAAGCCGCCGCCGACATGGGCCACCGGAGTCAGGCCCATGCGTTGAACGCTATGCGCGGCCAGCGCCGAGCGCCAGCCGCCGGCGCAGAAGAAGACGAATTTTTTGCCCGAGGCGAACAGATCGCGGTGGTAGGGGCTGGCCGGGTCGACCCAGAATTCGAGCATGCCGCGCGGGCAGTGCACGGCGCCCGGCACGCCGCCCTCGCGCCACAGCTCGCGCACGTCGCGCACATCGATGAACTGAACCATCGCGTCGCCGACCAACCGGATCGCGTCGGCCACGGTCAGCGTTTCGACCTCGGCCTCGGCCTCGGCGACCAGTTCCTGGTATCCCTTGGTGATCATCGACCCATACCCCCGCGTCCCGACGTCGGCGAACGCCGCTTCGGCGCGATGCGCCCGCCGCCGCCTGATGCCGCTATGATAAACGACGATCACGGCTTTTGGTCCATGAGTTCGCCGAACCGGCAGCGGAAATGGCAAGCGCCGGCGGTCGGGTGATCGAGCTTGGCGCAGTAGCTCGCATCGCCGCCTAAGCGCAGGCGGCGCACCAGCGCCGCGAGCAGGGCACCGGCCGGCGGTGCGGCGAGATAGATCCAGAGGTGCGTCCACAGCGCCGCCGGAACCGCGGTCGCAAGCCCCCGCGCCGGGTTGAAGCTCGCGCCCGAGACCGGCGCCGCCAGGATCACGAACAGGGCGAGGACCGCGCCCGACGCAAGGCCCGTATAGCGCGAGAAGCGTGGGTGATTCATCACCGCCAGCACGACCGTCATGGCGACGAACGCGGCGGCGGCTTCGATCGCAAAGGCGGCCCCGATTCCGGCCGCCGGGATCGGCGCGGCGTAGTGCACGGCCGGTGCCGCCAGCCACGCCCCGCCGATCGCGACCGCGAACGCGGCGCCGGCGAGGTCGCCCGCGACTTGTGCGATCACGTAGCCGATGGCGTCGCGGAGCTCGACGCGGCCGAGCGCGTAGAACGCGAGCGTGATCGCCGGGTTCAGATACGCACCCGAGCGCCGGCCGGAGGTCGAATAGACGAAGCCGACCGTGAAAGCGCCGAGCGCGAGCGCGCGCAGAACGGTGCGCACGATCGGATCGGCCACCAGAACGACCAGCGGCGAGGCCGGATGGGCAAGGGCGACGGCGAGGAGCGAAACCCAAAGGACGAGGATCGCGACCCCGGCCGCTTCGATGGCATAGGTCGCCCACGGCCAGGTCGCCGCCGTCGCAACGATCGGCGTCGCCGTGGGACGTGTCGCGTGGCGAGTGGCCGGCACCGGTTCTGACCCCAAAATAGTCACCGGGATCAGTTTGGGGCAGGGCGGCGCCAGCGTGAAATGCCGGTTGTCTTTGGTTTCGATAGCCGGCGTGCAGGGTGCGCCGGGCGGCAAGAACCGGCCGCTCTAGCCGGCGCGGCGCGTCCGGTTGGCGATGGCGACGCCGCCGAACACCAGCACCATGCCGACCAGGTGATAGACCTCGAACGCCTCGCCGAGAATAACTACGGCCAGGACCACGGTGAATACCGGGATCAGATAGAGAAAGCTCGCCGCGCGCGACGGGCCGATCTTCAAGTTGCCTTCGTTCCACGCGGCCATGCCGACGATGGTGCCGAAGAAACCGACATAGGCGACGATCCCGGTCGTCTCCCACGTGAAGGCCATGGTGCGGCCGGCCCAGGCCATTTCGACGAGCCACAGCGGGAACAGCATGAGCCCCGCCGGCACGCACGACGCCTATAACAAGACGAACGGTCCGAGTGCCAGCGCCGAGCGCTTGAGGACGATACTGTAGAGCGACCACGACAGCAGCGCGAGCTCGACCCACAAATCGCCGATGACGAACGCGAGGGTCGAGAGCGTCGCGAACTCGCCTTGCAGCACGATGACGACGACGCCGGCCAGCGCCACCGCGATCCCCCCGACCTGCCAACGGCTAAGGCGTTCGCGGATCAAGAACCAGGCGACGATCACGGTAATCGCCGGCTGGGTGGCGTTGAGCAGCCCGGCGTTGACGGCAGTAGTGGTGTCGAGTGCGAGGTAGAGCAGCGCCTGGCCGGTAACGAACTGCAGCACCGCGAAGGCGAGGATCAGCCGCCACGCGGCGCGGATCGTCGGCCATTGCGCCCGGAACGGCCGCCACACGAAGGGGAGCAGGACCAGGATCGTGAGCACGCAGCGCCAGAACGAGACCGCGAACGGCGGCGCAAAGTCGTGGACCGCGCGTACCAGGATCACGTTCCCGGTCCACGCCAGGCACGCGAGGATCAATAGCCCATAGGCGCCGAGATCGTGGGCGCGCGGCAATTCGGCTGACGGCAGCGAGGACGATGTCATGCGAACGAACGGTGGGTCGCCATCATAGCGCGGCGAAACGGGTCCGGTTGGCGATCCAGACGCCGACGAACACCAGCGCGACGCCGATCGCGTGATAGGCCCGGAACGACTCGGCCAGGAGCGCAACCCCGAACACCGAGGTCAGGACCGGAATAAGGTAGAGAAAGCTCGACGCCCGGCCGGCGCCGATCCGCGCAATACCGCCGTTCCAGGCGGCGACGCCGATCACCCCGGCAACCAGCGCGACGTAGACGAGGACGAGCCCCGGGGCTCCGGAAAAGGTCATCGGCGGACCGGCGGTGACGAAGCGATCGGCGGCGTAAATCGGCGCCAAGGCCAGCGCCGCCGCGACCGATGCCGCCGCGATCAAGGACAATGGGTGCAGCGCCGGCGGCAGCCGGCGCACCAGCGCGGCGTAAAACGACCACGCCAAGAGGGCGAGCACGACCAGCAGGTCGCCGACCACGAAATCGAGCGCGACCAGCGTCCGCCACTCGCCGCGGAGAACGATAACGATCACACCCGCCAGCGCCAGCGCAATGCCGCCGAGCTGGCGCGCGCTCAGGCGTTCGCCGGCCATCGCCCACGCCACCAGGACGATCATGGCCGGCTGGGTGGCGTTGAGGAGCCCGGCATTGACCGAGGTGGTGGTCTGCAGCGCCACGTACATCAGGGCTTGGCCGGCAACGTACTGCAAAACCCCGATCACGGCGATCAATCGCCAATGGGTGAGGATCAACCGGCCGTCCCGACGCCAGCGCCACGCGATCAGCGGCGCGAGCGCCGTCACGACCGAGCGCCAGAAGGCGAGGCCGAGCGGCGGTACCGCCTCGTGAACCGCCCGCACCAACGTGATGTTGCCCGATCACGCCAGCATCGCCGCCACCAGGAGCGCATACGCGGCCCATGCGCGGGAGCCGGCGTCGGCCGGCGCGGCGTTGGTGGCTCGGGTCATCGCGCCATCATAGGCGCCCGCAGGCGCGGTTGTCGGGGGACCGGTCCTCGGGCTAGATTGCGCCCCGTTCGACAGCGAGGGCGAGAACGCCGCCGGGGCCTCCAGGATCGCCCCGCGGGGCGGCCCTTCTTTCCTTTAAGGACGATGCCATGGCCAAGTACACGCCGCAGTTCATGCCGAACGCGAA
Source organism: Alphaproteobacteria bacterium (assembly GCA_016869275.1). Classification (GTDB taxonomy): domain Bacteria; phylum Pseudomonadota; class Alphaproteobacteria; order SHVV01; family SHVV01; genus SHVV01. The sequence goes on along the minus strand of VGEO01000021.1, from coordinate 2,462 downwards.
ACCGGTCGATCCGCTCCGGGTGCTCGACGAACACGGCAAGCTGCTGCCCGGCCAGACCGCGCCGATGACCGACGAGCAAGCGGCCTACGCGATCCGGGTCATGATGATGGGTCGCGGGTTCGACGAGAAGTCGTTCAGCTTGCAGCGCCAAGGCCGGCTCGGCACCTTCGCCCCGGTGATCGGCCAGGAAGCCTCGACGCTCGGCCCGGCGATGGCGCTCGACCCCAAGCGCGACTGGATCGCACCGCAGTATCGCGAGCTGCCGGCGCTCCTGCACATGGGCCTGCCGTTCGAAAACGTCGCCCTCTATCGTTTAGGCCGCCAGGCCGGCGCCTGCATTCCGGCCAACGTCCACGTATTGCCGCATCAGATTTCGTTGGCCGCGCAGATCCCACATGCGGTCGGGCTCGGCTGGGGCCTGAAGCTCCAGGGCAAGGACGGCGTTTCGATGGCGTTTTTCGGCGACGGCGCGTCCTCGGAAGGCGATTTCCACGAATCGTGCAACCTCGCCGGCGTCATGAAAGCGCCGGTGATTTTCTTGCTTCAAGACAATGGCTGGGCAATCTCGACCCCGCGCGCGATCCAGACCGCGACCGTCGATTTCGCGGCGCGGGCGCTCGGCTACGGCTTCCCCGGGATCGCGGTCGATGGCAACGATCTGTTCGCGCTCTACGGCGCCACCTCGGAAGCGGTGGCGCGGGCGCGCGCCGGCGAAGGTCCGACGCTGGTCGAATCGCGCACCTTCCGCATGTGGGCCCATACCACGGCCGACGATCCGACCCGCTATGTCGACCCCAAGGTGCTGGAGCAGTGGAAGAAAAAAGACCCGATCGAGCGGGTCCAGAAATATCTGGCCGCCAAGGGCAAGTGGAACGACGCGATGACCCAGAAGATCAAGGACGAGGTCGCCGCTGCGGTCGAGAAGGCCTACGACTATGCCTTCAACTACCCGCCATCCAAGCCCGAAGAGCTGTTCGAGCAGGTGTTCGCCGAGGTGACGCCGCAGCTCGCGCGCCAGCGCGAACGCCACTTGGCGTCGCGGTCGTAACGGTCATCGCAGGAGAAACGCCATGCCGCAGATGAACATGGTCGAGGCGATCCGCGATGCCTTGAAGCTCGAAATGGTCCGCGACGAGCGCGTCATGCTGCTCGGCCAGGACGTCGGCCACTTGGGCGGCGTGTTCCGCGTCACCGACGGGCTGCAGCAGTTCTTCGGACCCAAACGCGTGTTCGACATGCCGCTGGCCGAGGCGGTGATCTGCGGCTCGGCGCTCGGACTCGCCTTCTCGGGCCTGGTGCCGGTTGCAGAAATCCAGTTCCTCGGCTTCACCCACCAGGCGTTTCACCAAATCTGTCATCAGATCGCGCGAACGCGCTTCCGCTCGCGCGGCTCGCATCCGGCGCAGGTGACGATCCGCGCGCCGTTCGGCGGCGGCGTCAAGACGCCCGAGCTCCACTCGGACGCGATCGAGGCGCAGTTCGTGCAGGTGCCCGGCATTAAGATCGTGATGCCCTCGAACCCCTACGATGCCAAGGGTCTGCTCACTGAAGCGATCCGCGACCCCGATCCGGTGTTGTTTCTCGAGCCGCTGCGCGGCTATCGGCTGGTGACCGGCGAAGTCCCGGACGGTGCCTACACGATCCCGTTCGGCAAACTCCGCGTCGCCCGCGAAGGCAGCGACATCACGCTGGTCGCTTGGAGCGTCGCGGTCGGGCTGTGCGAAAAGGCGGCCGAGAAGCTCGCCGAAAAAGGCATCAACGCCCACGTCATCGATCTGCGCACGATCGTGCCCCTGGACGTCGAGGGTTTGGTCGCTGCGGTCGAAAAGACCGGCCGCGCCGTGGTCGTGCACGAGGCGCCCCGGAGCGCCAGCTTCGGGTCCGAAGTCGTCGCCACGCTCCAGGAGGAATGCTTCTTTTCGCTCGAGGCGCCGATTCGGCGCGTCTGCCCGCCGGACACGCCCTACCCGTTGCATGGACTCGAGGACCACTACGTCCCCACCGTCGACCAGATCGTGAAAGCGGTCGAGGAGACGCTCAACGCATGACCGAGTTCAACTTCAATCTTCCCGACGTCGGCGAGGGCTTGGGCAAAGGCGAGATCGTCCGCTGGCTGGTGAAGCCGGGCGATCGCGTCAAACCAGATCAGATCCTGGCCGAGGTCGAGACCGACAAGGCGGTGGTCGAAATCCCGTCGCCGGTGCCGGGGACGATCAAGGCCCTGGGCGGCAAGCCCGGCGACGTCTTGAAAATCGGCGCCCTGCTGGCGGTGATCGATGCCGACCCGGGCGTCAAGATTCCACAGCAGAAAGACCATGGCCACGCTGCGCCAGCTCCAGCCGCCAAGGCGCCGGCCCCAGCTCCGGCCAAACCCGTGGCGCCCGCGCCAGTGCGCCGGCCCGCCCCGACGCCGCGGCCGGCGGCGGCATCGGCTCCGCGCGCACCGGCGGCTCAAACCCCGC
>VGEO01000020.1 GCA_016869275.1 Alphaproteobacteria bacterium | reverse complement strand
TCTAGGGTCCCGGCGGCCTGAAAGAAAATTGCCGCCGGTCCCGGCGGTGGCGTAACAAAGAACGCCGCCGGAGGGGCTTTCGAGACATTCGCGGTCTTTTTGAGCGCGTTTACGTTATCTTATTGAAAACGTGTGATTTTTCCCCCATCTACCGGACGAATATATCGCAGTCCGTGGGGAGAAACCCGTGCTCAACCCGATCGACCTACCCGCCTCCGACCACGAACAGGTCGTCTATTACCGCCATCCGGCGTGCGGATTGCGGGCGATCATCGCCATCCATAATACCGCCCTCGGCCCGGCGCTCGGCGGTGTCCGCTTGTGGCCCTACGCCTCCGAGGACGAAGCCCTGACCGACGTGCTCCGCCTCTCGCGCGGCATGACCTACAAGTCGGCGGTTGCGGGCTTGAGCTTGGGCGGTGGCAAGGCGGTCATCATCGGCGGACCGGACGTGAAGAGCGAAGCTTTGTTTCGGAACTTCGGCCGCTTCGTCGACAGCCTCGAGGGCCGCTACATCGCCGCCGAAGACGTCGGCACCGCGGTCGAGGACATGGATCTCATCGCGCGCGAAACGAGCCTCGTCAGCGGCCGGCGCGGCCAGAGCGGCGATCCTTCGCCGGCCACCGCTTTCGGCGTGTTCCAGGGGCTGCGCGCGGCCGTTCGTCACCGCTTGGGCCGTAGCGATCTCGTAGGCGTCACGGTCGCGGTCCAGGGCTTGGGCCACGTCGGCGAGGCGCTCAGCGCGCTCCTCGCCGAAGCCGGCGCGCGCCTGGTCGTAGCCGACGTCAATTTCCTCCGCGTCCAGCGCGCGATACAGCGCTTCGGTGCCGCGGCAGTCGCCCCCTCGCTGATCCACACCGCCGACGTCGATGTCTTCGCACCGTGCGCGTTGGGCGGCGGCCTCAATGACCGGACCATCCCGGCGCTCAAAGCCAAGGTCGTCGCCGGCGCCGCCAACAACCAGTTGGGCGAGGCACGGCACGGGGTCCAGTTGGCCGAGCGCGGTATCCTCTATGCGCCCGACTACGTGATCAACGCCGGCGGCATCATCAACATCTCGTACGAACGCGGCGGTTACGACCGAGCCCGCGCCTACGCCCATATCGCTCGGATCGCCGGCACGCTCGACGCGATCTTCGCCCGCGCCGATGCCGAGAAGACGCCGACCAGCGTCATCGCCGATCGCATGGCCGAGCAGATCGTCGCCGCGGCCGGAGCCGGCCGTACGGCGCGCGCCGACCGCGCGCCGACGGAATACCGCGCCGCCATCTAGACTAGCGCGGAATTCCCGAAGATCGAAACTCGGGTCCCGCCGCCGATCGTGGCCGTCGATCGCGTCGTACTGCCGGAATCGTCCCCGACCCCTCGAAGGGGGACGGGGACGGCTAACGGCGCGCCAGATGACGAGATCGAGCTGCTGTCACTCGGCCACCTCCTCGCCGAGTGAGAGCAGCGACGCGTTCCCGCCGATCGCCGCGATATTGTCCGAGACGGTCCGCTCGACCGCGAACCGCGGCAGGTAGTTGGGTCCCCCGGCCTTGGGACCAGTCCCCGACAGCCCCTCGCCTCCGAACGGCTGTACGCCCACCACCGCGCCGATCATGTTGCGGTTGACGTAGATATTGCCGACGCGGGCGCGTGCGATGATGCGCGCGGCGGTGGCGCCGACCCGGCTGTGGATGCCGAGGGTGAGGCCGTAACCGGTCGCATTGAGACGATCGACGACCTCGTCCAACTCTTCGGCCGCGAAGGTAACGACGTGGAGGATCGGCCCGAACACCTCGCGCTCGAGGAGGCCGAGGTCGGGAATGGCGTAGGCGCGCGGCGCGAAGAACGTACCGTGGTCGAGCCCGCCCGGGAGCGGCGCCACCGCTATCAGCCGCGCGTCGCGGTCCATCCGTTCGGTATGGGCGTTGAGCGCGCCAAGCGCCGCGGGATCGATCACCGGCCCGACGTCGGTTTCGAGATAGGCAGGGTCGCCGATCTTGAGTTCGGCCATCGCCCCTGCCAGCATCGTCGTCACGCGCAGGGCGATATCGTCTTGGACGAAAAGGATGCGGCAGGCGGAGCAGCGCTGCCCGGCGCTATTGAAAGCGGACCGGATCACGTCGGCGACCAGTTGCTCAGGCAGTGCCGAGGAATCGGCGATCAAGGCGTTCTGCCCGCCGGTCTCGGCGATCAGCGGTACGATCGGGCCCGGGCGTTCCGCGAGCGTCCGCGCGATCGCCGCCGCGGTCGCGGTCGAGCCCGTCATCGCGACCCCGGCGATGCGGGGATCGGCGACCAGCGCCGCGCCGACGGTTTCGCCGGCTCCCAGCAACAAATGCAGGACCTCTGTCGGAAAGCCCGCCTTGTGCAAGAGGTCGACCGCGAGCGCGGCGATCAGCGGCGTCTGCTCGGCCGGCTTGGCCAGCACAGCGTTTCCGGCCGCCAGCGCGGCGGCGACCTGGCCGGTGAAGATCGCGAGCGGGAAATTCCACGGGCTGATACAGACGAAAGCGCCGCGGCCGTGAAGCGTGAGCGTATTGGCCTCGCCGGTCGGACCGGAGAGCGCCTGCGGCGCGCCGTCGATCCTTATTCGTTGCGCGTAGTAGCGAAGGAAATCGACCGCCTCGCGGACCTCGCTTTGGGCATCGCCGATGGTTTTTCCCGCTTCGCGCACCGCGAGCGTCATCAGCCGCGACCGCTCGGTTTCGTAGAGATCGGCGGCGCGTTCGAGGACTTGTGCCCGTGCCGCCGCGCCCAAGCCATCCCAGGCCGGTTGCGCCGCCACCGCGGCCGCGACCGCGGTCGCGACGTCGCCCAGGTCGGCCTCGCATACCTCGCCGACGACGTCGCGCCGGTCGGCCGGGTTGCGAACCGGCGCCGCGAGCCCACCGCGGCGCTTGCCCGAGACGATCGGCGACGCGCCCCAGCGTTCGTTCCCGGCGCGCTGCACTTCTTTCGCGAGCCCCCTCAGCGCGTGGACCGAGGACAGGTCGAGTCCGCGGGCGTTGACGCGCGTCGCGCCATAAAGGTCGCGCGGCAACGGAATGCCGGCTTGGCGGAGACCGAGCGTCGTCCGCATCGCCTCGACCGGATCGGCGATCAGCCGGTCGATCGGCGCCGAGGCATCGGCCAACCGGTTGACGAACGAGGTGTTGGCGCCGTTCTCAAGGAGCCGGCGCACGAGATAAGGGAGTAAATCCTCGTGGCTCCCTACCGGCGCATAGACACGGCACGGCAGCGCGCGCGCGCCCGTGCCTTGCAAGGCCGTATAGAGCGCTTCGCCCATGCCATGGAGGCGCTGGCACTCGACATCGGATCGCCCCTCGGCCAGCACTTGGATCGCCGCCACGGTGTGGGCGTTGTGAGTGGCGAATTGCGGATAGAACGCCTCGGCGTGGGCCAGCATCCCGCGCGCGCAGGCGAGGTAGGAGACGTCGGTCATCACCTTGCGGGTGAAAACCGGATAGCCGTCGAACCCGCCCTCCTGGGCGCGCTTGACCTCGGTGTCCCAATAGGCGCCCTTGACCAGCCGGACCGGAATACGGCGCCGCGCGCGATGTGCCAACGCCGCCAGCCAGTCGATCACCGCGCGGGCTCGCTTTTGGTAAGCCTGGACCGCCAACCCCAATCCATCCCAGTTCCCGGCCGCGCCCTCGCGGTAAACCGCCTCGAACACGTCGAGGGTCGGATCCAGCCGGTTCGCCTCTTCCGCGTCGATCGTGACCCCGAGGTCGTGACCGCGGGCGGCGGCGATCAGGGCGGTAAGCCGCGGCACCAGGCGGGCCATGACGTCGTCCCGCTGCGCCCATTCGAAGCGCGGATGTAGCGCCGACAGCTTGATCGAAATGCCCGGCCGGTCGAGCATATTGACGCGTTGCGGCCGATCGAGCGACATGCGTCCGAGCGTCGCGATCGCGTCCGCGTATGCAGCCGCGTAGCGCCGGGCGTCGGGTTCGGTCAGCGCCGCTTCGCCCAGCATGTCGTAGGAGTGGCGCGCGCCGGCGGCTTCGGCCTCGCCGGCGCGGGCGATGGCTTCGGCGATCGTACGGCCCATCACGAATTGGTCCGAGAGGATGCGCACGGCCTGCAGCATCGCCTCGCGGATCACCGGGCCGCCGACCCGCGCCGCCAGCCGCTCGACGAAGCCCGCATCGGCCGCGGCATCGTTCAAACGCACGAGCTTGCCGGTCAGCATCAAGCCCCAGGTCGAGGCGTTGACGAACAGCGAGCGGCTCTTGCCCAAGTGCCGCTCCCAGTCGGCTCCGTGGAGCTTGTCTTGGATCAGCTTGTCCTGGGTCTCGGTGTCGGGAATGCGCAAGAGCGCCTCGGCCAGGCACATGAGGACGACGCCTTCCTCGGTCGAGAGCCGATACTGCTGGAGAAACGACTCGAGCGTGCCGGCGCGACCTTGCGCGCCGCGAACGTCCTGGACCAGCCGGCGCGCCAGAACCCGCACGCGCGCGCGGAGCGGACCGAGATCGGCTTCGTCGAGCACCGCCTCCATCACCGCCGAGCCGTCGGCGTGATAAAGCGCGTCGATGTGGGCGCGAAGCGGGTCGCGGGGCCGGAGCGGTTCTCGGTAGATCATCGCCGCCGGATCGATCGCGCGGTCACAACAGCCCGAGGTCCTTGAGCTCGGCCGCGAGCGCGGGCGGGATGTCGTCCGCCTTGACGCCCTTGGGCAGGTCGCGCGGCGCGTCCTCGACCTCGAGGTAGCGCCAACCCTGGTGCGGCCGGCGCGGCTGCAGCTCGGTCCGCACCAGCTTGCGGTCGAGCACGAGCCCGCACTTCTTTTCGCCCTTGTCGTTCTCGACCGTCTCGATGGCGAAAATGCGCTGCCGGACGCGCACGAATCCCCTGATGATCCAATAGAGCGAGCCGCCGGCCAGGATCTCATCGCGGCGCTTGGGCGTGTGGCGGGTGACGTGGCGAAGCTTCGGTTTCTGCCCCGCTGCCTTCATCCGCCGCAGGCGTTCGCGCTGCCAGCGCGCGAGCTCGTCGATCTCGTTGATGCCGACGCACATCTTGAGGAGGTTGACGATCATGGGGGAACCGCGCACTAGGAGAGGAGGCCCAGTATACGCCACCACAGATAGTGAAGCGGCGTCAGGATGACGATGGTGATCGCAAACAGCACGAGGTTGAACCGGGTCGCGGTGCCGAACCCGACCCGCCCCAACTGCAGCCCGACCACGATCGGCGGCGTCTGGTAGGGGAAGATCACGGCCGAGAAGCCGACCACGATCGTCATCAGGACGGTCAAGAGCGGCAGCGCCGTCGCGGCGGCGAGGTCGGCGGCCAAGGGTGCGATCACCGCCGGTGCGCCGGGCTGGGTGGTCAGGACCGCGAGCAGCGACGTGATCGCGCCGATGGCCGCGAAATTGTACGTATCGGCGCCGGGCTTCAAGTCGGCCCACTCGATCAGGACGCCGCCCAAGACGGTGCCGAGCCCGGTCGAGGAAATCACCGCACCCAGTCCGAGAATGCCAGCCACGTAGATGAGCGCGCCGTAGCCGACCTTCTCGTGGATGCCGTCGACGCCGAGCACCCCGATCCGAGGCGCGAGGCAAATCGCCGCAGCGCCCAAGCTCACCCAGGCCGGCGAAACGTGGTGGACGAAGTCGGTCATCCACAGCAGCAGCGCGGCGACGAGCACGATCGTGAGTCGCCGCTCGGCCGCCGACATCGGGTTCGCGGTGGCCGGCGCGACGGCCAATCGCGGCTCCTCGCGAAACATGGCCGCGATCAAGAGCGCGATGACGATCGCCTTTGCGAACCCCAAGACCGGATAATTGAGCAGGAAGTACTCGCCATAGATAAGCGTCACGCCATAGAGCGTCTCGGCGGCGCCAGCCAGCACGAGGTTCGGCACGTTCGAGGGCAGCAGCGCGAACGCCGGTACCAGCGTGCCGTAAATCGTCGCCAGCACGAGCCCGGTGCGGCCGCGCGAGCCCTGGGCGAAACCCAACTGGTCGGCGAGCGCGGCGAGGATCGGGAGCAAGAGCACGATCCGGCCCATCGACGAGGGCATCACGAACGAAAGCGCGACCCCGACCGCGACGGTGCCGGCGACCGCGCCGGCGTATGACGCGCCGAAGCGGCGGGCGAGCGCTCGGGCGATGCGGGCGCCGAGCCCGGTTTCCTTGACGGCAATACCAATCACGGTTCCGCCGAAAACGAGCCAGAACGGGGTCGAGGTGAAGCCGGAGAAGACGGTTGCCGCCGGTGCGATCCCGAGCAGCATGCAGGCCAGGAAAAACCAGAGCGAGGCGATGTGGTTCGGAACCGCGCCCGTTGCGAACAAGCTGACGGCGAAAAGCGCGATGCCGCCGGCGCGGACAAGCGCCGGGTTGGCGACAAGGCCGGTGTAAGAAATACCGACCAGGACGATCGCGGCGAGGATGCACGCGCCTGCGATCGACCGCGGCAACGACCAACTCACGGGTCGGCCGGCGTCAGGCGCCGTCGATGGCGGCGAGGAGAGCGCCCTCGACCACGAGTTCGCCCGGGCGGCACGCAACCGCCGCGACCCGGCCGTCGCGGGGTGCGGCGAGGGTCTGCTCCATCTTCATCGCTTCGAGCACGATCATCGGATCGCCGCGCTTAACCAGCGTGCCTTTCTTCACGGCGACGGCGACGATCTTGCCCGGCATCGGCGCCGTGATCGCGCCCGAGGCGCCGCGCTCGTCGCCGCCTTCTTCGGCGACTGAGCGGCGGTGGAACGCGACCGAGCGGCCGGCGCTGACCGCGACGGTATCGCCGCCGGCGTCGAACACGCGCGCCTCGACCGGGCGGCCGTCGACGGTGGCGGTAAAGCGGTCGCCCTCGCGCCAACAATCAACGAGCTCGATCGGGCGCCCGCCCAACTCGACCGCGAAGCGGCCGGCGCCGCGATAGAGGATGTGGGCGGGCACTGGCGCCCCGGCCACGGTCAATGCCAGGGCGTCGCGCCGGGGCCCCGTGAGCGTCCAGCCGTTGCGCTCGGCCCACGGCGAATAGGGGTCGCCGGCCGCTTGGCCGGCGGTCTCGCCGCCGCCCAGCAGCGAAGCGATCACACCGCACGCCAGCAAGCGGTCGCGCGCGCTGGCCGAAAGCCGGGCGATCTCATCCCCGAGCCGTCCGATCAGGCCGGTGTCGAGTTCGGCCCCGACGAAGGCCGGGTGCTCGACCAGCGCCGTCAGGAAGCCGAGATTCGTGGCGATCCCGGCGACTTCGGTCTGGGCCAGCGCCTTGCTCAAGGCCGCGAGCGCCGCCGTGCGGTCGGCGCCATGCGCGATCAACTTGGCGATCATCGGATCGTAGTGAACGGTCACGGTATTGCCCTCGGCGACCCCGGTATCGACCCGGACCGGCCCGCGCGTCGCCGGAAGCCGCAGGCGGTCGAGCCTCCCCGCTTGGGGCATGAACCCGCGTGCCGGATCCTCGGCATAGAGCCGTACCTCGATCGCGTGGCCGCTCAGGGCGAGCTTGTCCTGGCGCCGCGGCAGCCGTTCGCCGGCGGCGATCCGAAGCTGCCACTCGACCAGGTCCTGGCCGGTCACGAACTCGGTCACCGGGTGCTCGACCTGGAGGCGCGTATTGACCTCCATGAAGGCGAAGGTCGCGGCCTCGATGCCGTTCGCGACATCGACGATGAACTCGACGGTGCCGGCGCCGACATAGTGGGCGGCGCGTGCGGCGGTGACGGCGGCGTCGCACAGGCGGCGGCGGAAATCGGCGCTGATGCCGGGTGCGGGTGCTTCCTCGATCACCTTCTGGTGGCGGCGCTGCAGCGAGCAGTCGCGCTCGAACAGGTGGGCAACGTTACCGTGCTGGTCGGCGATGATCTGGACTTCGATGTGGCGCGGCCGCTCGATGCACTTTTCGACCAGCATCATGCCGGCGCCAAACGCCGCCTCGGCCTCGCGCTTGGCCGATTCGAGCGCCGGCAGAAAGTCGCGCGCTCGGTCGACCCGGCGCATGCCCTTGCCGCCGCCGCCGGCCGCGGCCTTGATCAGGACCGGGTAGCCCAAACGGTCGGCCTCGCGCTTCAACGTGGCGGGGCGCTGGTCGTTGCCGTGGTAGCCGGGCACCACCGGAACCCCCGCCTTCGCCATCAAGGTCTTGGCGCGGTTCTTTTCGCCCAACAGCCGGATCGCGGTCGGCGGCGGACCGACGAACGCGATACCGGCGCGGACGCAGGCTTCGGCAAAGCGCGCGTTCTCGGCCAGGAAGCCGTAGCCCGGGTGGATCGCCTCGGCGCCCGACGCCTTGGCGGCGTTGATGATCTTCTCGATTTTGAGGTAGCTCTCGGCCGCCGGCGCCGGCCCGATCGGATAGGCGACGTCGGCGGCGCGGACGTGGAGCGCGTCCTTATCGGCCGCCGAGTAGACCGCGACGATGTTGAGACCCATGCGGCGCGCGGTGCGCGCGATGCGGCAGGCGATCTCGCCGCGGTTGGCGATCAAGACGGACTTGAACATCGCGTTAACGGTTCACCCGGCGACCCAGGTCGGTTTGCGCTTGCCGATGAACGCCGCCAGGCCCTCCTGCCCTTCGGCCGAGGTGCGGCGGGCAGCGATGCGGTGAGCGGTCAGGTTCATCAATTCGTCCGAAACGTAACGGCCGGTCACGTCGCGGATCAGCGCCTTGGTGTCGGCGATCGCACCCGGCGCGCAGGTCAGAAACTCTTTGACGTAACGCTCGCCGGCGGCCGCCAAGGCTGTGCGATCGGGGACGACATCGTGGATGAAACCGAGCTTGACCGCTTCGTCCGCCGGTACGCGCTCGGCGGTCAGAAAATAGCGACGCGCGTTGCGTCCGCCGATCGCGGCGATGACGTAGGGCGAAACCGCGGCCGGCAGCAGGCCGAGCTTTACTTCCGACATCGCGAAGAAGGCGTCGCGCGCGGCGATCGCGACGTCGCAGGCGGCGACCAACCCGACGCCCCCGCCCATCACCGCGCCGTGGATGAGCGCGACCGTCGGTTTGGGCACGGTGTCGATCACGCGCAGCATGCGCGCGATCTCGAGCGCATCGGCGACGTTGTCGGCTTCGCTCAAGTTGACGCTCGCTTTCAGCCACTCGGCGTCGGCGCCGGCGCAGAAACTCTTGCCGTTGGCGACCACGAGGATGACGCGCACCGCCGGATCGGCTCCGGCCGCCGAAAACGCGCTCTTCAAGTCCTGGATCACCTCGGCATTGAAGGCATTGTGCTTCTCGGGCCGGTTGAGCGTCACGGTCGCGACCCCGCGCGCGTCCTTGGTCCAGTCGACGGTCGCCATCCCTTACCCCTCGCCCTACATCCGGAATACGCCGAAGCGCGTTTCTTCGATCGGTGCGTTCAGCGCCGCCGACAGACCGAGCGCCAAGACCGTGCGCGTTTCCTTGGGATCGATCACGCCATCGTCCCACAGCCGCGCGCTCGCATAATAGGGATGGCCCTGGCGCTCGTACTGATCGAGAATCGGCTTCTTGAACTGCGCTTCGCTCCGCTCGCTCCAGGTCTCGCCCTTCGCTTTCAGGCCGTCGCGGCGCACTTGCGCCAGAACGTTCGCGGCCTGCTCGCCGCCCATCACCGAGATACGGGCGTTCGGCCACAGCCAGAGGAAGCGCGGCGCGTAGGCACGGCCGCACATCGCATAGTTGCCGGCACCGAACGAACCGCCGACGATCACGGTGAACTTCGGCACCCGCGCTGTCGCGACCGCCATCACCATCTTGGCGCCGTCCTTGGCGATGCCGCCGGTCTCGTATTTCTTGCCGACCATAAAGCCGGTGATGTTCTGCAGGAACACCAGCGGAATCTTGCGTTGGGCGCACAGCTCGATGAAGTGGGTCCCTTTTTCGGCCGATTCCGAGAACAACACGCCGTTATTGGCGATGATCCCGACGGGATAACCGGCGATATGGGCGAACCCGGTCAGCAGCGTCGAGCCGTAGAGCGCCTTGAATTCGTCGAACTCGCTGCCATCGACGATCCGCGCGATCACGGCGCGCATGTCGAACGGCTGGCGCACGTCGGCCGGGATCAAGCCGTAGATCTCCTCGGCCGCGTAGCGCGGCGCGACCGGCGCCTTGAGCGTGAGCGTCACGTGCTTGCGCCGGTTCAAACTCGCGACAGTCTGGCGCGCGAGATCGAGAGCGTGGTCATCGCCGGTCGCGTAATAATCGGTGACGCCGGAAACGCGCGAATGGACGTCGGCGCCACCCAGCTCCTCGGCGCTCACCGTTTCGCCGGTCGCGGCCTTTACCAGCGGCGGTCCGCCGAGGAAGATCGTGCCTTGGCCCTTGACGATGATGGCGACGTCCGACATAGCCGGCACGTAGGCCCCGCCGGCGGTACACGAGCCCATCACGACGGCGATCTGTGGGATGCCGCGCGCCGACATCGTCGCTTGATTGTAGAAAATGCGGCCGAAGTGGTCGCGGTCGGGGAAGACGTCGTCCTGGTTCGGCAGGTTGGCGCCGCCCGAATCGACCAGGTAAATGCAGGGCAGGTTGTTCTGCTGCGCGATCTCCTGGACCCGGAGGTGCTTCTTGACCGTAATCGGAAAATAGGTGCCGCCCTTGACCGTCGCGTCGTTGGCGACGATCGCGCACTCCTGGCCGTTGACGCGCCCGATGCCGGCGACTATGCCGCCGGCCGGTACCTCGCCGTCGTAGAGCCCGTGTGCGGCGAGCGGCGCGATCTCGAGAAACGGCGTGCCGGGATCGATCAAACGGGACACGCGATCGCGCGCCAGGAGCTTCTTGCGGGCGAGGTGCTTGGCGCGCGCTTCTTTGGGCCCACCCTCGGCGATGCGAAGGAGCGTCGCGTGGAGATCGTCGACCAGGGCCCGGGTGCGCTCGGCGTTGGCCTGGAACGCCGTGCTCGCGGTATCGAGGGGGGAGTCGAGGACGGTCATCGGCTCGAGCCCGCCCTATCGGAGCGGCGCCGTCCCATCACCAACCGCCGGTCGTGAGCCACGCCTCGACCTGATCCAACCGGTCGGAGCCCCAGAACGGCTCGCCGTCGACGATGACAAAGGGCGAGCCGAACACGCCCTTGGCGATGGCGGCGTCGACCTCGTGGCGGAGGCGATCCTTGACCGCCTGGTCCTGAAGGGCCCCCGCCGCCGCATCGCGGCCGAGGCCCAAACCGGCGGCGATCGCGACCGCCGCCTCGGGCGCGGACACGTCCGAACCGCGTTCGAAGAAGCCGGCGTAGACGCCTTTGGCGAACGCCCGCGCCTTGGCCGCATCGCGATCGTGAATCCAATAATACAGGCGGGCCGCGGCGATCGTGTTGTGGGGGAAGCCGGGCGGCTCGCGGAACGTGAGCTTGAACAGGCGCGCCTGCCGCTCGAGATCGTGGCGCATGTATTCGCCCTTGAGCGGGTAGTTGACGAGCGGCGCGGTGCCGACGACCTTGAAGACGGCGCCCAAGAGGATCGGCCGCCACGCGACCTCGCGCCCGGCCTTGGCAGCGATGGCGTCGATCCGGGTCGACGCGAAATAGCCGTAGGGCGACGAAAAGTCGAAATAGAATTCGAGCGGCGCGGCCATCGGCCCCCCTTTAGGCGGTTTCTTCGAACAACTCGCGGCCAATCAGCCAGCGCCGGATCTCGGAGGTGCCGGCGCCGATCTCGTAGAGCTTGGCGTCGCGCAGGAACCGCCCGGTCGGAAACTCGTTGATATAGCCGTTGCCGCCGAGGCACTGGATCGCTTCGAGCGCCATCCACGTCGCTTTCTCGCCGGCGAACAGGATGACGCCGGCCGCGTCCTTGCGGCTGGCCTGGCCGCGATCGCAGGCGCGCGCAACCGCGTAGACGTACGCCTTGGCCGCGTTCATCGTCGTATACATGTCGGCGAGCTTGCCCTGCATTAGCTGAAATTCGCCAATCGCCTGGCCGAACTGCTTGCGCTCATGGAGGTACGGGACAACGACGTCCATGCATGACTGCATGAGCCCGATCGGGCCGCCGGCGAGCACGGCGCGCTCGTAGTCGAGCCCGCTCATGAGGACGCGGACGCCGCCGCCCTCTTTGCCGAGCACGTTCTCGACCGGGACTTCGCAGTCCTGGAAAACGAGCTCGCAGGTGTCGGAACCGCGCATGCCGAGCTTGTCGAGCTTCTGCGCCGTCGTAAAGCCTTTGAAGCCCTTCTCGATCAGGAACGCGGTTATGCCGCGCGAGCCGGCTTGCGGATCGGTCTTGGCGTAGACCACGAGCACGTCGGCCACCGGCCCATTGGTGATCCACATCTTGTTGCCGTTCAGCACGTAACGGTCGCCCTGGCGCTCGGCGCGAAGGCGCATACCGACGACATCCGAGCCGGCGCCCGGTTCGCTCATCGCCAACGCGCCGACATGCTCGCCCGACACCAGCTTGGGCAGGTACGTCCGCTTCTGCGCCGGATTGCCGTTCAAGCGGATCTGATTGACGCAGAGGTTCGAGTGCGCTCCGTAGCTCAAACCGACCGCGGCCGAGGCGCGGCTGATCTCTTCCATCGCTACCACGTGTTCGGTGTAGCCCATGCCGGCACCGCCGAACTCTTCCTCGACGGTAACGCCGAGCAGCCCGAGCTCGCCCAGCTTCGGCCAGAGGTCGCGCGGAAACTGGTTGGTCGCGTCGATTTCTGCGGCGCGCGGCGCGATTTCGACCGCCGCAAAGCTCGCCACCGACTGGCGCAACATGTCCGCCGCCTCGCCGAGGCCGAAGTCGAGCGCAGGGTATCGATTTGAAATCATTCGCGAATTCGCCCGTGCCGCACTCTAGACCCTGGCCCCGCAAAAGCGAAGCCCCGGCGGGGGTCTGTCCTCGGCCGCGGTCCAGCCTATTTTATCTTTTTAAATCAAATATTTACCGAAATCATCGTGCCGAGCGCGGTGGCGCATAGACGCTCGGTCCCGGCGCTTCCCGCCGTGACGTCGGCGCGGCAAATCGTGACGGTTCGGCCGGGCCTGAGGACGGTCCCATAGGCCGTGAGGACCTCGCCCGCGGCCGGGGCGAGCAGGTTCAGCTTGAACTCGACCGTCACCGGCGCGGCGCCGGCCGGCGCCAGCGAGCCGGCCGCAGCCCCCATCGCGAGGTCGGCCGCGGTCGCGACGACGCCACCGTGGAAGAAGCCGTGCTGCTGGGTGAGGTCGGCGCGGAAAGGGAGCGAAAACTGACCGAGCCCCGGCGCGATTCGATCGAGCGCAAAGCCGAGCTCGGGTCCGAACGGCTGGCGCCGGTAGACGCCGGCGACAGCGGCCGCGAACTCGGGGTTGGCCGGAACAAGCGTCGCATCGACCGCCGGCGCCCGGTATGCGGGGCCGCCGCTCGCCTTCGGCCGTGCGGCCGAGGGCTCGTCGGCCCGCCCGGGCAGTGCCATCAGCGATACCAGCGCGATCGCGCACAAGCTCGATCTTCGCCCGCCGGCATAAACCCGGCTTTCACAGACGGTGAGCGTTCGGCCGCGCTTGACGGCGACAGCGCGGGCCTCGAGCCGCTCGCCCGCCGCCGGCGCCACGAAATTGATCTTGAATTCGACCGTCAGGACCGAGGCGCCGGCCGGCATCAAGGTGAAGGCGGCATAACCGGCCGCGTTGTCGGCCAGGGTCGCGACGACGCCGCCGTGAAAGTGGCCGAGGTGCTGGACCAGCGTCGGTCGATGATCGAGCGCGATCGCGAGTCGTCCGGGTGCCAGCGCGACGATCCGGGCGCCGAGTCGCCCCATGAACCCCTGGCGCGCAAAGCTCGCGCGGACGCGCGCTTCGAAGTCGGGATCCGGCGCGCGCCGGCCGGCGCCGGCGCGGCGCGGCGACGGCCGATACGCCTTCAGCGCGGCCACAGCACCATCTGGGTGCAGCGGAAGGTGGCGATCAGCTTGCCGGCGGGATCGAACACCTCGGTGTCCCAGTGCTGAATGGTGCGGCCGCCGTGCCGGAGCTTGGCTTCGGCGCGGATCGTGCCCTCGCGCGCGGTGCCGAGGAAATTGCAGTTCAGGTTGATGGTGGTAAAGCTCTGTGCGCCCTCGGGCAACGAGGCGACGCAGCCGTAGCCGGCGGCGGTGTCGGCGATGGCGATCACGGTCGCGGCGTGGAGATAGCCGTTCGGTGCGACATGGTGCTTCGCGATCGTCAGCTCGGCGACGACGCGGCCACGCTCGATCGCGGTGAAGTTGAGCCCGAGATGGCCGGGCAGGAATTCGCGCCCGAACGCGTTCGCCGTCTCGACGGTAATGCCCTTGGGGATGGTCATCGTACCCTCGTTCGTCTTACGTCCGATCAGAGCAGAAACGACGCCGCGAGTCCCAGGAATGCGACGAACCCGACCACGTCGGTGACCATGGTCAGGAAAATCGAGGCCGCCAGCGCCGGGTCGGCGCCGAACCGCTCGAGCGCGAGCGGGATCAAGATGCCGCAGAGGCCGGCGACGCCCAAATTGACGACCATCGCCGCCCCCAGAACCAAACCCAGAGGAAGGCTCGCGAACCAGAACGTCGCGACCGAGCCGATGATCACCGCAAACAGCGCTCCGTTGAGCAGCCCGACCACCAGCTCCTTGTTGATCAGGCGTGGCGCGTTTGCCGCGGTGAGCTCGCGTGTCGCGAGCGCGCGGACCGCGACGGTGAGGGCCTGCATGCCGGTATTACCGCCCATCGACGCGACGATCGGCATCAGGATCGCGAGCGCGACCATCTGCTCGATGGTGGCATCGAACAGCGAAATCACGGTCGAGGCCAAGAGCGCGGTCCCGGTATTGACGGCCAGCCAGGCCGAGCGCGAGCGCGTGGTCTTGACGATCGAGGTATAAAGATCGCCCTCGGTGACGCCGCCCATCCGCATCATGTCCTCGCCGTGCTCCTCGTGGATCACGTCGAGGATGTCGTCGACCATGATCACGCCGACCAGGCGGCCGTCGCGATCGACCACCGGCGCCGACGTCAGGTCGTACTGGCGGAAGACATAGGCCACGTCCTCCTGGTCCATGTCGACCGGAACGATCTTGGGCTCCTTATCCATGATGTCGCCGACCACGATCGGCCGCTTGGCGCGCATGGCGCGATTGAGCGGCACGGTGCCGAGCGGTTTGCGGTTATGGTCGACGACGAAGATCTCGTAGAACTCCTCCGGGAGGTCATCCTCGTCGCGCAGGTAGTCGATGATCTGGCCGATGTTCCAGTATACCGGCACCGCGACGAACGAGCGTTGCATCAGCCGGCCGGCCGATTCCTCGGCGAAAGCGAGCGCCTCCTCGACGTGGGCGCGGTCGGCCGCCGGAATTGCCGCCAATACCTCGCGCTGGTCCGCAGCCTCGAGGTTCTCGATGACGTTGACGGCGTCGTCGGTGTCGAGCGCGGTGATCGCGGTCGCCAGCTCGTTGGGCTCGAACAGCTCGACGATCTCGTCTTGAAGGACGACGTGAAGTTCGGCCAGCACCTCGGGATCCAAGCGCCCGCGCAGCGCCGCCACGACCATCGCCCGCTGATCGGGCGTCAGCTGCCCGACGACACCAGCGATGTCGGCAGCGTGGAGCGGGACCAGGAGCGTCCGGACCGCCGCGGCGTCGCCGCCCTCGGCGGCGTTGACGACCGCCTGGACGAGCTCCGGGGTCGGGCCGTAGCCCAAGTCCTCGGGCGCCGGTTCGGCTTGCGACGGGGGCGGCGCGGCGACCGTCGGCTCGGTCATGGACGTCTCCTCGCCGGCCGCACCGGCCGGAGCGGGCGCCTGCCTAGGGGGCCCGATAAAGACGAAGCCCGCAAGCGGTGCACGGGCTCGCTCGAACTGGTGCGGTTGAGAAGACTCGAACTTCCACGGGATGTTATCCCACAGCGACCTCAACGCTGCGCGTCTGCCAGTTCCGCCACAACCGCATCAGCCGCCCGAATAACAAATCCCTGCCAGCCGATCAAGGATTAGCTGGCCGCCGGGAAAATAAAGAAAAATCGCTAAATACGGGCGTTGTGCCCGAGCGGCGCTGTGGCTAGACGAGCCCGCGGATCGTTTCGGTCACCGAGACCCCAATGTGGTCGTCGACCACCATCACCTCGCCCTTGGCGATCAGGCGGTTGTTGGCGAAGATAAGGGCGTGGTCGTGCACGGTGGCATCGAGTTCGATGACAGCGCCGCGACCCATCTTCAGAAGCTGGTGGATCGGCATGACCGCCTTGCCGAGCATCACCGAGACCTCGACCGTCACATTGTCGAGCGCCTTGGGGATGTCGCGGCCGATGGTTTCGTTGCTGGGCATAGACGGCTTCTACCCGAATTACGGTTAGCAATTGGTTAATGCGACGGGACGGGGCCGTCGCAACGCCCTAGAATCCTAGCATGGCAGCGATCGAATGGAAGACGGACGTGGGCGCCGTCGACTACGAGGCGGCGGTCAGGGCGATGGAGGCCCGAGTCGCCGCGATTCGCGCTGGGGCAGCGCCCGAGCTGGTGTGGCTCCTGGAGCATCCGCCGCTCTATACCGCCGGAACCAGCGCCAAGCCGGGCGACCTCTTGGATGCGGGCGCCTTTCCGGTCTACGCCACCGGCCGCGGCGGCCAATACACCTATCACGGCCCCGGCCAGCGCGTGGCCTATGTCCTGCTCGACCTCCGCCGCCGCGGCCGCAACGTCCGCGCTTACGTCCGCACCCTCGAGGATTGGCTGATCGCAACCCTCGCCCGCTTCAACGTCAAGGGCGAGCGGCGCGAAGGCCGGGTCGGGATCTGGATCGACCAGGGCGGCGGCCGCGAAGCCAAGATCGCGGCCGTCGGGGTGCGCATTCGCCACTGGGTGAGCTTCCACGGCGTCTCGCTCAACGTCGAACCCGATTTGAGGCATTTCGCCGGGATCGTGCCGTGCGGCGTCCGCGACCACGGCGTCACCTCGCTGGTCGACTTGGGTCTACCGGTGACGATGGCCGAAGTCGATCAGGCGCTCAAGGCGACCTTCGCCGAAACCTTCGGTTGAGGGGCCCCCTCCCTGCCACCGCGACGCTCGACCTATGCGTCGGGTCGCTGCGCGAAGCCAGACCCGGCGGCAATATCGTCGGCCGCAACCGGCGTCGGCGTTACCTGGGCGACGCGGGCAGCGGGCGGTCCGCGGTGGCAGGCGGCGAGCGCGCGCTCGACCGCCGCGGGCGGGCCTGCGAACAGCGCCTCGACCGATCCGTCGCTCAAGTTGCGGACCCAGCCGTCGAGGCCGAGCGCTTGGGCTTGTTCGCGCGTCCAGGCACGAAACCAGACCCCCTGCACCTTGCCGGTGATGCGAACGCGGACCGCCGTGCGCATCGCAGGCCGGAGCGGCCTAGGAAACCGTAACCAGGACTTGGCTCTCTTGGACCGGGACGCCGACGTCGACGTGGACCGCGGTGACGGTGCCGGCGTGGGGCGCCAGCACATCGGTGTTCATCTTCATCGCCTCGAGGCACAAGAGCTTGTCGCCCTCCTTGACGGCTTGGCCGACCGCGACGTCGACCGAGACGATGACGCCGGCGAGCGGGCTCAACACGCTCCCGGCGCCGGCGGCGACGGGCGGGGCGGCCGACGCGGCAGCAGGGCGCGGTGCCGGGGCGGCGGCACGCGGTGCGGGTGCCGCCGCCGGTGCCGGGTTGACCACGGAAATGAACGGGCGTGGCACCTGGGTCGGCAGGGCCGACGGCCGCGCGCTGGTGTCTTCAAGCTCCTCGACGGTGACGTCGTAGGACCGGTTCTCGACCGTAATCCGCAGTTTTTTCATCGTTTCCTCACCCGTCTCGCTCGACGTCAGGCCTTCGACCAGAATTTGTACCACTGCCGTCGCGTTTCGTTCGCACCGGCGGCCGAAACGCCGCGATCCCAGCTCATGCGATTCGACCGGCGATGATCGAAGCGGCTGACCATGCCCCACATGCCGGGACTTTGCGCCGGCGTGTAGACGCGAATCACCGGCTTGACATCGGCCATGTAGGCCGCGACCGCGGCGAAGATGATCGGCAAGTCCTTGGCGACCTGCTCCTCGCGGGTCGGCGCCTTCGGTACCACCGAGATGAACGGACGCTTGGCCGGGCCCGAGCTCGCGGGCGGTGACGCCGCCGGCGGCGCGCTCGCGGCCGGGGCGGCGTCGCCGGGCATGGCGAGCGGCGCCGGCGTGGGTAACGCCGTCGCTTGCCGGCGCAACCGCTCGATCATCCCCTCGAGAGTCTGGACCCGTTGCCAGAGCAGGAAAAACGCCCCGCCGCCGGCGGCGATGGCGACGAGCAGAAGGCCGAGCGTCATCGCGATGCCGAGTTCAGAGCGGGATGTTGCCGTGCTTCTTGGTCGGGCGCGTTTCGCGCTTCGAGAGCAGGCTGCGCAAGCCCAGCGCGACCGCGGCGCGGGTGCGGGACGGCTCGATGATGTCGGTGATCAAGCCCTTGGCCGCCGAGAGGTAGGGCGAGGAGAACTTGGCCCGGTAGTCGGCGACCAGTTGCTGCTGCAGCTCGCGCGCATTGGGCGCCGCGGCCAGCTCGCGCCGGTAAAGAATGTTGACCGCACCCTCGGCGCCCATCACCGCGATCTCGGCGGTCGGCCACGCGAACGCGAGGTCGGCACCCATATCGCGGCTGCACATCGCCAAATAGGCGCCGCCGTAGGCCTTGCGCATGAACACCGTGATCTTCGGCACCGTGGTGGCGCCGTAGGCGAACAGCATCTTGGCGCCGTGCCGGATGATGCCGCCGAGCTCCTGGGTGACGCCGGGCAGGAAGCCGGGAACGTCGACCAGGGTCACGATCGGAACATTGAAGCAGTTGCAGAAGCGGATGAAGCGCGCACCCTTGTCGGAAGCGTCGATATCGAGGGTCCCGGCCTTGACCTTGGGCTGGTTGGCGATGATGCCGACGACGATGCCGCCGATCCGCGCGAAGCCGACGACGATGTTCTTGGCGAATTCCTTTTGCACCTCGAGGAAGTCGGCGCCGTCGACCAGCTTGGCGATCACGTTGTGGACGTCGATCGGGTCCTTGGGCGACTCCGGCACCAAACCGTCCATGTCGTGGTCGTCCTCGAGCACCAGCTCGTCGGACGAGTTGTGCGGCGGGTCGACGACGTTGTTGGCGGGCAGGAACGAGAGCAGGCGGCGGACGATTTCGATCGCGTGATGATCGTCGTCGGCGATGAAGTGAATGTTGCCCGAGACGGTGGCGTGAGCGACGGCGCTGCCGATCTCGTCCATCGTCGTCGACTGGCCGGTCGCCGCCTTGATGACGTCGGGACCGCAGATGAACATGTGGGCGTTCTGCCGCGTCATGATGATGAAGTCCATCAGTGCCGGCGAGTAGGCGGCGCCGCCGGCGCATGGGCCGGCGATCACCGCGATCTGCGGCACCACGCCCGACATCAGGACGTTGTGATAGAAGACGCGGCCGTAGCCGGCGAGCGATTCGACCCCCTCTTGGATGCGGGCGCCGCCCGAGTCGTTGAAGCCGACGATCGGCATGCCGGCACGTCCGGCGTAGTCCATGACGCTACAGATCTTGTCGGCGTGAACCTTGCCGAGCGAGCCGCCGGCGACGGTGAAATCCTGGCTGAACGACGCAACCGGGCGGCCGTCGACGTAGCCGACGCCGGTGACCACGCCATCGCCCGGCAGCTTCTTGTCCTGCATGCCGAACTCGCGCGTGTCGTGTTCGACGTGCATGCCCATTTCTTGGAAGGTGTGGTCGGCGAACAGCGTCAGCAGCCGTTCGCGCGCGGTCATCTGGCCCTTGGCGTGGCGTGCTTCGGCCTTATCGAGGCCGCCGCCCCAAAACGCGACTTCGCGCCGCTTGATGAGATCGCTCAGCAGCTCTTTGAGTTTCGCCATCGAACCTATGCGCTCGCAGCAACGACAGATGCGTTTCGAGTATTAGCAGGCCGCTCCGGCCAGGGCCAGCACGCCGATCCCAACGGCGATCGAGGTCAAAGTTACTATCAATATCAATAAGTTGTTAGATCGTCCCCGGATCGGGCCACGACCGCGGCGGCACCGATCTCGGCCCGGATCGCGAGACGCCGCGCGCGCGCTTCCGCATCGTCGCCCCAACGCTCGATCTGATATTGCTCGTCGAGCTCCGCCGCATGCCAAGCGCCTTCGGCATCGAGGCGGCCGACGAGCACGGCGAGACCCAAGAGCAGCGAACCGGTTGCGGAGGCCAAGGCCTTCAGGGCCACCAAGCGGAACGGGCCCAACGCGGCGACGACCGAGCGGTAAGCTCGCCGGACCTCCGGCGCGGGCTGCGCCGGAATGACGCCGCGAACGATGACCGGTACGACACCGAACCGGCCGCGCGCCCACGCCAGGATCGGATCCCACGCGGTGCTTTGGAGCAGGGCGAGCTCGGCCGGCTGCTGGGCACGGTGGCACAGGAGATCGGTGTCGCAGAAAGCGGCAAGTTGATCGATCAGGCGCTCCTGCGCCGGCGCATCGAGATCGAGCGCGGCTCCGGTAAGGCGCGCGATCGGCATCGCCGCGACCGTAAGCCGCTCGGTTTGCCGATCGAATTCGGCCGCGATCGCCTGGGCGAGCGCTTGGCTCGGAACGCCGAGCGGGCGTCGACCTGGAGTGAGCGCCGGCCGGCCATCGAGGAGAACGCGCCATTCGCCCGGGGCGGGCGCCGCGACCGTGACCGCCTTGTAGAACCGCTTGATCGTGAGCGCGGTCATCGCACCGTCAGCACGCCCTCGACCGACATCGATAACTGGTCGAAACGATCGATGACGCGGGCGGCCCCGGCGGCGGCGAGGTCGGCGGGTGGGTGGTAGCCCCAGGCAACACCGATCGCGCCGGCGCCGGCGTTCCGCGCCATTTCGATATCGAAGGTGGTGTCGCCGACGACCACGGTCGCGGCGGGCTCGATCCCGACCTCGGCCATCACCTGCTCGAGCATACCGGGGTGGGGCTTTCCCGGCGCATCGTCGGCGGTGCGCCAGGCGACGAAGCGGCCGCGAAGCCCGGTGCGCTCGAGGGCGCGGGCGATGCCGCGGCGCGATTTTCCGGTCGCGACAGCGCAGAGGTAGCCCTGCGCCGCGAGGCGATCGAGCTCGGCGACCGCGCCGTCGATGACGACCGACTCGACGTCGTCGGGCCGAGCGCGCGCCGCGGCGTAGGCCTGGCGATAGCTCGCCGCAATCGCCGGCGCCGCGCCGGCTCGCTCGGCGGGGAGCAGGCGCGCGACCGCGGTCTCAAGCGCGAGGCCGATGATGCGGCGTACCGCCGCCGGATCGGGGGCGGGATAGCGATGGGCCGCGAACGCCTCGCCCATAGCCGTGACGATCGCGCCCGCGCTATCGACGAGGGTCCCGTCCCAATCGAACACGACGAGGCGGAGCGATGCGGTCATGTCCGGGCGATGCGGTCCTTGAAGCGGATCGGCGCGAACGGGTCGTCGTCCTCGCGCGGGTCGAACCCGAACGTCCGCCACGAGGCGCGCAGCGCCGGCGGCAACGGCGCCATCACCCGTAGCCGTTTCCCCGACGGATGCGGGACGTCAATCGCGCGGGCATGAAGGTGGAGCAGCGGTGCCATCGGACCGGCGATCGCGAGCGCGATTTCGCCGCCGTACTTGGCATCGCCGACGATCGGGTGCCCGAGCGCGGCGCAATGGACGCGAAGCTGGTGGGTGCGGCCGGTGAGCGGTGCGAGCGCCAGCCAGGCGAGGTCCTTGCCGAGCGTGTCGATCACGGCATAGCGGCTCCGTGCCGGCTTGCCATCGGCGGCGACCACCACGCGCTCGCCGGCCGGGGTCCACTGCTTGGCGAGCGGTTTTTCGATCAGGCCGCTCCGCGGCACCGGGACACCTTTAACCAAGGCCCAATAGATCTTGCGTGCGGCGGCGGTGCGAAACGACTGGGTGAGCGAGCCGGCGGCGTTGACGGTCTTGGCCAACACCAAGATGCCGCTGGTCTCCTTGTCGAGCCGGTGGACGAGCTTCGGTCGCTCGCCCTTGGCGCCAACCAGGCTTTCCAGCATTTGATCGAGATGGCGCGAGAGCTTGCTCCCTCCCTGGACCGCGAGTCCGGTTGGTTTGTCGAGCACCAGCACCTGCTCGTCCTCGTAGAGGATCAGGCGCTTCACCGCATCGATATCGCGCTGGCGCGGGGGAGAACGGTTGGGCGCCGCATCCTCGTGCAGGAACGGCGGCAAGCGCACCTCTTGGCCGGCGGCGAGGCGTTGGTTGGCCTTGGCGCGGCCGCCATCGACTCGGATCTGGCCGGTG
Organism: Alphaproteobacteria bacterium; assembly: GCA_016869275.1. GTDB lineage: Bacteria > Pseudomonadota > Alphaproteobacteria > SHVV01 > SHVV01 > SHVV01. The sequence goes on along the minus strand of VGEO01000020.1, from coordinate 17,037 downwards.
CGCAGCAGCTTCTGGACCTTGGCGTTGCCGAGGGCGGGGAAGCGCCGGCGCAGCCAGCGATCGAGACGCACGCCGCCATCGTCCGGTTCGACCGTCACGGTGCGCTGCGTCATGGCGATTTGTCGCCGCGGCCGGGATGCGGGTTGGCGGCACGGTCGGCGCGGAGCTTGTCCCAATAGTCGAGGCGCTTCTTGACCTCGCGCTCGAAACCGCGCTCGCCGGGCTCGAAATAACGCTCGCGCGCCATGCCGTCCGGAAAGTAGTTCTGGCCCGAGAACCCATCGGCCGTGTCGTGATCGTAGACGTAGCCCTTGGCGTAGCCCAAGTCCGCCATCAGCCGGGTCGGTGCATTCAGAATGTGCATCGGCGGCATCAGCGAGCCGTGCTCGCGCGCGGCCCGCTTGGCGGCGGCCTCGGCACGGTAGGTGGCATTCGACTTGGGTGCGGTCGCGAGATAGACGACGAGTTGCACGATCGCGAGCTCGCCTTCGGGCGAGCCGAGGAAGTCGTAGGCGTCCTTGGTCGCGATCGCCTGGACCAACGCTTCGGGATCGGCGAGCCCGATATCCTCGACCGCGAAGCGGGTCAGCCGGCGAATCACGTAGAGCGGGTCCTCGCCCGCGACCAGCATGCGCGCGAGCCAGTAGAGCCCGGCATCGGCATCCGAGCCGCGCAGCGACTTGTGGAGCGCGCTGATCAGGTTGTAGTGGCCTTCCTGGGCTTTGTCGTAGACCGGCGCCCGCTTCTGGATCGCCTCGACCAGGCGCGCGGTACCGAGCGGCTTGGCGGTCGGAAATTCGGCGATTTCCTCGGCCAGGTTGAGGAGGTAGCGCCCGTCGCCGTCGGCCATCGCCTTCAGCGCCTGGCGCGCATCGGGCTCGAGCGGGAGCGGCCGCTTCAGGGCCGCCTCGGCCCGGACCAGGAGCGCCTCGAGCGCAGCGTCGTCCAGCCGGCGCAGCACCAGCACCTGGCAGCGCGACAGCAGCGCCGCGTTCAGTTCGAACGAGGGGTTCTCGGTGGTGGCGCCGATCAACGTGACGGTCCCGTCCTCGACCACGGGCAGGAACCCGTCCTGCTGGGCGCGGTTGAAGCGATGGATCTCGTCGACGAAAAGGACGGTGCCGCGGCCGTCGCGGCGGCGGGCGCGCGCCTCATCGAACGCCTTGCGAAGCTCGGCGACTCCCGAAAACACCGCCGAAAGCTGAACGAAGTCCATGCCGCTCTCGCGCGCGAGGATGCGGGCGATGGTGGTCTTGCCCGATCCCGGCGGTCCCCACAGGACGAGCGAGCGCAGGTGGCCCGACTCGACCATGCGTCGAAGCGGCGCGCCCGGCGCCAGCAGGTGATCTTGGCCGAGGACCCGATCGAGCCCGGTCGGGCGCAAACGATCGGCCAGCGGGCGCGGCGCCTCGTCGTCGATCCCGGCGGCCTCGAACAGCGTCTTCATCCCTGGATCGTCACGGCGATAAGACGCTCGCCGCGCCTGATGGCGAGGCGCCAGGTGGGCGCCGGCCGCGCCACCGCCGCCCGCAGCGCCGCGACGCGATCGATGGCGACCCCGTTGACCTCGGCGATGACGTCCTCGGGCTTGACGCCAAAGCGCGCGGCCGGCGACTCGGCGGCGACCTTGAGTACGACGACGCCGGTCGGGGCGCCGGCGAACCCGATCTCGTCGGCGACCGCCGGCGACAGATTGGCGACGGTCGCGCCGGCGAGCGGGTGGCGTCCCTCGAGCAAAGCTTCTTCGCGCGGCGGATCCTCGGGCGGTTCGGTCAACGCGACCTTGAGCGTCGTTCGCGCCTTGTTGCGAACGATCGCCACCGTTGCGACGCTGCCGATCGGACGGGTTGCGATCCGGTAGGCGAGTCCGCCGGGGTCGATCACGTCGTAACCGTCGATCGCCAGGATGACGTCGCCGACGCGCAAGCCGGCTGTCTCGGCCGGGCTCCTCTTCTGCACGCTATTGACGATCACGCCGCCCGGCCGCGCGAGGCCGAGCGAGGCCGCCAGATCCTGGGTCACCGGCTGGCCGCCGGCGCCGAGCCACGGACGCTTGACCCGGCCGCCAGCCATCGCCGCCTTGAGCACGACGCCGACCATGTTGGCCGGGATCGCGAAACCGATCCCGAGCGAACCGCCGGAGCGCGAGAAGATCGCGGTGTTGATGCCGGCGAGCTTGCCGTCCATGGTGACGAGCGCGCCGCCCGAATTGCCGGGATTGATGGCGGCGTCGGTCTGAATGAAGAAGCGGAGATCGGTGATCCCGACCTGGGTGCGGGCCAGCGCCGAGACGATGCCGCTGGTCACGGTCTGGCCGACGCCGAACGGGTTGCCGATCGCGAGCACGAGATCGCCGACCTCGACCTCGTCGGAGTCGCGAAGTTCAAGGGCGGGGAGCGCTTCGCTGCCGACGTCAATCTTGAGCACGGCGAGATCGGTGCGTTCATCGGCGAGTACCAGCTTGGCTTCGAACTCGCGCCGGTCGGCGAGCGCGACGGTGATCTCGGCGGCGTCCTTGATGACGTGGTGGTTGGTGACGATCACGCCGTCGGACCGGAGAACGACACCCGACCCGAGCGAGCTTTGGATGCGTTGGCTGGGTTGGCCGAGGGGCGAATCCTCGCCGAAGAAGCGGCGAAAAAACGGGTCCTCGAGCAGCGGCGAACGCGCCTGGCGCACCACCCGGCGGCTGAAGACGTTGACGACCGCCGGCGCCGCCTTCTTGACCAGTGGGGCGTAGGACGCCTCGACCGCGGCGCGGGTGGCCGGTACCGCCTTCTGCGCGGATGCCGGCGGCGCGAGCAGCAGCGCGGCGGCGAACGCCGCGCCGGCCCCAGCCGCGCCGAGCCATCGGGTCGATCTCATGCCTTCAATCTAGCGCCGGAATCGAAAAAGGGCAGCCGGACGGCTGCCCCGGTCGAGCGGCGGATCGGACCGCCTCAGGTCGCCGCGGCCTGCTCTTCCTGCGTCGCGGCCGCTTTCTCGGCGGTCGGCCCGGAATCGACGCCCTTGGCGGCTGGATCGCGGTCGATCAGCTCGATGATCGCGAGCGGCGCCGAGTCGCCGTAGCGGAAGCCGGCCTTGAGAACGCGGGTGTAGCCGCCCTTGCGCGCGGCATAGCGCGGCCCGAGCGTCGCGAACAGCTTGGAAACGGTCGCGCGTTCGGGCAAGAACGCCAGCGCCTGGCGGCGGGCGTGGAGGTCGCCGCGCTTACCGAGCGAGATCAGCTTGTCGACGACCGCACGCAGTTCCTTCGCCTTGGGCAGCGTGGTCGTGATCTGTTCGTGCTTGATCAGCGACGCCGCCAGATTGGCGAGCATCGCCAGTCGGTGGTCGGTCGGTCGTCCCAATCGCCGGCCGTGCATACGGTGACGCATGACTGTTTCCCTCGCTTCGCGCCGGAGCGCGACGCCTAGAAGTTTTCCTCGAGCTTCTTCGCCATCTCTTCGATGTTTTCCGGCGGCCAGTTGGCGACTTCCATGCCCAAATGGAGGCCCATCGCCGTCAGCACTTCCTTGATTTCGTTCAACGACTTGCGGCCGAAGTTCGGGGTCCGCAGCATCTCGGCCTCGGTCTTCTGGATGAGGTCACCGATGTAGACGATATTGTCGTTCTTGAGGCAGTTGGCCGAGCGAACCGAGAGCTCGAGTTCGTCGACCCGGCGCAACAGGTTGCGGTTGAACTGCGGCTCGACGATCTTGTCCTCGCGCGGGCGTTCGACCGGCTCTTCGAAGCTGATGAAGAGCTGGAGCTGGTCCTGCAGGATGCGCGCGGCGTAGGCGACCGCGTCCTCGGGTGCGACCGCGCCGTTGGTCTCGATCTGCATCGTCAGCTTGTCGTAATCGAGAATCTGGCCTTCGCGGGTGTTCTCGACCCGGTAGGAGACGCGGCGGACCGGGCTGTAGATCGCATCAATCGGGATCAACCCGATCTGCGCATCCTCGGGCCGGTTGCGATCGGCCGAGACGTACCCTTTGCCGTTCTTGACGGTGAGCTCCATGTTGAGCTTGGCCGCCTGGTCGAGGGTGCAGATCACGAGCTCGGGGTTGAGGATCTCGATGTCGTGGCCGGCTTCGATCTGCCCGGCCTTGACCTCGCCCGGGCCGGTCGCGGCGAGCTTCATCCGCTTGGGGCCCTCGCCGTGCATGCGCAGCGCCAACGCCTTGATGTTGAGGACGATGTCGGTCACGTCCTCGCGCACGCCCGGGATCGACGAAAACTCGTGTAGGACGCCGTCGATGTGGAGCGCGGTCACCGCCGAGCCCTGCAGCGACGACAGCAGCACGCGCCTGAGCGCGTTGCCGAGCGTCAGGCCGAAGCCGCGCTCGAGCGGTTCGGCGACGATGGTGCCGAAACGCTTGGCATCGTCGCCCGGCTCGACCACGAGCTTGTTCGGTTTGATCAGTTCTTTCCAATTTTTCTGGATCTGAACCACGTTATCGCTTCCTTCATAGGCGTGAGCGTCTTGACCAGACGCGAGACTCAACGAACACAGCGGCTGCGATCCCGCAGCCGCCGTCGCACCAACGCGTTACACCCTGCGACGCTTGGGCGGCCGGCAGCCGTTGTGCGGGATCGGGGTGACGTCGCGAATTGCGGTGATCTGAAACCCGACCGCCTGCAACGCGCGCAAGGCCGACTCGCGCCCCGAGCCCGGCCCCTTGACCTCGATCTCGAGGGTCTTGACGCCGTGCTCCTGAGCTTTGCGCCCGGCCGCTTCCGCCGCCATCTGGGCGGCGAACGGCGTCGACTTGCGCGAGCCCTTGAACCCTTGCTGGCCCGAGGACGACCACGCGATGGTGTTGCCCTGGGCGTCGGTGATCGTGATCATGGTGTTGTTGAACGTCGCATTCACGTGGGCGACGCCCGAGGTGATGTTCTTGCGCTCGCGCCGCTTGACGCGACCGCCGCCCTGGGCAGGCGCCGCGGCACCGCCGCCGGCGGCCGGAGCGGGCGTCGACGCGGAGGGCGGCGCTTCTTGAGGTTCTTTGGCCATGGTCAGACGACTGCCTTCTTCTTGCCTGCGATCGCGCGCGCCGGGCCTTTCCGGGTACGCGCATTGGTATGCGTGCGCTGGCCGCGCACCGGCAAGCCGCGACGATGGCGCAGACCGCGGTAGCAGCCCAGATCCATCAACCGCTTGATATTCATCGCGATCTCGCGGCGGAGATCGCCTTCGACCGTGTACTCCTGGTCGATCATCTCGCGGATTTGAATGATTTCACCTTCGGTCAACTGACTGACCCGCTTCTGGGTCCCGATGTTGAGCCGCTTGCAGATGTCGGTCGCGCGGGCCGGTCCAACGCCATAGATGTAGCGCAGCGCGATCTCGACGCGCTTATTGGTCGGTATATTGACGCCGGCAATACGAGCCACGTTCGCTCTCCTTCAGCAACGTTGGGTAGTCATTATCGATGTGGGACCTGGGCGCGGCCGCGTCTTTTTAGAGGCGCAGCCGGGTCAAGTCAATCGACACCCAACTTATCGTTTCACTTCAACTAGTTACGCGTAAGCACTTGTTCCATCTGGCGGGTCACTTGGTCGATCTCCGCCATGCCGTCGACGGCGCGGATCAGGCCGCGCTGCCGGTAGTAGTCGAGGAGCGGCGCGGTCTCGGCGTGGTAGGCCTTGAGCCGGGCTTTGACGGTGTCGGCGTTATCGTCGGAACGTCGCGTGAACTCGCGGCTCCCGCATTTATCGCAAACGCCGGCGACCTTGGTTTTCTTGAAGGTGTCGTGATATCCGGCACCGCACTTGGCGCAGGTGAAGCGCCCGGTGATGCGCTCGGTCAGGACCGTGTCGTCGACCTTCATCTCGATGACGTGGTCGAGGGTGCGGCCGCGTTTCTCGAGAATGGCGCCGATCGCGTCGGCCTGCGCGGTGGTGCGCGGCACGCCGTCCAAGATGAACCCCTGGGTCGGCTCGAGCCGTCCGATCGCCTCATCGACGATCGCGACGATGATCTCGTCCGAAACGAGCTTGCCGGCGTCCATCACCGCTTTGGCGCGCTTGCCGACGTCGGTTCCTTCGCGGACCGCGGTGCGCAGCATGTCGCCGGTCGAGAGCGTGAGCAAGCCGAAGCGCTCCTCGATGCGTTTGGCTTGGGTGCCTTTGCCGGCGCCCGGGGGACCGAGCAGGATCAGGATCACTTGTTGCGGCCTCGCAGTTTCGACTTCTTGATCAGCCCTTCGTATTGATGGGCGATCAGGTGCGACTGAATCTGCGCGATCGTATCCATCGTCACGTTGACGACGATCAGGAGCGAGGTTCCGCCGAAATAGAACGGCACGCTGTACTGGGAAATCAGAATCTCCGGCAATAGGCAGACGATGGTGAGGTAAGCGGCGCCGACCACGGTCAGCCGCGTCAGCACGTAGTCGAGATACTCGGCGGTGTTGGCGCCGGGGCGGATGCCGGGGATGAAGCCGCCGTATTTTTTCAGATTGTCGGCGGTGTCGGCCGGGTTGAAGACGACCGCGGTGTAAAAGAACGCGAAGAAGATGATGAGCGCGGCGTAGATCAGGAGGTAGCCGATTTGGCCGCGGCCGAGGAACGCGGTGATGTCGATCAGCCAGCTCGGGCCGCCCTGGGCCGAGAAGCTCGCGACCGTCACCGGCAGCAGCAGCAGCGAGGAGGCGAAGATCGGCGGGATCACGCCCGAGGTATTGAGCTTGAGCGGCAGGTGCGAGCTTTCGCCGCCGAACATGCGGCTGCCGACCTGGCGCTTCGGATACTGCACCACCAGCCGCCGCTGGGCCCGCTCGAGGAAGACGATGACGGCGATGGTCGCGAACACGAGTGCGATCAGCGCGATGATCAGAAGCGGCGACAGCGCGCCGGTACGGCCGAGCTCGAGGGTGCCGGCGATCGAGGACGGCAAGTTGGCGACGATGCCGGCGAAAATGATGAGTGAAATGCCGTTGCCGATGCCGCGCGCGGTCACTTGCTCGCCGAGCCACATCAGGAACATGGTGCCGCCGGTCAGGGTGATGACGGTACTGACGCGGAAGAAGAGCCCGGCCTCGACCACCGCCGCCCCGGTCGATCCGGACATGCTCTCGAGGCCAACCGCGATCCCGTAGCTCTGCATCGCCGCCAACAGCACGGTGCCGTAGCGCGTGTACTGATTGAGCTTCTTGCGGCCCTGCTCGCCCTCTTTCTTCAGCGCCTCGAGGTGGGGCGAGACGGTCGTCATCAACTGGATGATGATCGAGGACGAGATATAGGGCAGCACGTTCAACGCGAAGATCGTCATGCGCCCGAGCGCGCCGCCCGCGAACATGTCGAACATGCCGAGAATGCCGCCCTGCTGTTGCTGGAAAATCTCGGCCAGCACTTGCGGATCGATCCCCGGCACCGGGATGTAGGTCCCGAGCCGGTACACCAGCAGGATGCCGAGCGTGAACCAAATACGCTTCTTGAGCTCGGTCGCCTTGGCAAAGGCGCCCAAGTTGATGTTGGCGGCGATTTGTTCGGCGGCCGAAGGCATCGGGGGTGTGCGCTATTCCTCGGCGGCGGCGGTTTTCTTTTTCGCGTTCTTGTCTTTCTTTTTCTTCTTTTCTTTAGGCGGCTCGGCCGACTTGCGCACGGCGAGGGTCTTGACCGTCCCGCCGGCGGCCTCGACCGCGGCGACCGCCGAGGGTGTCGCGGTCGACACCTCGATTGCGACCTTGGCTTTGATGGTGCCGTCGCCGAGCAGGCGCACGCCATCGAGCCCCTTGCCGACGATGCCGGCCTTCTTGAGCGCGTCGATCGTGATCGGCTGGGCGCCATCGAGCGCACCGCTGTCGATCGCGGCCTGAATGCGGCCGATGTTGACGATTTCGGGCTTGCGGGTGAACGGGTTGATGAAGCCGCGCTTGGGCAGGCGCCGGTAGATCGGCATCTGGCCGCCCTCGAAGCCGTTAAGCGCGACGCCGGTGCGCGCCAACTGGCCCTTGTGACCCCGACCGGCGGTCTTGCCTTTGCCCGAGCCGATGCCGCGGCCCCAACGGATGCGCGCCTTGCGCGCGCCGGGGTTGTCGGAAAGTTGGTTGAGCTTCATCGCCAAACTCCTCATGCGCGGGTCAAGCCCGCGCGACCGTCGTCAAAATCGGCGCGGGCGCGGCGATCCCGCGCTAGCGCGCTTCCTCGATCTTCACCAGGTGATGAACCTTGGCGATCATGCCGCGAATCGAGGGCGTATCCTCGAGCACGCGCGAGCGGTGCATCTTGTTGAGTCCGAGCCCGATCAGCACCGTGCGCTGCCACGCCGGGCGCGAGATCGGGCTGCGAATCTGCGTCACCTTGATCTTCGCCGCCGCGGCCATGACCTATTCCTCTCCCTCGCTCTGATCGCGCCGGCGGCTCAGGATGTCCGACACCTTGAGGCCGCGCCGCGCCGCTACCGACCGCGGCGACGACACGCGCTGCAACGCCGCGAACGTCGCCTTGACCATGTTGTGCGGATTGGCCGAGCCGATCGACTTGGCGACGACGTCCTGAATGCCGAGCGTCTCGAACACTGCGCGCATCGGCCCGCCGGCGATGATGCCGGTGCCGGCGGCCGCCGAGCGGATCACGACATGGCCGGCGCCGAATTTGGCAGTCGCATCGTGGTGGATGGTGCGGCCTTCGCGCAGCGGAATCCGGACCAGATGCCGCTTGGCGTACTCGGTCGCCTTGCGGATCGCCTCCGGCACCTCGCGCGCCTTGCCGCTGCCATAGCCGACCCGACCCTTTTGGTCGCCGACCACCACCAGTGCGGCAAAGCCGAAGCGCCGGCCGCCCTTCACCACCTTGGCGACACGGTTGATGCTGACGAGCTTGTCGACGAGTTCGCCGTCGCCGCGCTCGCGATCGCCCCGATCGCCTCGATCCCGTCTATCGTCGCCACGCGCCATCCGCTGATTCCTCAAAAGTTCAAGCCGCCTTCACGCGCCGCGTCGGCCAATGCCTTGACCCGACCGTGATAGATATAGCTGCCTCGGTCGAACACGACGTCCTTGATGCCCTTCGCGGTGGCGCGCTCGGCGATCAGTTTGCCGACCGCGATAGCCGCGTCCTTGTTGCCGCCCTTGGCGAGCTTCGCCCGCATGTCCTTTTCGAGGCTCGATGCCGCCGCCAGGGTCGCGCCGTGAATGTCATCGATGATCTGGGCGTAAATGTGCTCGTGCGAGCGAAACACCGAGAGCCGCGGCCGCCCGTTGCGGCGCAGGCGGAACTTGGCCCGCGTCCGGCGCTGGCGGCGAGCGGTGCTGTCTTTGCGGTTGGCCATGGCGCGCTACTTCTTCTTGCCTTCTTTGCGGTGGATGACTTCATCCGCGTACTTGATGCCCTTGCCCTTGTAGGGCTCCGGACCCCGGTACGCGCGAATCTCGGCCGCAACCTGGCCGACCAGATGCTTGTCGGCGCCGGACACACGAATCGTCGTGGGTTTCTCGCACTTGATCTCGATCCCAGCCGGGATCGCGTAGGCGATCTCGTGGCTGAAGCCGAGCTGAAGATTGAGGGTCTTGCCCGCGACCGCGGCCCGGTAGCCAACCCCGTTGATCTCGAGATCGACGGTGTAGCCGTTGACCGCGCCGTTGATCATGTTGTTGATCAAGGTCCGCGACATGCCCCACATCATGCGGGCGCGTTTGGTGTCCTGCTTGGGTGCGACCGACACCACGCCCTTGTCGACCTTGGCCAAGAGGTCGCCCACCAGGACCATCTCGGCCTTGCCCTTCTTGCCCGACACCGCGACTTTCTGGCCGCTGACCTCGACGTTGACGCCGGCCGGGATCGCGATCGGTTTGTTGCCAATGCGTGACATGGCGCTGCCCTAGAACACGTTACAGAGAACTTCGCCGCCGACGTTCTGAGCGCGCGCTTCGGCATCCGACATCACGCCCTTGGGCGTCGACAGGATCGAGATGCCGAGGCCACCGGCGACGCGCGGCAATTCCCTGATTTTCGAATAAACGCGCCGCCCCGGTGTCGAGACCCGCTCGATGTCGCGGATCACCGGCTCGCCTTCGCGATACTTGAGTTCGATCACGAGCGCATCAAACGTGCCCTCTTCGGCCTTGCGCGAAAAGTCGCAGATGTAGCCCTCGCGCTTCAGCACGTCGAGTACCCGCTCGCGCAGCCGCGACGCCGGCGACAGCACCGTCGCCATGCGCGAACGCTGCCCGTTGCGGATACGGGCGAGCAGATCGCCCAACGGATCGGAAATCGCCATCGGCTCTCCCCTTACCAGCTTGCCTTGACCATGCCCGGGATCTGGCCGACCGAGGCCAGTTCACGGAGCTTGATGCGGGCCAACTTGAACTTGCGATAGACCGCGCGCGGACGCCCGGTCAGCTCGCAGCGGTTGCGGATGCGCACGCGCGAGCCGTTGCGCGGCAACGCCGCCAGCTTGAGCTGCGCCGCAAAGCGTTCCTCGGGCGGCAGCTCGCGATCACCCGCGATCACCTTGAGCTTCGCCCGTTTGGCGGAAAAGCGCTTGGTCATGCGCTCGCGCTTGCGGTTGCGTTCGATCGAGCTTTTCTTCGCCATAACGCTTCTCCGGCTATTTCTGGAACGGCAAACCGAACTGAGCGAGAAGCTCGCGCCCCTCGTCATCGCTCCGTGCCGTCGTCACGATCACCACGTCCATGCCGCGAATCTCGTCGACCTTGTCGTAGTCGATCTCGGGAAAAATGATCTGCTCCTTGAGGCCGAGCGCATAGTTGCCGTGCCCGTCGAAGCTCTTGGGCGACACGCCGCGGAAATCGCGCACCCGCGGCAGCGCGATCGTGATCAGCCGATCGAAGAACTCGTACATCCGATTGCGGCGAAGCGTCACCTTGCAGGCGATTTCGGCATCGATCCGGAGCTTGAAGTTGGCGATCGCCTTGCGCGACTTGATGACCAGCGCTTTCTGCCCGGCGATGGCGGTGAGCTCACCGGCGGCGGCCGTCATCTTCTTGCCGTCCTTCAGCGCTTCGCCGACGCCCATGTTGACGACGATCTTCGAAAGCCGCGGTACCTGCATGGCGTTGGTGTAGCCGAACTTGGCCACCAGCGCCGGCTTGACCGCCCTCTCGTAGTGCTCGCGCAGTCGGGGCTGAGCCATGGCATTCACCTCAGAGATCGATCACTTCGCCGGACTTTTTGGCGAAGCGAACCTTGCGGCCGTCGTCGAGAATACGGAAGCCGATCCGGGTCGGGCCGCCCGACTTGGGATCGACATGGGCGAGGTTCGAAATATGGATCGGCGCTTCCTTCTCGACGATGCCGCCCGGTTCGCCCGGCCGCGGCCGCGTGTGCCGTTTGATCATGTTGACGCCCTGGACCACGGCACGACCGCCGGCGGCGACCACGCGCAGCACGCTGCCCTTCTTGCCTTTGTCCTTGCCGGCGAGAACGACGACGTTGTCGCCTTTTTTTATACGCGCCGCCATCACAGCACCTCCGGCGCGAGCGACACGATCTTCATCTGCTGCTTGGCGCGCAACTCGCGCGTGACCGGGCCGAAGATGCGTGTGCCGATCGGCTCGCCCTGCGGATTGATCAGTACGGCGGCGTTGCGGTCGAAGCGGATCGCGCTGCCGTCGGCGCGACGGATCTCTTTGGCGGTGCGTACGATCACCGCCTTATGGACGTCGCCCTTCTTGACGCGGCCGCGCGGAATCGCGTCCTTGATCGAGACGACGATGATGTCGCCGACGGTCGCGAACCGGCGGTGTGAGCCGCCCAGCACCTTGATGCACTCGACCTGACGCGCGCCCGAATTGTCGGCGACGTCGAGCTTGGATTGCACCTGAATCATGATCTTACCTCGTACGCTCCGCGCCTAGCCGCCGGCCCGTTCGCCGGCCACCACTTCCCAACGCTTGAGCTTGGAAACCGGGCGGCACTCGCGAATCTCCACGGTGTCGCCCACCTTCCACTTGTTCTCGGCGTCGTGGGCGTGGAATTTCTTCCGCCGGCGGATGAACTTCTTGTAGACCGGGTGCATGACACGCCGTTCGACGACGACCACGACGGTCTTGTCGCCTTTGTCGCTCACCACCTGGCCACGCAGTACTCGTTTCGGCATCGTTAGACTCCTAGGCCGCGCGTTCGCGTGCGCGGAGCACGGTCTTGAGGCGGGCAATATCGCGCCGCACTTCGCGGACTCGCGCCGTGTTCTGCAGCTGGCCGCTGGCACGCTGAAAGCGGAGGTTGAAGGCCTCCTTCTTCAGCTGCAGCAGCTGATCCTTGAGCTCGTCGAGGCTCTTGCCTTTGAGTTCGTCGGCCTTCATCGCAATCCCGTTAAATCATGATGCCGGCCCGCGCGACGTAGCGGACCTTGATCGGAAGCTTGGCAGCACCCAGGTCGAACGCCTCGCGCGCGAGCGCCGGCGTGATGCCGTCGAGCTCGAACATGATGCGGCCGGGCTTGATCCGGCACATCCAGAACTCGGGCGTGCCCTTGCCTTTACCCATTCGCACCTCGGTCGGTTTGCTCGACACCGGTACGTCCGGATACACGCGAATCCACAGCCGCCCGCTGCGCTTCAAGTGGCGCGTAATCGCGCGCCGGCAAGCCTCGATCTGGCGTGCGGTCATCCGCGCCGGCTCGATCGCCTTCATGCCGTACGAGCCGAAGTTGAGCGCGTTGGCGCTGGTGGCTTTGCCCTTGACGCGGCCCTTGAAGGCCTTGCGGTACTTGGTGCGGGCGGGTTGCAGCATCGTTCACTCCGTTACGCGGACCGTCAGCGCGTGACTTGCTGCTCGTTGAGCCGTTTGTCCTGCGCCATCGGATCGTGGGCGAGAATGTCGCCCTTGTAGATCCAAACCTTGACGCCGCAGGTGCCGTAGGCGGTCATCGCCGTCGCCTCGCCGTAGTCAATATCCGCGCGCAGCGTGTGAAGCGGCACCCGGCCCTCGCGGTACCATTCCATGCGGGCGATTTCGGCGCCGCCAAGACGGCCGCCGCAGTTGATCCGAATGCCCTGGGCGCCGAGCCGCAGTGCCGACTGCACCGCGCGTTTCATGGCGCGGCGGAAGGCGACGCGGCGGGTCAGCTGCTGGGCGATATTCTCGGCCACGAGACGGGCGTCGATCTCGGGCTTGCGAATCTCGATGATGTTCAGGTGAACCTCACCCTGGGTCATCTTGGCGAGGTCGGAGCGCAGCTTCTCGATGTCGGCGCCCTTCTTGCCGATCACCACGCCGGGCCGCGCCGTATGGAGCGCGATCCGTGCCTTTTTGGCCGGCCGCTCGATCATCACCCGCGAGATGCCCGCCTGATTGAGCCGGTCGATCAAGAATTTGCGGATCTTGAGGTCCTCGTGCAGCAATTTGCTGTAAGCGTCGCCGTCGGCGAACCAGCGCGAGTCCCAGGTCCGGTTGATCCCCAACCGAAGCCCGATCGGGTTGACTTTTTGACCCATCAGGAAACCTCCTCGCGCTCGCGGACGACGATGGTCAGGTGGCTGAACGGCTTGTGGATTCGGCCGACCCGACCGCGCGCCCGCGGCATGAACCGTTTGAGTTCGAACGCCCGACCGACATGGGCGTCGGCTACGTAAAGCCGGTCGACGTCGAGCTGGTGGTTGTTTTCGGCGTTGGCGATCGCCGACTGCAGGACTTTCTTGACGTCGACGGCGATGCGCCGGCGCGTGAAGCTGAGCTGGGCCAGAGCCTGATCGACCTTCTTGCCGCGGATCAGGCCGGCGACGATGTTGAGCTTGCGCGGGGACACGCGAATCCCCGACGCGGTGGCGAGCGCCTCGTTTTCTTGCAGTCTGCGCGTGAAAGCTTTCTTGCCCATCGTTCCAATCCGTCGCTTACGCAGTCTCGCCTTCTTTCTTGACCTTCTTGTCGCCCGAGTGACCGTGGAACGTCCGCGTCGGCGAAAACTCGCCCAACTTGTGGCCGACCATGGTTTCGGTGACCAGCACCGGGATGAATTTACGACCGTTGTAGACGTTGAAGGTGAGACCGACGAACTGCGGCAAAATCGTCGAGCGGCGCGACCACGTCTTGATCGGCTCCTTGCGACCCGACGAGCGCGCGGTCTCCGCTTTCTTCAGCAGATAGCCGTCGACGAACGGACCTTTCCAAACCGAACGAGCCACCGATTCCTCCCTACACGCGCGTCTTCGAGCGGCGCCGCAAGATGTACTTGTCGGTCGCCTTGTTCTGACGCGTCGGCTTGCCCTTGGTCGGGAAGCCCCACGGCGTCACCGGATGACGGCCGCCCTTGGTGCGGCCTTCGCCGCCACCGTGCGGGTGGTCGATCGGGTTCATCGCCGTGCCGCGCACGTGCGGGCGCCAGCCCTTCCAGCGATTGCGCCCGGCCTTGCCGATCTTGACGTTCTGATGGTCCGGATTGGAGACCGCGCCGATCGTCGCCATGCAGTCGGCGCGCACCATCCGCTGCTCACCCGACGACAGGCGCAGCAACGCATAGCCGGCGTCCTTGCCGACCAACTGGGCATAGGCACCGGCCGAGCGCGCGATCTGGCCGCCCGAACCCGGTTTCATCTCGATGTTGTGGATGATGGTGCCGACCGGAATGTTCTTCATTGGCATCGCATTGCCGGGCTTGACGTCGACGCGTTCACCGGCCTCGACGGTGTCGCCGACCGAGAGCCGTTGCGGCGCCAGCACGTAGCTGAGCGTGCCGTCTTCGTAGCGGAGCAGCGCCAGGAACGCGGTGCGGTTCGGATCGTACTCCAGCCGTTCGACCTTGGCGGCGGCGTGCTTATCACGCTTGAAATCGACGATGCGGTAGCGCTGCTTGTGGCCGCCGCCGTGGTGGCGGCTGGTGATGCGGCCCAAATTGTTGCGCGCGCCGGTCTTGTTCAGGCCCTTGACCAGCTTCTTGATCGGCTTTCCCTTCCACAGCGCCGACTTGTCGACGAGGACAAGCCCGCGCTGCCCGGGTGTGGTCGGCCGAAACGTCTTCAGTGCCATGTCCCTACTCCTGACCGCCGTGCGCGACTAGATGCCGGTGGTCACGTCGATCGACTGACCTTCGGCCAGCGTGACGATTGCTTTTTTCATGTCCGAGCGGCGGCCGAGAAAGCCGCGGAAGCGCTTCCACTTGCCGTGCACGCGGACCGTATTGACCGCGGCGACCTTGACCTTGAACAGCGTCTCGACCGCCCGTTTGACGTCGGCCTTGGTCGCCCAGTCGGCGACTTCGAACGTCACCTGATTCCACTCCGAGCCGCGGGTCGACTTTTCGCTGATGATCGGGCGGCGGATCACGTCGAACTTGGTTTCCTGCGTCATTTGAGGCGCGCCTCCAGCCGCTCGACCGCCGATTTGGTGAGAACGAGTTGGTCCCGCTTGAGGATATCGTAGACGTTGGCACCGACATCCTTGAGCAGGTCGAGCTCGGGGATGTTGCGCGAGGCGCGTTCGAAATTGCGGTCGAGCTCAGGACCGTCGATCACCAGCGCCGAATTCCAGCCGAGCGCCTTGAGCTTCTGGACGAGGACCTTGGTCTTGGGCTCGGCCAACGCCGCGGTATCGATCACCGCGAGCTTACCCTCGGCCCGCTTGGCCGAGAGCGCCATCTTGAGGCCGAGCTTACGGATCGACTTCGGCAGGTCGGTCGAGTGGTCGCGGTTGTGCGGTCCGAACGCTTTGGCGCCGCCACGGAACTGCGGCGCCTTGGCGTGGCCATGGCGGGCTTGGCCGGTGCCTTTTTGCTTGTACATCTTGCGCCCGGTCGCGGTCAGCTCGCCGATGTCCTTGACCTTGTGGGTACCGGCGCGCCGCTTGGCGAGCTGCCAGGTGACGAGACGGTGCAGAATGTCGCGGCGGGCGACGAGCCCGAACAC
Source organism: Alphaproteobacteria bacterium (assembly GCA_016869275.1). Lineage (GTDB taxonomy): Bacteria > Pseudomonadota > Alphaproteobacteria > SHVV01 > SHVV01 > SHVV01. The sequence goes on along the minus strand of VGEO01000020.1, from coordinate 1,249 downwards.
GCTGTCGTCGAGCTCGATCGACCCCGCGCCTTTGGCGTCGAGCGTGGTTACCGAGACTTTCATTACTTGGTCTCCTCAGCGGCCGGCGCCGCCGACCCGGCGGCAGCCTTGATGCCGGCCGGTTTTGGTACTTCCTTATGGAGCGGAACCTTGACCGCATCGCTCACCGATACCCAGCTGTTGGCCGAGCCGGGGACCGCGCCGCGGACCACGATCAAGCCGCGCGCATCGTCGACCGATACGACCTCGAGGTTCTGCACGGTGACGCGATTGGTGCCCATGTGGCCGGCCATCTTTTTGTTCTTGAAGACGCGGCCGGGGTCCTGCCGGTTACCGGTCGAACCGTGCGAGCGGTGCGAGATCGAGACGCCGTGCGAGGCCGGCAGGCCCGAGAAATTGTGCCGCTTCATCGCGCCGGCAAAGCCGCGGCCGACGGCGATGCCGACGACGTCGACCAATTGACCGACGGCAAAATGGCTCGGCACCAATTCGGCGCCGACATCGACCAGCGCATCGTCGCTAACCCGGAACTCGATCAGCCGCTTCTTGGGCTCGACGTTGGCTTTGGCGTAGTGACCGCGCAGCGCTTTGGTCACGCGCTTGACCCGCGCCTTACCAGCGCCGATCTGGAGCGCGGTGTAGCCGTGGCTATCTTTGGTCCGCTGGCCGACGACCTGACAGTCGTCGACCGCGAGCACGGTGACCGGCACATGACGGCCTTGGTCGTCGAACAACCGGCTCATGCCGAGCTTGCGTGCAATGAGGCCTGTGCGGCGCACGGGCGTCTCTCCCTTAGAGTTTGATCTCGACGTCGACGCCGGCCGCGAGATCGAGCTTCATCAGGGCATCGACCGTTTGCGGCGTCGGATCGACGATGTCGAGCAGACGACGATGGGTGCGGATTTCGAACTGCTCGCGCGACTTTTTGTCGATGTGCGGCGAGCGGTTGACGGTGAAGCGTTCGATCTGGGTCGGCAGCGGAATCGGCCCCCGCACTTCGGCACCGGTGCGCTTGGCCGTCTCGACGATCTCGTTGGTCGACTGATCGAGCACACGGTGATCGAACGCCTTCAGTCTGATGCGGATGTTCTGGCTTTCCATCGTGCCCGTCCCAACCTATGCGCTGCGTCAGCGTTCCGTTACTTGATGATCGAAGCGACGACGCCGGCGCCGACGGTCTTGCCGCCTTCGCGGATGGCGAAGCGCAAACCCTCGTCCATCGCGATCGGCGAGATCAGCTCGATCTCCA
>VGEO01000019.1 GCA_016869275.1 Alphaproteobacteria bacterium | reverse complement strand
GGCGAGATTGTGCTGAGGGTGCGAGGCGAGTGCTGGGAACCGCACGTTGGCGACGCCGCTCTGGCGGTCGAGGAAATGCGCGACTTGGGTCGCGTTGTCGCAGTGGCGCGCTACCCGGAGGTCGAGCGTTTCCAGGCCTTTCAGCAGCACCCAGGCGTTGAACGGCGAGAGCGACGGGCCAGTGTGGCGGAGGTAGGGGACCAGCTTGTCGTTCACGAATGCCGCGTCGGCCAGGACGATGCCGCCCATTGCCCGGCCCTGACCGTCGATGTGTTTGGTCGCCGAATAGACGACGATGTCGGCGCCGAGCTTGAGCGGCTTCTGCAGGATCGGCGTCGCGAACACGTTGTCGACGATCAGCTTGGCGCCGACCGCATGCAGGAGGTCGGCGACGGCGCGGACGTCGATGATCTCGAGCCCCGGGTTGGACGGAGTCTCGATGAACGCGCACACGGTGCCGCCGCGGACCGCGCGGCGCCACTGGTCGAGATCGGCGCCGTCGACCAGCGTTACCTGGACGCCGAACCGCGGCAGGATCTGGTCGATGATGTAGAGGCACGAGCCGAACAAAGCACGGGCCGCGACGACGTGATCGCCGGCCTTGAGCTGGCACATGAGCGCGGCGTTGACCGCCGCCATTCCGCTCGACGTCGCGCGCGCGGCCTTCGCGCCCTCGAGCAGGATCATACGATCCTCGAACATGCCGACGGTCGGGTTGCCGTAGCGCGAATAGATGAAGCCGTCGTCGGTGCCCTTGAAACGCGCTTCGGCGGTCTCGGCGTTGTCGTAGACGTAGCCCGACGTCAAATAGAGCGCTTCGCTGGTCTCACCGTGATGCGAGCGCACGCCGCCGCCGTGAACGAGCTGCGTCTGCGCGCGCCACGCAGGCTTCGTCGAACGCTGTTTCGTTTCGTTCGGCATCGCTGCCTCCAATAAAAAACCCGGCGCGCCGGCCGGGTTTCGCACCGGCCTTTTAGCGATTTCTTTAACGTGGTTCGCAAGCCGGCCGGCTCAAATCACCACGGAACGGCCGGAGTCTTAACGGCTGGCGACGGCCGGGTCAAGTCTCGGCCAGGGTGGGGCGAGCGTCCTTGCAGGCGAGCGGCGCCGGCGGGTGCGGCCGGGGCCTTAGCGGCTGCAGGAACCGCCGCCCAGGACGCAGAACTTGGCGCAGTGCGGGTGGTTGAGCTTGACCGCCCCGGCCGCGCTCGCGAGCGTCGCGCCCATCTCGAACGCGGGGTCGTAGGGGAGCAGCGTGCACGGCACAACCACCGGACCGGCGGCGCCTTTGCGCTTCACCACCATGCGCGAGGTCGCGCACATCATGGCATCGGGGCTGACGTTCAAGATGCCCCAGCATGCGACCGTGATCTCGGGCACATCGACCCGCGCGTCCATCTCGGGGAACAGCACCAGCGCCTCGGCATCGCCGGCGTCGACCGGGATGTCGAGGCCGGCGAAGAGGGCGGCGTAGCCCTGGCGCAGCGCGGGCTCGGGCTCGCCCCAATAGGTGCGGCCGGCGACGTGGACGCGGAAGCCGTGGCAGGCGAGCCAGACCAGCCCGTCGACCGTTTTCGTAAACGACTGCGGCCCGCGCTCGGCGTCGTGGCGTTCGGCGGTGTAATGGTCGAGCGAGACCCGGATCGTGAGCTTGGCGCCGAAGCGCGCGTGCAGGTCGCGGAGCGGCCGCTCGAGCTTGCGCATCGGCCGCATCGCGTTCGTGAGCACCAATACCTCGAACCCGCGCTCGAGGCAGGTCTCGAGCATGGCGACGATCGTCGGGTTCATGAACGGTTCGCCCCCGGTGAACCCGATCGTGCGTACGGGGAGCCGGTCGCGCGCGATCTCGACGAGGTACTCGCGTACCTCATCGAGCGTAAGGTAGGCCAGACGGTCGTTGGTCGGGCTCGATTCGATGTAGCAGTTGGCGCAAGTCAGGTTGCAGAGCGTCCCGGTGTTGAACCAAAGCGTCTCGAAGGCGCGCAACGCGACGCTCGCCCGCCGCTCGCCCTTGGCGGTCGTATCGGGATCGCGGAACTTGGCCGGATCGAGCGGCTTGATCTTGAGCGGTACGGTCGGGGCGTTCATCGCGAACTAACCTGATCTCTCCGGAAGGTGCGACGGCCGGCCGGCTGCGTCAACGTCATAGCGCTCAACGCCGATCACGAACGCGACACATTGGCTAGCGGGCAAGGGCACGCCGAACCGCAGCGGGCTCGCGTTCGATGATCTGCTAAAGGACGCGCGCCGCGCCCGCAGGTTTGCGCCGGTGCTGCTCCCACTCTTGGACGGTGCGGACGCTGACGCCGAACATCGCCGCGAACGCGGCCTGCGAGTGCCTGAGCTTGCGTCGAACGAACGCTGGCATCGACCGCGCCCGGCGGCACCACGCGTTTCATCTTGCGGAGCTCGCGCGCGGTGATGGGCATTTTCGGGAGTTCCGCTCAGGTCCCGGCCTCGCGTAAGATGGCATCGCGTTGCCGCGGCGCGGGTGTAGCTCAATGGCAGAGCAGAAGCTTCCCAAGCTTACGACGGGGGTTCGATTCCCCTCACCCGCTCCATCGGCGATGCCGTACGCCGCGGCCCCGGGGGCCGGTTCGGCACGAACGCCGATCAGTTCCGCAGCACCGCTGCCGGGTTGATTTTCTTCCGACGCTTGCCGGCGACGGGTCGATACGTCCCGTCGAACGCTTTCGCGACCACGGTGCGCAACGCGTCCTCGCTCACCGGTTTTTCGAGACACGCAATGTCGGGAAACTGCTCGGCGAACCTCGGCCCGAACCGGTCGGACACGAAAATCATCCGCTTGCCGGCCTTGACCAACGCACCCACCAGTTCGACCACGCGCCCGCGGACGTCGAGATCGACGATCGCGCCGTCGATCTTGACCTCACCGAGCCGATCGATCGCCTCCGCGACCGAGAATGCGCGTCCAACCGCGGCGACACCGATATCGTCGAGGAGAAGTTCCATGTTTTCGACGGCGAGCAGTTCCCTGCCGACGATGAACAAACGGGGTCTTGCGCTCATGGGCGGTCCACGAAAGGCGATGGCAAGTAGATCATCGTACTATAATTTCATTTATTTACAATATACTAAATGTTTATCCTCGCGTAATAAGTTAGAACGTTAGTTGGTTCTCGCCATGGCTCCCGATTTTCTGCTCGACGGTCCCGCCAAGGGCAAGATCGTCGCGCTCGCCCACGGCGCCGGCGCGCCGATGGATAGCCCGTTCATGGGGGCGTTCGCGCAGGGCCTTGCGGCCGAAGGTTGGCGGGTCGCGCGCTTCGAGTTCCCCTACATGGCGGCGCGGCGTGCCGGCAAGAAACCGGGCCCCGACCGGCCCGACGTGTTGGTCGCGACCTGGAACGCGGCGCTCGCGGCGCTGGGTGGCGGGCCGAAGGTCGCGATCGGCGGCAAGTCGATGGGTGGGCGGATCGCGAGCATGGTCGCCGACTCGGCCGGCGCGCGCGGGCTGGTGTGCCTGGGCTATCCGTTCCACGCCCCCGGCAGGTCGGCGGCGGCCCGGATCGCGCACCTCGAAGGCTTGAAGACCCGCGCGCTCATCGTCCAGGGCACGCGCGATACCATGGGCACGCGCGACGAAGTCGCGACCTATCCGTTGAGCTCGGCGATCGCGCTCCACTGGATCGAAGACGGCGACCACAGCTTGGTGCCGCGAAAATCCTCCGGCCGTACCGAGGCGGAAGCGTGGGCCGAGGCGATCGCCGCGGTCGCGCGTTTTCTTGCCGCGCTCCGCTGATCGGTATCGTTCCGACCTCTACGCCTTGCGCGCGAGCGTATTGGGCGCGACGCCCTCGGGCCGCTTGCCGCGCTCGGCGGCCGGGCCGATCACCAGCGCGTCGTTCAAGAGCTTGAGCGAGTGCCGGTTGGCGACGTCGGCAGCGCGCGGCGATTGCCAGGCCGTTGGCGCCCCGTCCGGTCGGCTAGCGACGTTTGAATTTGGCAGCCTTGGCCGTTGCCGACTTCTTGGCGCCGCCTGCCTTCTTGTCGAAAGGCGTGTAGCGCGCTTTGACGCCGCGCTCAATCGCCGCCGCCGGCAAGCGGCCGACTCCCAGGCGATGGCGGATCATCTCCAAGAGCCGCAGCTCTTCCTGTTCGAGCTTGCCGTCGGCGACCGCGATCTCGCAGGCGATGGTGTAGGCAGTCTCGCGGAGCTCCGGCGGCAGCGAGCGGTCGATGAAGGTCAGCACTTTGTCGAGGCCGTCCTTCTCGTTCAGCATGTCGGCGCAGTCCTTGGCCGCCATCGGCAGGAAATCCGAGGTGTAGCCGCGGAACGCCGGAATGGTGCGGACGATGTCGCCCATGGTGCGTAACTCGGCGTCCTTCATGTGGCCGTCGGATGCCGAAACGAGAACCATCGTGTAAATGAGCGCGGTGTGTTCCATGGGCTGCCCGTTTTTCCTTGTGCGCGCGAACATAGAGAAGCGGACACGGCGCGGCAAGGCTTACCGGTCGATCCGGCGGCAGTGCCTGGACAGGGCGAGCGCTTACCGGCACCGTACGCCCGGGGAAACGCGGTGGAGAAACGCAAGCAGCACATTCGTTTTTGCACGACCGCCGACGGCGTTCGCCTCGCCTATGCGACGACCGGCGCGGGACCGCCGCTGGTCAAGGCCGCCAACTGGCTCAACCATCTCGACTTCGACTGGGGCAGCCCGGTGTGGAACCACATCCTGCTCGGTCTTTCGGCCGGCCGCACCTTCGTTCGCTACGATACGCGCGGCTGCGGCCTGTCGGACTGGGCCGTCGCCGCGCTCTCGTTCGACGCCTGGGTCGCCGACCTCGAGACGGTGGTCGATGCCGCCGGGCTCGAGCGCTTTCCGCTGCTCGGCATCTCGCAAGGCGCAGCGGTCGCGATCGCCTACGCCGTGCGTCACCCCGAGCGCGTCAGCCACCTGGTCCTGCACGGCGGCTTCGCGCGCGGTCGCCTGAAGCGCGACCCGACGCCGGCGCAACGCGAAGAAGCCGAGATGCTGGTCAAGCTGGCCGAGCTCGGCTGGGGCAAGGAGAACCCGGCCCTTCTGCCAGTTCTTCACGACGCAGTTCATCCCCGGCGGGACGCCCGAGCAGCACACCTGGTTCAACGAGCTCGAGCGGGTCTCGACCTCGCCCGAAAACGCCGCGCGCTACATGCGCGTCATCAACGAGATCGACGTCACCCAGCTGGCGCCGCAGGTCGCGTGCCCGACGTTGGTGACGCACGCCACCAAGGACGCGCGCGCGCCGTTCGACGAGGGGCGGCTGATCGCGAGCCTGATCCCGGGCGCGCGGTTTTTCCCGATGGAAAGCCGCAACCATGTCCCGCTCGAGGCCGAGCCGTATGGCCCAAATGGGGCGACGAGGTGATGGCCTTCATCCGCGCCGACGATGGCGCCGGCCGCGGCCGGTTCGCGAAGCTCACCGCGCGCGAGCGCGACTTGATCGAGCTGATCGCCCAGGGGCGCGACAACGCCCAGATCGCGGCGGTGCTGGGCCTGAGCGAAAAGACCGTTCGCAACCACATCACCAGCATCTTCGCCAAGCTCGAGGTCGAGAATCGCTCCCAAGCGATCGTGCGGGCGCGCGAAGCCGGGTTCGGCGGCGGCTGACCCCGCCTGGGACCGCGGTCCCACGCGATGACCCCTCGGGTCTGGCGCGCTGCAACGACTCGGGACCCGGGTCCTACGGACGCGTCACCGCGTTTTTTCGACAATGGCTCCCGACCAACGAGGTGAGCCATGACCGTCGAATTCGCCAAGAACGCCGTCCCGACCACCGCCCAGGCGGTGACGATACCGGATCGCCTGCCCGCGATCGTTCGCCGCGCCAACGGCGTGATCGATACCGGCCACTACGAGCGCGAGGCAGTCGCGCTCAGGGGCGCCGCGCTCGATCGCCTGATCGCGGGCGCGCTGGCGTGGTTCCGGCGTTGAAGCAGATTTTCCGAAAACGGAATCGCCGCGGAGCGGGCTCCATTGAAGGAAGGTTCGCGCTAGGGAGCGAGGAACCCGCGGGTCGCGGCGACGGCCGCGGCGAGCCCGACCCGCTCGACCGCGACGTTCTCCGGGAATGCATCCAGGAGACGCGAGGGCGTCATGCGATCTAAGAGGACGAACACGCCGGTATCGCCGGCACGCCGGATCAAGCGCCCGAACGCTTGCTTCAAGCGGAGGCGGACGATCATCTCGTCGTAATACTTGCCGCCGAAGGCTTCGCGCCGCGCGCGGTGGAGGATGCCGGGGCGCGGCCACGGCACCCGATCGAACACGATCAGGCGAAGCGAAGGCCCGGGTACGTCGACCCCGTCGCGGACCGCGTCGGTGCCGAGCAGGCAGGTATCGCGCTCGGAGCGAAAAATGTCGACCAGGGTGCCGACGTCCATCGGGTCGATGTGCTGCGCCAACAACTTGACCCCGGCTTGCGTCAACGGATCGGCGATCTTGGCGTAGGTTCGTTTTAACCGCGCGATCGCCGTAAACAGGCCGAGCGCGCCGCCACCGGCCGCCAGAAAGAGCTCGCGATAGGCGGCGGCGATCTGGTCGGGCTGATCGCGCTGCACATCGGTCACGACGAAGATGCGGGTCGCGCGCGCATAGTCGAACGGCGAGAGCACGCTCACCCGTTTCGCGGGAAGCGGCAGGTGAAGCGTGCCGGTACGGATCTCGGCGGTCTGCCAGGCGGTGCCGTCGGCTTCGGCCGGAAGCGCGCGATCGCGCAACGTGGCCGAGGTGATGACGGCGCCGTGGGCGCGCGCCAGCACGGTGCGCGCGAACGGGAGCGTCGGATCGAGCCAGTGGCGATAAAGCCCGACATCGAAGATCCGCCCGCCGGTGCGTTCGACCGCGAACCAGTCGACGAACGCTTGGCTGCCTGCCGCGTCCGCGTCTGCGGCGGCGCCGGCCGGCGCCGGTGCGGCGTTGGCCGCTGCGACCGACACTTGGTCGACGATCGCTTCGAGCATGCCGAGCCACGCGGTGAGCATTGCGCTCCGGAACGCCAAGCTCCGCATCGCCGCCTCGACCTTGAGCCGGGTGGCGCTCTCGAGGTCGGCGGCTTCGGCGTCGAGCTTGGCGGCGAGCGCGCGGTTCAGGCGCGTGAGCGGGCGGTTGAGCGCGCCCAGGCCGGCGGCGAGCGCGGCGCCCGCGCGGCGGAGCGGTTCGCCGAGTGCGGTGGCTTCGGCTTCCTCGCCGTACCCGGTTCCGGCCGGACCGGTGCTCCGCGCCGTGACGTGCGTCGCCGCCGCGGCGAGGAAAGCTTCGGCCGCACCCTCGGCCCGGCCCTCGGTGACACGCGCCAGCCAACCTGGCCCCGGCAGCACGCTCGCGGCCTTCATCGCTTGCGCGAGGTCGGTGGCGGCGTCGGCATCGCCCGCGATCAGATCGCCGACCCGCCGCTCGAGCCCGCGAATTCGGTTCTGGCGTCGCCCCTCGCCGCGGAGCCAGCGCCGGAGCTCGCTCATCTCGGTTCCGGACAGGTGCGCGGCGTAAGCCGAATCGGCGGCATCGAACAGATGGTGGCCTTCGTCGAACACGTACCGCGTCGGGATGCGCGGATCCTCGTCCTCGGCCGACCCGGCTTGCGCCAGAACCAGCGCGTGGTTCGCGATCACGATATCGGCGCGGCGGGCCGCCCGGATCGAACGCTCTGCGTAGCAGCGGCTGTAGTGCGGGCAGGCGGCGTAGACGCACTCGCCGCGGTGATGGGCGAGGCCCAAGGTCGGGGCGAAGCGGGCGAGGTCGGCGAGCCACGCCGGAAAGTCGCCGGAGACGATATCGCCGTCGCGGGTCGCTTCGGCCCAGCGCGCGACCAGGCCGAGCGCGACGCTGCTGCCGCCCAGCGCGGCGCGGCTCGCCGCTTCCTCGAGGTTCAGGAGGCAGAGGTAGTTCTCGCGGCCCTTGCGGACCACGACCTTCTGGCGCTTGATCGCGGGCTGCGGATAGAGCCGGTCGAGCTCTTGATCGATCTGGCGCTGCAAATTCTTGGTGAAGGTCGATACCCAGACGGCGCCTAGGTTCTTTTCGGCCCACACGCTCGCCGAGGCGACGTAGCCCAGCGTCTTGCCGGTGCCGGTGCCGGCTTCGGCGAGGACGACGTTGGGGGCGCCGGCTTGGTCGCGCGGCGCGAACGCGGCCGCGGCGGCCCGGGCGTAACTCGCTTGCTGGGGCCGCGCTTCGGCATCGACGCCGACGAGGTCGCGGAGGCGATCCTCCGCTTCGGCGGCGGTTACCGCACGGTCGCCCGGCGGGTCCGGCGGCGGCTCGGCCTCCCACGCCGGAAGCCGCGTCCACACGTCGAGCCCGAGCCGATCCGCGCCGTGGGCCGCCGGCTGATCGAGCGCGATCCCGATCGCACGCGCGAGCGGCTTTGCCCAGGGCCAGCCGCCCCGCGCCATCGCCGCGATCAAACGGTGCCCGGCCGGGTCGCGCACCGTGGTCTGGGCCCGGGTCAGCAGTTCCTCGACCGCCCGCAACAGCGACATCGCTTCGGCCGCGCGGTCGGCGGGCGGGACAAAGCCCAACGCCGCGGCGAGACCGGCCGGGGTCGGCACTGCGAAGGTCGCCGGGCGGACGAAGGCGAAAAGCTCGAGCACGTCGAACGCCGGAAAGCGCGTTCCTCCGAGGTAGCGCGCCTGCAGCGCGGCGTAACAAAGGAGCGTCGGCCCCTTGGTCGCACGCGCTCGCGCCTCGGCATGGCTCACGACTTCGACCTCGCCATCGGACGTCAGCCAGAGCGCGTCGCGGGCGTCGGCGATGAGGACCGGGACCGGCGGGAGCAGAGCCGAAACGGCGGGCATAGGGCGCCAGTATAGGCTGGGCCCCGTGCGATGCCCTCTTCCCTCGTCCGCCTCGGGCAGGTAAGGGATGCCTCGTCATGAACCCGACCGACACCGATCTCGCCCGCGCCGCCAAAGCGTGGCCGTTCGTCGAGGCGCAAGGCCTGCTGGCGCGCCTGGGCGCCGCGGCGCCGGCCAAGGGCTATGTGCTGTTCGAGACCGGCTACGGGCCCTCGGGCTTGCCCCATATCGGCACCTTCGGTGAGGTCGCGCGCACGTTGATGGTGCAGCACGCGTTCCGGCAGCTCTGCGACTGGCCGACGCGCCTGTTCGCGTTCTCCGACGACATGGACGGGCTCCGCCGCGTGCCCGACAACGTTCCCAACCGCGACATGGTCGCGGCGCACTTGGGAAAGCCGCTGACGGCGATCCCCGATCCCTACGGCACCGCCGAAAGCTACGGCCACAACATGAACGGCCGGCTCAAGGCGTTTCTCGATCGCTTCGGGTTCGCCTACGAGTTCAAGAGCGCGACCACCTGCTACAAGACCGGCGTGTTCGATGCGACGCTCAAGCGCGTCCTCGCGAATTACGAAGCCGTGCGCGACGTGATCTTGCCGACGTTGGGGCCCGAACGGCGTGCGACCTATTCGCCGTTCCTCCCCATCTGCCCGCGCACCGGCGTCGTCCTGCAGGTGCCGATCGTCGCCTGGGACGTCGACGCCGGCACCGTCAACTACCGCGACGATCGCGGCCAATTGACCGAGGTGCCGGTCACCGGTGGCCACTGCAAGCTGCAGTGGAAGGCGGATTGGGCGATGCGCTGGGTCGCGCTCGGGGTGGACTACGAGATGTCGGGCAAGGACCTGATCGACTCGGTCCGGCTGTCGAGCCAGATCTGCCGCGTCTTGGGCGGCACGCCGCCGGCCGGCTTCACCTACGAGCTGTTCCTCGACGAGAACGGCGAGAAGATTTCGAAGTCGCGCGGCAACGGCCTCACGATCGATCAGTGGCTGCGCTACGCCTCGCCGGCCAGCCTCTCGCTTTACATGTACAACGCGCCGCGCAAGGCGAAGCGGCTCTATTTCGACGTGATCCCGAAGACGGTCGATGAGTACCTGACCCACCTCGAAAAATACCCGGGCCAGGGGCGCGACCAGCAGATCGCGAATCCGGTCTGGCATATCCATGGCGGCAACCCGCCGACGGCGACGCTGCCGATAACGTTCGGGATCCTGCTCAACTTGGCGAGCGTCGTGAACGCCGATGCGCCGGCGATCCTGTGGGGCTTCATCAGCCGCTATGCACCCGACGCCAGCCCAGCGACCCAGCCGATCCTGAACGAACTCGTCGGCTACGCCGTCTCCTACTACCAAGACTTCGTCAAGCCGGCCAAACGCTACCGGCCGGCGAGCCCGGCCGAAGCGGCGGCACTCGGCGATCTTGGCGCGACGCTCGGCCGCTTCGCCCCGACCGCCGATCCGGAAGCGATCCAGTTCGAAGTCTACGAGGTCGGCAAGCGCCACGGCTTCGCCGAGCTGCGCGCCTGGTTCAAGGCGCTCTACGAAGTGCTGCTCGGCCAGAGCGAAGGCCCGCGCATGGGCTCGTTCATCGCGCTCTACGGGGTCGAAGAGACCATCGCGCTGATCCGCCGCGCGCTGGCGGGCGAGGACTTGGCGAAAAGCAGCGCGCACCAGGACCGATAAACGCCGGGCTATTGCCGCCGACACGGCGCTTCGCCTCGGTCAGTGGCTTGGCAGTGGTCCGGAAATCTGGATGGCGCCGCAGCAGGATCATGACGTGCGCTCTACGCGCAAACTTTACCCCGCCGTGATCGGCGCGTAGCCGGGCTCGGCGGCGATGCGCGCGAGCCACGCGCGGATCGCCGGGAAGCGGCCCAAGTCGAACTCGCCTTCGTGCGCGACGTGGGTGTAGGCGTAGAGCGCGAGGTCGGCGATCGAGAGCGCGCCCCCCACGAAGTATGGCGCGGCTGCCAGGCGGCTCTCCATGACCGCGAGCGCGGCGTAGCCGCCCTCCATCTTCTTCGCGCGCTGCCGGAGCTTGTCCTCGTCGAGTCCGGTGTAGTGGAGCCAGAACCGCATTACCGCGATATAGGGCTCGTGGCTGTACTGCTCGAAGAACATCCACTGCAGCACCTGGGCGCGCAACAAGCGGTCGGTGGGGAGCAAGCGAGTGCCGTCGGCCAGGTAGAACAGGATCGCGTTCGACTCCCACAGCACGGTCCCGTCCTCGAGCTCGAGCGCAGGGATACGGCCGTTCGGGTTCTTGGCGAGGAACGCGGGCGTGCGCGTCTCGCCCTTCAGGATGTCGAGCTCGGTCAACCGGTACGGCCGGCCGAGCAGGCGCAGCGCCAGCCGGACCTTGTATCCGTTGCCCGAAGCTAGGTAGTCATAGAGGTGCAGCATGGACGGCCTTCGGACGATGCTGAGCAGGCATGGGTAGGCGAGCGGCGGAACGGCGTCAATGTGCGGGCGGTTCAAGCGATCGGTCACCTGGGCCGAGTATTACGCGTATCTCACGCTGACCGGCGCGGTGCCGAACGCGCCGCCCCGCTACAACATCGCGCCGACCGATCCGGTTTACGCGGTGCGCCGTGCGCCTGCCGGCGCACCCGAACTCGTCACGCTCCGCTGGGGCCTGATCCCGGCCTGGGCCAAGGATGCCAAAGGCGGCGCCATGATGATCAACGCCCGCGCCGATACCATCGCGGAGAAGCCGGCTTACCGCGAGGCGTTCGTACACCGCCGCTGTCTGGTCCTGGCCGACGGTTTCTACGAGTGGAAGCTCGAAGGCAAGATCAAACAGCCTTATTTGATCACCCGCCGAGACGGCGGTCCGTTCGCGTTCGCGGGCTTGTGGGAGCGGTGGCAGCGGCGCGGGCCCGGGGGCGGCGAACCGATCGAAAGCTGCACCATCGTCACCACCGACGCGAATGCGCGGCTCCGGCCGATCCACGATCGCATGCCGGTGATCCTCGCGCGCGCCGACCACGACGCGTGGCTGGGCGCGGCCGATCCGGCCGCGGCCAAGATGCTGCTCCAGCCCTACCCCGACGCCGACCTCGCCGTAACCCGGGTCTCGACGTGGGTCAACTCGGTCAAGAACGACGATGCCGCGTGCGCCGAGCCCGAGCGGCGGCTGCTTTAGCGCCAACGCTCAATCGACGACAACGCCGTGGCGGGTGCGGGCGGGCTCGCCAACCGGCGGCCGGCCGGCCTTGAGCAGGCCCTCGCGAAGCCGCGTCATCGTCCAGTCGGGGTTGGCGGCCAACAGCCGGGCGGCGTAGGCCGCGAGCCGGGCGGCGGCGATCCCGGTGCCCGAGCCGAGCCCGCGCTGCCCGGAAAAGTCGATCACCGCAACGTCTTCGGCGGCGACCGCCAAATGGACCGAGCGCGGGCCGTAGTTGGCGTTGCCCAGGAGCCGCCCGCGCTTGTCGGCGGCGGTCACGACGATGACGTTGGGGAGCACGAGCGTCGCCGGCGGTTCGGCGGTCACGTCCAGGTTGCGCCCGCCCGGCCCGGCGGCGGCGATGATCAGGAGATTGGGCCGCGCCTCGGCGGCTTCGATGAACGCGTCCCAGTCGCCCTCGGCCGCGGCGGCGTAGGAAATCACGACAATGCGCGCGCCGGCGGCATCGGCATCGCGGACGAGGTCGGCCATGAGCCCGAGATCGGGAAACGGAAACCGGTAGGGAACGATTCGCGCCTTGGGTGCTTCGGCGACGATCACGCTCGCGGTGCGCGTACCCTGGTGCATCGGATAGAACGCCGAGCGCCGGGTGTCGCTGTCGAACGGATAGGGGTCGAGGTCCCAATAGTCGTAACCGAGCGCGCGGCCCTGGCTGTCGCGGGCGAGAGCGGCGGCGATCGGCGGCAGCAAGTAATTGACGCCGGTATCGACCACGGCGATGCGGATCCCGCCGGGATCGGGCGCTTCGGCGTCGGGCACCGGCGGATTGAGCGGCGAGCTCGCCCCGGTCGGCTCGAGCTCGGCGTCGAGGACGATCATGCGGTCGAGCTGGCCCCGTCCGTCATAAACGAGCCGGCGCGCCTCGATCACGGTGCAGTCGAGCCCGGCCAGGACCGAGAGCACCGGCAGCAGCCGGTCGCCGGCGGCCAATTGGAGCTCGGCCGAAATATGGCCGCGGGCGTCGGGCGGCGCCAGCCGGGTGACTTCGATCATGCCGTAGGGTTTGAGGGCGAAGGTCCGTTGCCAGCCGATCGGCTCGGCGCGGTCGCGGAGGCCCTGCTGGTGGATCAAGCCGACGTCGGGCCCAAGCCGGCCCGCCATCTGCCGGAACGTATCCCCTGGATAAGCGCACGGCGCGCGCACGGCGGCGGCAAGCCGTGCGACGAGGTCGCGGCTGGCATCGAAGGCCGGCTGGGCACCAACGGTCCCAGCGACAAAGCCCGCGACGACGAGGACGATAAAGAGCGAAACGATGCGCATGGCGGCGCCAGCCGATAATACAGCGGCGGCTTACCGCGCAAGCAGCTATTTTAAAGGGGTACCGCGACCGCTCCGCGCCGTTCCTTCCAAACCAGCGATGCCGTGCTCCCGTTTCGCCTGATCCGACCGTGGCTTTTCGCCCTCGACCCCGAACGCGCGCACGCGGTCGCGCTCGCCGCGCTGGCGTGGGGATTGGCCGCCGGGGCACTGCCGGCGGCCGATCCGCGTCTTCGCGTTCGGGCGTTGGGGTTGGACTTTCCGAACCCGATCGGGCTCGCGGCCGGGTTCGACAAGGACGCACGCGTCCCCGACCGGGCGCTCGAGCTCGGCTTCGGCTTCGTCGAGGTCGGCTCGATCACGCCCGAGCCCCAACCCGGCAATCCGCGGCCACGCCTCTTTCGCCTGACCGAGGACCGCGCCGTCATCAACCGCCTGGGGTTCAATAGCGGCGGCCTCGCGCGTGCCGCGGTCCGGCTCGCGGCGCGGCGCGGTCGGCCTGGCATCGTCGGCGCCAATCTCGGGGCCAACAAGGAGAGCGCGGATCGGATCGCCGACTATGTCACCGGGTTCCGGGCGCTCCACGCCGCCGTCGCCTACGTCACCGTCAACGTGTCCTCGCCCAATACGCCCGGGTTACGCGCGCTCCAGAGCCGCGCCGTATTGGGCGAACTGCTCGACCGGCTCCATGCCGCGCGCGCCGAAGCGGTCGCCGCCGGCGCCCGCGCCGTCCCGATCCTCGCCAAGGTTGCGCCCGACCTCGACCCCGACGAACGCGCCGCGATCGCCGAGGTGGCGCTCGCCAAAGGACTAGACGGGCTCATCGTCGGCAACACCACGATCGGCGCGCGCGAGGGCTTGAAGAGCCGTCATCGCCACGAGACCGGGGGCTTGAGCGGGGCGCCCCTGTTCGCTCCCTCGACCGCGGTGCTGCGCGATTTCTACCGCCTGACCGGAGGCCGGCTGCCCCTGATCGGGGTCGGCGGCATCGGCTCGGGCGCCGATGCCTACGCCAAGATCCGGGCGGGCGCGACCCTGGTGCAACTTTATACGGCGATGATCTATGACGGTCCCGACCTGCTCGGGCGCGCCAACGCCGAGCTCGCCGCGCTCATCAGCCGCGACGGCTTCGCCGCAGTGGGGGCGGCGGTCGGCGCCGATGCGTGAACAAGGGCGGTCGGCGGCGACGCGTGATCGGCAGCAGTCGACGCCAACGCGTGATCGGCGGCTGCGGCAGGAAGCGCGGGCGTGAGCTGTGCTACCGTCCGCCCGACCGCAATGTGGTTCGCACGCCTATTCCTGATCGGCTGTTACGCCGCGCTCGCCGCCATCGTAGCGCGCGAACTGCCGGCGTTGGTACCCGACCTCCCTTCCTACGGCGCCCATGCCGCCGCGGCGTTCGTGTTCGTGGCGGCGGCGCTCGCCCATATCGCGGCGGTGCAGGTCGCGGTCAGCCGGCGCCTCGGCCGCGACGTGCGCGTGCTGACGACGGCGCATGACGCACTGCGCGGTTCGACCGAAGCCAAGATCGCCGATCTTACCGTGCTCGTTTCCGACGGCGACGTCGCCCGCTCGAACGCCGAGATCGTCTCGGAGATGCGGGTGCTGCGGAGCCTCCTCACCCAGCTCAACGCCAAGCGCGGGATGCGCGCCGCCAACGCGACCGGTACCGCCAAGCGCGACGTTCTGTCCAACACCACCCAGCCGCTGCCGGTGATCCAGCCGAAGTCGCTCTCCGACGCCGAGGTCCTCGAAATCACCAAGCGCGCGCTTCGCGAGAACCGGGTCGACCTTTACCTACAGCCGGTGGTGCGGCTGCCGCAGCGGGACGTCCAGTTCTACGAGACCTTCTCGCGCATCCGCCACGAGGACGGCAGCGTCATCCTGCCCGAGCGCTACATCGCGGTCGCCGCCGAACAGGGCTACATCTCGACGATCGACAACTTGCTGCTGTTCCGCTGTGTCCAGCTCGTGCGCCGCGCGCTCCGCGACAACCCCAACCTCGGGTTCTTCTGCAACATCTCGCGCTGGTCGCTGTCGGACAAGGCGTTCTTCCCGCAGTTCGTCGATTTTCTCGAGCACAACACCGAGCTCGCGCCGGTGTTGTTCTTCGAGTTCGGCCAGGACGACTTGAACGATGCCGACGTCGAGACCGACCTGGCGCGGCTGGCGCGGCTCGGCTTCGGCCTCTCGATCGACCGCGTTCGCTCGCTGCACATCGACATCGGCGCGCTGGCCAAGCGCGGCGTCAAATTCCTCAAGGTCGGCGCCGACACGCTGATGTCGGCGCGCCACCAGGCCGACCTCCCGGTCCATATCGAAGACCTGAAACTCGCGATGAAACGGGCCGGGATCGCCTTGATCGCCGAGAAGGTCGAGACCGAAGCGATGGTGATCAGCTTGATCGAGCACAACATCGACTTCGGCCAGGGCTATCTGTTCGGCGAACCCAAGCCGAGCCGGTTCGAGCATTAGCGCGGGGCCGACCTTGCCGCGTGGCTCGCCGACCCCCTCGCTACCCTCCCCCTGCTGCGCAGAGGGCGGAGACCCGTCGGTCACAGCCCCTCCCCCTCGGAGAGGGGGAGGGTAGGGAGGGGGTCGTACCGATGACCGACGCGATTCCGATCCTCGACGGCATCGGCGGCGTCGCGTCGCGCTATCGCGCCGCGATCCTCGACCTGTGGGGCGTGATCCACAACGGCATTGCGGCCTATCCGGCCGCGGTCGACTGCCTTGCGCGGTTCCGCGCCGCCGGCATCCGCACCGTTCTCCTCTCGAACGCGCCGCGGCGATCGCAAGAGGTCGTGCGCCGGCTCGAAGAGCTCGGCGTCGTGCGCGCGGCCTACGACGCGATCGTCACGTCGGGCGATTTGACCCGCGCCGCGCTCGAGCGCCGCGACGATCCGTTTCACGCCGGGCTCGGCGAACGCTACTTTCGTTTGGGGCCCGAGCGCGACTGGGGCCTGATGGAAGGCTTGGATTACGAAGTCGTTCCCGATCTCGCGCGCGCGACCTTCGTCGCCGCGACCGGGCTGTTCGACGACGACCGCGAGACGGTCGCCGACTACGACGCGTTCATGGCGGAAGCGCTGGCGCGCGGCCTGCCGATGATCTGCGCCAACCCCGACCTCGAAGTTCAACGCGGTACGCGCCATGTGCTGTGCGCCGGCGCCCTCGCCCAGGCCTACGAAGCCCGTGGCGGTCGCGTCGTCTATCACGGCAAGCCGCATGCCGCGGCCTACGCCGCCTGCTTCGCGCTGTTCACGGGCATCGCCAAGGGGGCGGTGTTCGCGGTCGGCGATTCGCTTCTGACCGATATTGCCGGCGCCAATCGCGCCGGCATCGACGGCTACCTGGTGGCTTCGGGCATCCACGGTGCCGAGCTCGCGCTCGCGGACGGCGAAGCGCCCGACGGCGCCAAGCTCGCCGCCGCCTGCCGCGCCCGCGGCGTCCGACCGGCGGCGGCGCTGGCCCGGCTCATTTGGTAACATTTTGTCATAAGATCGGCTTCTAACCATTTGTCATTCATATAAAAATAGATCAGTATTTTCCCCGAGACCGGCGTCGCCAGCCGGCCAATCGACGAACAAGCCAACGCAGTTTGCCCTGGGGGAGGGGTCGCCCGATCAAGGGAGACTGACCATGCGCGTTGGTACCGGCGTTCGTCTTGTCGCTGCCGACCTCCTCGCCGCCGCGACGTCCGGCTGCATGGGCGCGATCGTCGGCGCGCCGCTCTTGGATCACGCGATCACCGCGACCTCGGCGATCATGACCGCGTCGTCGGGCAAGGGCGTCGCCGAACACGCGCTCGATGCCGCGACCGGCAAGGACTGTCGCATCCTGGAGAGCGCGCTCCGCCAGGATCGGAAACTCTGCGAGACGCGCGGCGCGCCGGCGACCGCCAAGGATTTTCGCGGCCTCGATTCGCTGGGCGCGCTCGGGATCGATACGGCGCGGCGCGGTGATGCCGGGCCGCCGCGGAGCCCGGACGATCCACCCGAACAACGGCCACCGACGACCGCGGTCGCGATGACGCCGGCGGTGGCGGCGACGCCGATCTGGTAGACCCGACCCGCCGACGCGTTCACCGCATCGTCGGCATCGCGAACTCGGCCCGCGCGCGGATGCCGGTCGGCTGCACTAGTACCGACTATCGCAGAAGGCGATTTCGCTCTTCTGCGTAGCCCTCCTCCGGTTGTGGCCCGGTGCGGGTGGGGGCGGGCGGAGGGGCGT
Organism: Alphaproteobacteria bacterium; assembly: GCA_016869275.1. Lineage (GTDB taxonomy): Bacteria > Pseudomonadota > Alphaproteobacteria > SHVV01 > SHVV01 > SHVV01. The sequence goes on along the minus strand of VGEO01000019.1, from coordinate 22,883 downwards.
ACGGGGTTGCGAGCTCGCGGGCGAAAAACGCGTTTACTTCGCGCCAGGAATCTGCGGTCGCGTCGGGATCGTAACGATAGAAATAGCCCTGCGGGTTCCGGCGCCCTTCGAGCCCATAGTTCCTCATGTCGAAGCCATGCGTCGCGTTTGGATACAGCTTCAGGGAGATCGGTCTCCCGCGGGATCGGACACGTTCGACGTTCTCGATACAAGGTTGGGGCAGGCTCTCGTCGTCTTTTCCACCGGCAAACAGCATCGTCGGGGTCACGATGTCGGGGGGAATGCCGTCCGTGACGATGTCGCGGCTGTCGTAGCCGCGGCCATTGCGATCGCACCACGGATAGAACGACGCCACGGCCTTCAGCCCGCGTGGCCCGAACGCCATGTCTTTTTGGTAGGTCGCACTCGCCATGCGCAGCGCGACCATGCCGCCGAACGAGAACCCGAGAACCGCGAGGCGGTCGCCCATAACGATCGTCAGCCGCCTCAGGTGCTCGAGCGCCGCCGCGGCGTCCACCATCTGCTGGTCGAGCTTGATCGCTGGCTGGTTGGAACAGTTGCGGGTGATGCCGCGCGCGGTGTTGCTCTCGACGAGCAACGCCACATAGCCTTCCTTGGTGAGGCGTTCCGCCCAGTCGAAGCTGTTCAGGCCCATGCCGCCGCAGGGAGGTAGAACGACCACTGCGGGAAATGGGCCGTCGCCCTGGGCGGGTCGAAACAGAAACGTCTGTTTCATGTTGCTCCAGCGCAAGAAAAGCGCGGCCTCGGTGGGAAATTTGATCGGACTGCCAGGTATCGTCGTGGTTTGGGCCAAGACGGGAACTGTCGGCACGAACGTGCCGAGCCCAGCGAGCGCGCTGGCCAGCATCAAAACCCCTATCGCCGTCGACCAGGCCATGTGACCTCCGCGGCGGAGAACAGCTATAAAGCCGGCCCCGGATCGTGCCGCAAGCGCACGCCGGACGAAGTTTACCGCATCGTTGGCATCGCGAACTCGGCGCGCGCGCGGATCCCGGTCGGCCACCGCGCGGTCACGGTCTTCAGGTGGGTGTAGAACCGCACGCCCTCGGGTCCGTGCACGTAGTGGTCGCCGAACAGCGATCGCTTCCAGCCGCCGAACGAATGGAACGCCATCGGCACCGGGATCGGCACGTTGACCCCGACCATGCCGATCTTGGCGCGGTTGACGAAGGTGCGGGCGGCATCGCCGTCGCGGGTGAAGATGGCGGCGCCGTTGCCGTACTCGTGGTCGTTGGCGAGGCCCAGGGCTTCGTCGAACGAGCCCGCCCGCACCACCGACAGCACCGGCCCGAAGATTTCGTCCTGGTAGATCTTCATGTCGCGGGTCACGCGATCGAACAGCGTGCCGCCGATGAAGAATCCGTTCTCGTAGCCTTGCAGCTTCAAGCCGCGGCCGTCGACCCGAAGCGCGGCGCCTTCGGCGACGCCCCGGTCGATATATCCCCTGACCTTCTCCAGATGCTGGCGGGTGACGAGCGGGCCCATTTCCGAATCGGGATCGCTGCCCGGCCCGACCTTGAGCGCGCGCACGCGCGGCTCCAAGCGCTCGAGTAACGGCTCCGCCGCGCTGCCGACCGCGACCGCGACCGAGACCGCCATGCAGCGCTCGCCGGCCGAACCGTAGGCGGCGCCGATCAAGGCCTCGGCCGCCTGATCCATGTCGGCGTCGGGCATCACGACCATGTGGTTCTTGGCGCCGCCCAGCGCCTGGACGCGCTTCCCGGTCGACGCGGCGGTCTTGTAGACATACTCGGCGATCGCGGTCGAGCCGACGAACGAGACCGCCGCGACGTCGGGGTGATGGAGCAGCGCATCGACCGCTTCCTTGTCGCCGTTCACGACGTTGAAGACGCCGTCGGGCAGCCCGGCCTCGGCCAGCAGCTCGGCCATGCGGAGCGCGGTCGAGGGATCGCGTTCCGAGGGCTTCAAGACGAAGGTGTTGCCGCAGGCGAGCGCGACCGGAAACATCCAGAGCGGCACCATCGCCGGGAAGTTGAACGGCGTGATACCGGCGCACACGCCCAACGGCTGGCGCATCGACCAGGCGTCGATGCCCCCGGAGCCTACGCTCTCGGTGAACTCGCCCTTGAGGAGCTGCGGGATGCCGCACGCGAACTCGACCACCTCGAGCCCGCGCGTGATCGAGCCCTTGGCGTCGGGAATGGTCTTGCCGTGCTCGGACGTGACGATCCGGGCGATCGCCTCGAGGTTGGCGAGCAGGAGCTCGCGGAACTTGAAGAGGACGCGGGCGCGCGACAAGGGCGGCGTCTCGGCCCAGGCCGGGAACGCGGCTAGTGCCGCCTTGACCGCGCCGTCGACCTCGGGCGCGGCGGCGAACGGCACCCGCGCGGTCACGTCGCCGGTCGCCGGGTTGAAGACCTCGCCCACGCGTCCACTCCGGCCCGGGACGCGCTCGCCGTTCACGTAGTGGTGGAGGGTGGTGATCGCCATGGGGGCCTCGTCGGGGACGGTGTTCGCGCGCCTATTCGTTGGCCCGCGACCTTAGCGCCCCTCTCGCGCGCGGACGAGGGGGGCCCATCATGATGGACGTCCCCGCCCCCCTCGAGGGGAGCGGACGGATGGTGCCGGTGAGCGGCGCTCAGACCTGCCGCTCGACCAGCATCTTCTTGATTTCGGCGATCGCCTTGGCCGGGTTCAAGCCCTTGGGGCAGGTCTTAGTGCAGTTCAAGATCGTGTGGCAGCGGTAGAGCCGGAACGGATCTTCCAAATTGTCCAGGCGCTCGCCGGTCGCCTCGTCGCGCGAATCGACCAGGAAGCGATAGGCCTGCAGCAGGATCGCCGGGCCGAGGTAACGGTCGCCGTTCCACCAATAGGACGGGCAGCTGGTCGAGCACGAGGCGCAGAGGATGCATTCCCACAGCCCGTCCAGCTTCTTGCGCTCGTCCTGCGACTGCTTGCGCTCGCGATCGGGCGGCGGCGGCGTGGTCGACTGCAGCCACGGCTTGATCGACTTGTACTGGGCGTAGAAGGTGGTGAGGTCGGGCACCAGGTCCTTCACCACCGGCAAATGCGGCAAGGGGTACACCTTGACGTCGCCCTTCACGTCGGCGATCGCCTTGGTGCAGGCCAGCGTGTTGGTGCCGTCGATGTTCATCGCGCAACTGCCGCACACGCCCTCGCGGCACGAACGGCGGAACGTAAGCGTCGAATCGATCTCGTTCTTGATCTTGATCAGGCCGTCCAGAACCATCGGCCCGCAGCTGTCCAAATCGACCTCGTAGATATCGACCTGCGGGTTCTTCTTGTCGTCGGGGTTCCAGCGATAGACCTTGAACTTCTTGGTGCGCTTGGCCCCGGCCGGCGCGGCGTGGGTCGTGCCCGGGCGGATTTTCGAGTTCTGCGGCAGGGTGAATTCGGCCATGGTGATCCTCGCGTGATCCGGTTCCGCTAGCGCTCAGTACGTCCGCGCCTTGGGCGGGATGTACTCGACTTCGTCGGAGAGCGTGTAGGCGTGGACCGGCCGGTAATCGATCGACGTCTTGCCGGTTTTCTTGTCGTACGACACCAGCGTGTGCTTCATCCAGTTGGCGTCGTCGCGGTCCTTGTAGTCCTCGCGTGCATGACCGCCGCGGCTTTCCTTGCGGTTGGCGGCGGCGTGCATGGTGCAGATCGCCTGCTGCATCAGGTTGTCGAGCTCGATCGTCTCCATGAGATCGGAGTTCCAGATCAGCGAGCGGTCCTTGATCCCGATCTCGCTCATCGACTGGCGCACGCCCTCGAGCTTCTTGACGCCTTCGTCCATGACCTCGCCGGTGCGGAACACGGCGCAGTTCGCCTGCATCACCCGCTGCATGTCGAGGCGGATGGTCGCGGTCGGGAGCTTGCCCTTGACGTTGCGGTAATAGTCGAACTTGGCGACCGCTTCGTCGCCCGCGTTCTTCGGCAGGTTCTTGTGCGGCGTGCCGGGCTTGACCAGCTGCGCGGCGCGGATGCCGGCGGCGCGGCCGAACACGACCAAGTCGAGGAGCGAGTTCGAGCCCAGGCGATTGGCGCCGTGGACCGAGACGCATGCCGCCTCGCCGATCGCCATCAGGCCGGGGACGACGTGGTCGGGATTGTCGCCCTTCTTGATCAGCACCTCGCCCCAGTAGTTGGTCGGGATGCCGCCCATGTTGTAGTGGACGGTCGGGATCACCGGGATCGGCTGGCGCGTGACGTCGACGCCGGCGAAGACGTGGGCGCTCTCGGAGATGCCGGGGAGCCGCTCTTCGAGGATCTTGGGGTCCAGGTGGTCCAAATGCAGGAACACGTGGTCCTTGTTGGGTCCGACGCCGCGGCCCTCGCGGATCTCGATGGTCGAGGCGCGGCTCACGACGTCGCGCGAAGCCAGGTCCTTGGCGTTCGGCGCATAGCGCTCCATGTAGCGCTCGCCCTGCGAATTGACAAGGAAGCCGCCTTCGCCGCGGGCGCCCTCGGTGATCAAGACGCCCGAGCCGTAGATGCCGGTCGGGTGGAACTGGACGAACTCGACGTCCTGCAAGGGCAGGCCGGCTTCGAGCACCATGGCGTTGCCATCGCCGGTGCAGGTGTGGGCCGAGGTCGCCGAGAAGTAGGCGCGGCCGTAGCCGCCGGTCGCCAGGATCACGAGGTGGGCGCGGAAACGGTGGAGCGAGCCGTCGTCCAGGTTCCACGCCATCACGCCCCGGCAAACGCCGTTCTCCATGATCAGGCCGAGCGAGAAGTATTCGACGTAGAACTCGACGTCGTGCTTGATCGACTGCTGGTAGAGCGTGTGCAAGATGGCGTGGCCGGTGCGGTCGGCGGCGGCGCAGGTGCGCTGGATGATGCGCTTGCCGTACTCGGCGGTCATGCCGCCGAACGCGCGCTGGTAGATGGTGCCGGTCTCGGTGCGCGAGAACGGCACGCCGTAGTGCTCGAGCTCGATGATCGCGGCCGGGCCCTCTTTGCACATGTACTCGATCGCGTCCTGGTCGCCGAGCCAGTCGGCGCCCTTGACGGTGTCGTACATGTGCCAGCGCCAGTCGTCCTGGCCCATGTTGCCGAGCGCGGCCGAGATGCCGCCTTGGGCCGCGACCGTGTGGCTGCGGGTCGGGAACACCTTGGTGAGGCAGGCGGTGGAGAGGCCGGCTTCGGCCAAGCCGACCACCGCGCGCAAACCGGCGCCGCCGGCGCCGACCACGACGACGTCGTAGGTGTGGTCGATGATGTCGTAGGCAGCCATCTCAGCCTCCCGTCCAAACCCAAACGACCGCCATGATCGAGGCGAGCCCGAGCGCCCAGCAGCCGAACTGCACGATGATGAGCGCCGTGATCTTCTGCCACTCGACGTGGACGTAGTCCTCGATCACGACCTGCATGCCGAGCTTCAGGTGATAGAACCCGGCCGCCAGCAACAGCACCATCAAGCCGGCGACGATCGGCGAGTTCATCCAATCGAGCATGGCGGAGTGGCTGGCCCCGGTCATCGCGACGATCGAGATCGCGAACCAGAGCGTGAGCGGAATCAGGGCGAGCGCGGTCAAGCGCTGGTGCCACCAATGATGGGTGCCGTTCTTGGCCGAGCCCAAGCCGCGAACGCGCCCCAACGGGCTTTGCATGCTCATAGCGCACCTCGCATGTAGTAGCCGGCGATCCAGGCGAGCCCGGTCAAGCCGAGCGAGAAGATCACCACCACCCAGCCGGTCGCGCTGACCGACGCCAGTTCGAACCCGGCGCCGATGTCCCAGAACAGGTGCCGGATGCCGTTGCAGAGGTGGTAGAACAGCGAATAGGTGAAGCCGAGCAGGACCAGGCGCCCGATCCAGCCGCTGATGAACCAGTTGAATTGAGCGTAAGCCTCGGGTCCGGAGGCGGCCGCGATCAGCCACCACGCGAGCAGGAGCGTGCCGATTCCGAGCACGACGCCGGTGCCGCGGTGGATGACCGACAGGATCGAGGTGATCTGCGGTCGGTAGACTTGAAGATGGGGCGAGAGGGGACGGTTCACGTCTGCCATCGTGGGCCTCGCTGCTGGTAAGGGAGGAACGACGGAAAACGCGCCGGTGCGGCGGCCATTCCCCCTGCTTCTTGAAATCGGCGACCGTCCGTCGATTTAAGACTGCCGCCTTCGTTAAGTCAACGACGCGACCGCGACGTTGCCGAAACCGCGCTATTTCCCGCCCCGAAACCACGGCGCCTTGGCCGTGGCCGCGCGCCACGGCGAGCGGCTTGAGGTTCGACTCGACGATGCCGGGCGGGCCTGCTCCAGACTCTTGATCGCGTTGACGGCGGCGGGGGCCGCGACGACAGCGCCCGCCCCGCGTCCGCCGCCGATGGTGACCGCCGCCTGGCGGGCTTGGCCGATCGCGCGAACACCGCCCAGCGCCGGGCCGATCGCGCGTACCTCCTTGCGCGTGATGGTCAGAAGCCGCCCCAGCGCGAGCCCGGCGATGAAACCGCCCACATGCGCCCACCATGCGACGCCGCCCGCGGCCTTCTCGGGCGCCGTCGGCGCGGCCAAGTCGGCGATCCCCATGATCGCTTGGAGCGCAGCCCAGACGATGACGAAGGCCAGCGCCGGCCACCTGACCAGGCGCGGGACCGGCAGCGCGATGGTCGTCACGCGCTCACGCGGGTAGGCGAAGGCGAAACCGCCCAAAACTCCGGCGACAGCGCCCGAGGCGCCAAGCGCCGGTACGACCGAGGTCGGATGCGCAACTGCGTGCGCAGCGCTCGCCGAGATCCCGGCGAGGAGGTAGAGCACGACGAGGCGCAGCATCCCCAGCCGCTGCTCGAGCGCCGAGCCGTAGACCCACAGCGCCCAGGCGTTGACGAGCAAGTGCCAGGCATCCGCGTGCATGAAGGCGTTGGTGAAGAACGGCAGATAGTTGTCGGGCGCCAGATTCCAGCGCGCGACCGCCGCCGGGTCGGCATAGCGGGCCGGGACGAGCGCGTTGTTCATGACGAAGCGCTCGGCCACGTCGGGCGGCAGGCTCGCCTGAAACAGGTAGAGGACGACGAGCGCGAGGATGATGCCGATCGTCGCCCCCGGCGGATCGATAAGCGTAACCGAGGTGCGAAGCGGGATCATCGGCGGGTTACGCCTGCTCGACCTTGAGCACGGTGCCGTCGAGATCGACCACCTTGACCGCGGCCCCGGCCGCCAGGTCGGGGCCGGCGATGACCCAGAGCGAATCGCCGACCTTGAGACGGCCGCGGCCTTGGACGATCGGCTCGGCCAAGGTGAACGAGCGCCCGATCAGCTCGCGGCCGCGGCGGTTCAAATCGGGATGGTCGGTCGTCTCCTTGTTGCGGCCGAGTAAGCGCCACGCGAGGTAGACGCTCGCGACCGCGATCACCGCGAAAAGCACCGCTTGGACCTCCCAGCCCATGGTCGGCACCGCGACCGCGACGATGCCGACGATGATCGCGGCGACGCCGAGCCAGAGCAAGAACACGCCGGGCGCCAGGATCTCGAGCATGACCAGCACCGCGCCCAGGATCCACCAGTGCCAGAACGTGAGCGAGGCGAAGAAACCGTCCACCAGAGCCTCCACTTAGGGCTTGGCGGGTGGCGACGCGCGGTCGCCGCCCGGGCCGAACGCCTGCCGCGCGATCTCGGCAATACCGCCGATCGCCCCGATCACGCTCGACGCCTCGAGCGGCAGGAACATCACCTTCTGGTTGGGCGAGGCGGCGAACGCACCTAGTGCTTCGACGTATTTTTGCGCGACGAAGTAGTTGATCGCGTTGACGCTGCCGCCGGCGATCGCGTCCGAGACCATCGCCGTCGCCTTGGCCTCGGCCTCGGCCGCCCGCTCGCGTGCCTCGGCGTCGCGGAACGCCGCCTCGCGCCGGCCTTCGGCTTCGAGGATCGCCGCCTGCTTCTCGCCCTCGGCGCGCAGGATCTGCGACTGGCGGTGGCCTTCGGCCTCGAGCACGTTGGCGCGCTTGTCGCGCTCGGCCTTCATCTGCCGGGCCATCGCGTCGACTAGGTCGCGCGGCGGGGTGATGTCCTTGATCTCGATCCGGGTCACCTTGACGCCCCAAGGGCTGGTCGCTTCGTCGACCACCTTGAGCAGCCGCGCGTTGATGTCGTCGCGTTTGGAGAGGAGCTCGTCCAGGTCCATCGAGCCCATCACGGTACGGACGTTGGTGATGGTGAGGTTCATGATCGAACGTTCGAGCTGGCTCACCTCGTAGGCGGCGCGCGCGGCGTCGAGCACCTGGTAGAAGACGACGCCGTCGACCGAAACCATGGCGTTGTCGCGGGTAATGACTTCCTGGGTCGGGACGTCGAACACCTGCTCCATCATGTTGAGCTTGGCGCCGATCGATTCGACGATCGGGGTGATGAAATGGAGCCCGGGCCGGAGCGTCCGCGTATAGCGGCCGAACTGCTCGACCGTGTACTCCATGCCCTGCGGTACGACCTTGACCCCGCCGAACACGAATACGACCGCAAGGATGAGGATAGCGATCGCGAAAGCCGAGAAGGTGCTGATGTCCATGACCGTTTCTCCCTGGGCCGCCTGCGCCCCGAGTCTACAGGCTGGCCTCGCGCCAAGCTAACCCGCGGGCAAGAACCGCCCGCGCGAAACGACTTCTCCCGTCGCAAGTCCGTTCGGAAGATGAATTTCTTTCATCGTTCTGCCGACGGCGGCGGCCGCGGATACCCGCAGGCCGGCTCTCGGAGTCCGGTACGAAAGGCTTACGCCGCCTTTTTCAAGTGCTTGTTGATCAGCACTTCGGCGATCTGGACCGCGTTCAGCGCGGCGCCTTTGCGCAGGTTGTCCGAGACTACCCAGAGCGCGAGGCCGTGCTTCACGGTCTTGTCCTCGCGGATGCGCGAGACATAGGTCGCGTATTCGCCGACGCATTCGAGCGGCGTGATGTAGCCGCCGTCCTCGCGCTTGTCGATCACCATGACGCCCGGCGCCTGGCGCAGGGCCTCGCGGGCCTCGGCCGCCGAAAGCGGCTTCTTGAATTCCAGGTGAACCGCCTCGGAATGGCCGACGAACACCGGCACCCGCACGCAGGTCGCGATCACCTCGATCGCCGGATCCAGGATCTTCCGCGTCTCGACCACCATCTTCCACTCTTCCTTGGTGGCGCCGTCGGGCATGAACACGTCGATGTGCGGGATCACGTTGAACGCGATCTGCTTGGTGAACTTCTTCTTCTCGATCGGGTCATTGACGAAGATCGCGCGGGTCTGCTCGAACAACTCGTCCATCGCGACGTGGCCAGCGCCCGACACCGACTGATAGGTCGCGACGACCACCCGCTTGATGACGGCGGCGTCGTGGAGCGGCTTCAGCGCGACCACGAGCTGCGCGGTCGAGCAGTTCGGGTTGGCGATGATGTTGCGCTTGGCGTAGCCCGCGGCCGCGCCGGCGTTGACCTCGGGCACGATCAGCGGCACGTCCGGTTCCATCCGAAAGCAGGACGAGTTGTCGATCACGACCGCGCCGGCCTTGGCGGCCCGGGGCGCGGCTTCCTTGGCGACGGCGGAGCCGGCCGAGAACAGCGCGATGTCGATGCCCTTGAAGTCGAAATCGTCGAGCGCCTTCACGGCGAGCGTCGTGTCGCCCAGCATCGCTTCCTTGCCGACCGACTGGCGCGAGGCGAGCGCCACCACCTCGTCGCACGGGAACTTGCGCTCGGCCAGGATGTTGAGCATCTCGCGCCCGACATTGCCGGTCGCGCCAACCACCGCCACCCGGTAACCCATATCCGTCTCCTTGCTCGATCCCCTCCCCAACCCTCCCCCTTCGACGGGGGGAGGGCAGGGAGGGAAAGCCCACTAGGTAGTATGACCGCGTGCGACGACCAAGTCTCACGCCGCGAGCTTGTCGAGTTCGCGCAGGATCGCATCGCCCATCACCTTGGTGCCGACCTGGGCCTTGCCTGGCTGCATGATGTCGGCGGTGCGCAAACCGCCGTCGAGCACGCGCTTGACCGCGGCCTCGACCAGGTCGGCGTCCTCGCCGGCATCGAACGAATAGCGGAGCGCCATCGCGTAGGACAGAACGCAGGCGATCGGGTTGGCGACCCCTTTGCCGGCGATGTCGGGGGCCGAGCCGTGCACCGGTTCGTAGAGCGCGCGGCGCCGGCCGCTCGCGTCCGCCGGCCCGAGCGAGGCCGAGGGCAGCATGCCGAGCGAGCCGGTCAACATCGCGGCCGCGTCCGACAACAGATCGCCGAACAGGTTGTCGGTGACGATGACGTCGAACTGCTTGGGATTGCGCACCAGCTGCATCGCACAATTATCGGCGTACATGTGCGCGAGCTCGACGTCGCGGTAGTGCTGGTCGTGCACTTTCTGCACTTCCTCGCGCCACAGGATGCCGCTCTCCATCACGTTCGACTTCTCGACCGAGGTGACGCGCTTCTGGCGCTTGCGCGCGAGTTCGAAGCCGACGTGGGCGATGCGCTGGATTTCGCGGTCGGTATAGACCTGGGTGTTTACGCCGCGGCGGGTACCGTCGGCGAGGGTGGTGATACCGCGCGGCTCGCCGAAGTAGATGCCGCCGGTCAACTCGCGCAGGATCATGATGTCGAGCCCGGCGACGACCTCGCGCTTCAACGACGAGGCGTCGGCCAGCGCTTCGAACACCATGGCCGGACGCAAGTTGGCGAACAGGTCCATCTCCTTCCGAAGCTTCAGCAGCCCGCGCTCGGGCCGGACCTTGAATTCGAGCACGTCCCATTTCGGGCCGCCGACCGCGCCGAACAGAACCGCATCCGCGTTCTTGGCCTTGTCGAGCGCGGCGTCGGTGAGCGGCACGCCGTGCGCGTCGATCGCGGCGCCGCCGACCACGTCCTCTTGGACGTCGAAGGTGACGCGGCGACGTTTGTCCGACCAGTCGATCAGGCGGCGGACCTGGTACATGACTTCGGGACCGATCCCGTCGCCGGGCAGCACCAGCAGTTTCTTGTTAGCGGGCATGACGGACCTGTTCGAAACGTGACGCGGAACATCCTCCCCCGGCAACCGGGGGAGGGAAGGGTGGGGGCCTCACCGATAGAGCCACGGCTGCTCGCGCCGCTGCTTGCTCTCGAACGCCGCGATCTTGGCTTCCTTCTCGAGCGTCAAGCCGATGTCGTCGAGCCCGTTCAGGAGGCAGTGCTTGCGGAACGGATCGACCTCGAACGTGACGCGGCCGCCGTCGGGGCCGGTGATCTCCTGCTTCTCGAGATCGACGGTGACGATGGCGTTGGCGCCGCGGCCGGCGGCGTCCAAGAGCTTCTCGACCACCGCTTTCGGTTGGACGATCGGCAGGATCCCGTTCTTGAAGCAGTTGTTGAAGAAGATGTCGGCGAACGACGGCGCGATCACGCAGCGGATGCCGAAATCCAAGAGCGCCCACGGCGCATGCTCGCGGCTCGAGCCGCAGCCGAAATTCTCGCCGGCGATCAGGATCTGCGCTTTGCGATAGGGCTCACGGTTCAACACGAATTCCGGCCGTTCCTTGCCTTGCGCATCGAACCGCATTTCGAAGAACAACGCGCGGCCCAAGCCGGTGCGCTTGATCGTCTTCAGAAACTGCTTGGGAATGATGCGGTCGGTGTCGACGTTCACCATCGGCAGCGGCGCCGCGACGGCGCGGAGGGTGGAGAATTTTTGCATCGCTCGGTCCTCCGGTCAGCGCTGGTATTCGCGGACGTCGGCGAGGCGCCCGGCAATCGCCGCCGCCGCCGCCATCGCCGGGCTCAACAGGTGCGTCCGCCCGCCAGGGCCCTGGCGACCCTCGAAATTCCGGTTCGAGGTCGAGGCGCAGCGTTCGCCCGCTTTTAATTGATCAGGATTCATGCCGAGGCACATCGAACAGCCGGGCTCGCGCCACTCGAAGCCGGCGGCGGTGAAGACCTTGTCGAGCCCCTCCTGTTCGGCCTGCGCCTTGACCAGGCCCGAGCCCGGCACCACCAGCGCGTGGACGTGGGCCGCGACCTTGCGGCCCTTGGCGATCGCCGCCGCGGCGCGCAGGTCCTCGATCCGCCCGTTGGTGCACGAGCCGATGAAAACCTTGTCGATCTTGACGTCGCGGAGCGGGGTCCCGGCGGTGAGGCCCATGTAACCCAGGGCGCGCTCGACCGACTGGCGTTTGCCGGCGTCGGCAAAATCGCCGGGCGAGGGGACGCGGCCCGTGATCGGGGCCACATCCTCGGGACTCGTTCCCCACGTCACCTGCGGTACGATCTCGTTCGCCCGGATCGTCACGTCGGTGTCGTAGCGGGCGCCGGTATCGGAGGGGAGCGTCCGCCAGTATGCGACCGCCTGCTCCCAGAGCGCTCCTTTGGGCGCGCGCGGCTTGCCCTTGAGATAGGCGAAGGTCTTGTCGTCGGGCGCGATTAGTCCGGCGCGGGCGCCCGCTTCGATCGACATGTTGCAGACCGTCATGCGGCCCTCGATCGAGAGATCGCGGATCGCTTGGCCGCAGTACTCGATCACATGGCCGGTGCCGCCGGCGGTGCCGATTTTGCCGATGATCGCGAGCACGAGGTCCTTGGCGGTGACGCCGACCGGCAGCGCACCCTCGACGGTGACGCGCAGGTTCTTCGGCCGCTTCATCACCAGCGTCTGGGTCGCGAGCACGTGCTCGACGTCGGAGGTACCGATTCCCATCGCGTAGCAGCCGAACGCGCCGTGGGTCGCCGTATGCGAGTCGCCGCACACCAGCGTCGCCCCCGGCAAGGTGAAGCCCTGCTCGGGCCCGATCACGTGGACGATGCCCTGGCGAACATCGTTCATGTCGAACAGTTCGACGCCGAAGTCGCGGCAGTTTTCGGTGAGCGTCTCGATCTGAATCCGCGACTCTTCCTCGGCGATCCCTTTGGAACGGTCGGTCGTCGGGACATTGTGGTCGGCGACCGCGAGCGTCGCGTCGAGCCGGCGCACCTTGCGCTTGGCGTCGCGCAAGCCCTCGAACGCTTGCGGCGTCGTCACTTCGTGGGTCAGGTGACGGTCGATGTAGAGAACGCAGGTCCCGTCGGCCTGCTGGTCGACCAGGTGGCTGTCCCAGATTTTGTCGAACAACGTGCGCGGCGCGGTCATGTCATGTCTCCCTATTTACGACCCCCACCCTTCCCTCCCGCTCGGCGATGCGAGGGGGAAGGGGAGGGTGCGGCGCTCAGCTCTTCTTGTCGTCGTCGACCGGCGGCGCGACATCGCGCGGCTCGGCTTGGGCGACCAGCCCGAACTGCGCCTGCTTCTCGGCGATGCGCGCCTTCTTGCCGGTGCGGCCGCGCAGGTAATAGAGCTTGGAGCGGCGAACGTCGCCGCGGCGCACGACTTCGATTTCGGCGAGCTGGGGCGAGTAGAGGGGGAACACGCGTTCGACGCCCTCGCCGTACGAGATCTTGCGTACGGTGAACGACGACTGCAGGCCGCGGTTGCGCTTGGCGATGCACACGCCCTCGAACGCCTGGACGCGTTCGCGCGTGCCCTCGACCACCTTGACCGCGACGCGGAGCGTATCGCCGGGCGAAAAGTCGGGAACCTTGCGATCCTTGGCGAGCTTGGCCGCCTGATCGTGCTCGAATTGCTGCAATCTGTTCATCGCTCGACCCTCGTCTTCCGTTGATAGCGTTGCCAGAGATCGGTGCGCCGCGCCGCCGTGATCCGTTCGGCCTCGGCGCGCCGCCATTCGACGATATTCTCGTGGTGTCCCGACACCAGAACGTCGGGGACCAGGCGGCCCTGCCAGTCGCGCGGGCGCGTGTAATGCGGGTATTCGAGCAGCCCGTCGGCGAAGCTTTCGTCGGTCAAGCTCTCGACGTGGCCGACAACGCCCGGCAATAGCCGGACGACGGCGTCGAGCAGCGCGATCGCCGCCGGCTCGCCGCCCGAAAGGACGAAGTCGCCCAGGCTCACCTCTTCGATCGGGCGCGCGTCGAGCACGCGCTGGTCGATGCCTTCGTAGCGACCGCAAATCAGGATCGCCCCCGAACCGGCCGCGAGCGCGTGGACGCGCGCCTGATCGAGCGGCCGGCCGCGCGGCGACAAGTAGATCAACGGCGCGGAACCGGCGCCGGCGGCATCGGCCTGCGCGCGCGCCGCGTCGATCGCGCGCGCCAGCACATCGGGGCGCATCACCATGCCGGGGCCGCCGCCGAACGGGGCGTCGTCGACCGTCTTGTGTTTGTCGTCGGCGAAGTCGCGAATGTCGATGGCGGCGAGCGCCCAGCGGCCCTCGGCGAGTGCCTTGCCGGCGAGCGCGAGCCCGAGCGGCCCGGGGAACATCTCCGGGAACAGGGTCAAGACCCAGGCGGTCCAGGGCTCAGCCACGGCGCGCCTTTCCGCCCTTGCCCGCGGGTCGGGCGTGATCGAGCGCAGCGGCCGCGACCGTCACGCGGGCGCCGGCGATATCGACGGCGGGGACCGCGGCATCGGTAAACGGCACCATCAGGCTGTCGCCGACGATCGGCTCGATCTCGAGGACGCTGCCGGCGCCGAAATCGTGGAGCGCGACGACCCGGCCGAGGGGGGCGCCGTCGGTAGCGACGACGGCGAGCCCTTCGAGATCGGTGGCGTAGTATTCGCCCGGGTGGGGCGCCGGCAACGCGCTGCGCGACACGTAGAGTTTGGCGCCCTTGAGCGCGTGGGCGGCGGTGCGGTCGCCGACGCCGCGAATCGTCGCGCGCACGCCGTTCCGTTCGACGGCGACGACGTCGATGTGCAAGCGCCGCGTCCCCGCTTCGTTCTCGATCGCGCCATAGGCGGCAATCGCGGCGGGCTCGACGGTGAAGCTCCTGATCCGGACCGCGCCGCGAATCCCGTGCGCGCCGAGGACCACGCCAACGCACACGCGGCGCGCATCGGGCGCGGTCGCGGCGGAGCGCGAACGGTCGGGATCGCGGCGGGTGGGCACAGCGTCGAGCACGGCGGCGGCGGCTCCTTAGGACTGCGCCGGCGCCGGGGCGGCGGGCGCGGCCGGTGCGGCGGCGGGGGCCTCACCGCGGGCCGCGGCTTCGCGCTCCAGCCGTTTCTTGCGCGGCTTCGCCTTCTCCGGATTGTTGCGGCGCGCCGGCATCGGAATCACGTTGGCGGCGCCCAAGAAGCGGCCGACCCGGTCGGACGGCGTCGCGCCGTGGCCCAACCAATACTTGATGCGCTCGACGTTCAGCTTCACGCGGTTCGCGTCGGTCTTGGGCAGCAACGGGTCGTAGGTGCCGAGCCGCTCGATGTACTTGCCGTCGCGGGCCGCCCGCGAATCGGCGACGACGATGCGAAAATACGGCCGCTTCTTGGTGCCGGCGCGTGACATTCTGAGCTTGAGAGCCATTGGGGTCGCTACCTCCTCTGTTGGCACGTCTTCATCGCCTCACGCCCGCGGGATCAGGCCCGGGATGCCGTGACGGCGGAGAAGCTTGGGGTCCATGCGGCCGACCTTCTTCATGACGTCGGCCATCTGGATGAATTGTTTGACCAGCCGGTTGACCTCGGGCACCGAAGTGCCGGAGCCGGCGGCGATGCGGCGCTTGCGCGAGCCGTTCAGGAGCTTGACGTTTTTCCGCTCGGCCTTGGTCATCGAGAGGATCATCGCCTCCTGGCGCGCCAGCATGCGATCGTCGATCTTGTTGGCGGCGAGCTGGGCCTTGGCCTTCTGCACGCCCGGCAGATAGGCGAGCAGCCCGTCCATGCCGCCCATCTTGCGCATCTGGCGGAATTGCTGGGCCAAGTCGTTCATGTCGAACTTGCCCGACTTGACGCGCGCCTCGAGCTTGGCGGCCTCGTCGCGGTCGATGGTCTCGGCCGCCTTCTCCACCAGCGAAACGACATCGCCCATGCCCAAGATGCGCGAGGCGACGCGCGCCGGGTGGAACTGATCGAGCGCGTCCATTTTTTCGCCGACGCCGATCAGCTTGATCGGGCAGCCGGTGACCGCGCGCATCGAGAGCGCGGCGCCGCCGCGGGCATCGCCGTCCATGCGCGTCATGACGACACCGGTCGGTTTGAGCCGCTCGGTGAAGCGTTCGGCGACCTTGACCGCGTCCTGGCCGGTCAAAGCGTCGACCACCAGGAGCGTTTCGGCCGGCTGACTGACATCGGCGACCGCCGCCGCTTCCGCCATCAGCGCCTCATCGACGTGAAGGCGTCCGGCGGTATCCAGGAGCACGACGTCGTAGCCGCCCAGACGCGCCGCCGTCAGCGCGCGCCTGGCGATATCGACCGGCATCTCGCCGGCGATGATCGGCAGCGTCGGCACGCCGGCCTGCTCGCCCAGCACTTTGAGCTGCTGCTGCGCGGCCGGGCGCTGGGTGTCGAGCGAGGCCATCAGCACTTTCTTGCGCTCGCGCTCCTTGAGGCGGAAACCGATCTTGGCGGTGGTGGTGGTCTTGCCCGAGCCCTGCAGCCCGACCATCAGGATCGCGACCGGCGGGGCACCGGCCAGGCGGAGCTCGTCGGCCTCGGCGCCCAAGGTCTGGACCAGGTGGTCGTGAACGACCTTCACCACCATCTGTCCGGGCGTCACGCTCCGGATCACGTCGGTGCCGATCGCTCGCTCGCGGACCTCGTCGATCAACTTCTTGACCACCGGCAGCGCCACGTCGGCTTCGAGCAGCGCGACGCGAACGTCGCGGAGCGCGGCCGTGACGTCGCTCTCGGTGAGCGCGCCGCGCCGCGTCAGGCCCTCGAAAATCTGGCCGAGCCGGTCGGTCAGTGCCTCGAACATCTCGATTCGCTTCGCTTTTTCCCAAACGCCGTAAGCGCCCGTGCGCGACACTCGCGGACGGACGGACCCCCTCGGGAGCGAGAAAGTCGCTCAAGCCGTTAGAACGGCGCGGAAACTAGGCTCGGGCCCGGCACGAGTCAACATCGGGTTGCGGGGGCCGGCGCCTCTTGCCGCGCGCGGTTCCGACTTATAGTATGGGTACCCATACGAAGAAATAATGGGAACCATATCATGCGCAAGACCACCGTCGATCTTGCCGAGCCGTTGTTGGAGGAAGCGCGGCGCCTCGCCGCGCGGGAGGGTGTCACGCTGAAAGCGGTGATCGAACGCGGCCTGCGCCGGGTGATTGCCGACGCGGCAGCGTCGGGCGCGGCTCGCTTTCGCCTCAGGCCCGCGAGCTTCAAGGGCAAAGGACTTCAGCCCGACGCCCACGGCGCGACCTGGGCCGAGCTTCGCGACCGCGCTTACGAAGGACGCGGCGGGTGATCGCCGTCGACACCAACGTTCTCGTCTACGCGCACCGCGAAGACGCGCCGTTTCATCGCGAGGCGGTCCGCGCGCTTGAACGGCTGGCCGAGGCGCCGGCACCGTGGGCGATCCCGTGGCCGTGTCTGCATGAATTCGTCGCGATCGTCACCCACCCGCGGATCTTCGCGCCGCCGACGCCGCTCGCGCGCGCCATCGATCAGGTCGAGGCCTGGCTCGAGTCGCCGACCATCGCGCTCTTGGCCGAGTCCGCCGCGCACTGGCGCGTTCTTCGGCCGTTGATCGAGACCGCCCGCCTTGCCGGCCCGCGCGTCCACGATGCTCGCGTCGCGGCCCTCTGCCTCCAGCACGGCGTCTCGGCCCTATGGTCGGCCGATCGCGATTTCAGCCGCTTTCCGGCACTTGCGGTCGTCAATCCGCTCGTCTGATAAAATGATCATTCATATGTTCATGACAACAGGTCCTGACTGAGGCTGTCGGCATGGACATCAAGAACAAAAAGGCGAATCGCTTGGCACGCGAGCTTGCCAAGCTCACCGGGGAAGGCATGACGACCGCCGTCACCCGAGCGGTGCGCGAGCGGCTCGGTCGTGTACGCGGGCGGCAGTCCGGCCTCGCCGTTCGTCTGCTCGCGATCGGGCGGGACTGCGCCCCGCGCCTGGGCGAACCGGCCTGCTCGCTCGATCATGGCGACTACCTCTACGACGAACGCGGCCTGCCGCGTTGATACGTCGGCGCCGCTCGCGTTCTCGCGACCGATCCGATCGATGCCGGCCGACAGCGCCGCGGGCGAGTGGCGCGGCCCGCGCTCCCGCCCTATAACTCCGCTCATGGGCGCGCTCCCGTTCTTGAAAATGCACGGACTCGGCAACGATTTCGTCGTGATCGACGCCCGTCGCGCCGGGGTGGCGCTCGGCCGCGACCGGGTGCGCGCGATCGCCGCGCGGCGCACCGGGATCGGCTGCGACCAGTTGATCACGATCGAGCGCTCAGGCCGGGCCGACGCCTTCATGCGCATCCACAATGCCGACGGCGGCGAGGTCGGCGCCTGCGGCAATGGCGCTCGCTGCGTCGCCCAACTCTTGATCCGCGAGAAAGCCGGCGCTCCGGTCGTGATCGAGACTGCCGAAGGCCTGCTCGCCGCCCAAGCCGCCCATGCCGATGCCGTCACCGTCGACATGGGTCCCACGCGACTCGACTGGCGCGAAATCCCGCTCGCGCGTGAAATGGATACGCTCGAGCTCGACCTCGCGGTGCCCGCCACGAAGCCGGTGCTGCGCGATCCGGTCGCGGTCGGCATGGGCAATCCGCATGCCGTATTTTTCGTGGTCGACGCCGCGGCGATCGATCTCGCGACCGTGGGCCCGCTCGTCGAAAACCACCCGCTCTATCCCGAGCGCACCAACGTCAGCGTGGCGCAAGTGCTGGCGCGCGACCGTATCCGGCTCCGCGTCTGGGAGCGCGGCGTCGGTATCACGTTGGCCTGCGGTACTGCGGCGTGCGCGACGCTGGTCGCCGCCGTCCGCCGCGGCTTGACCGAACGCGCCGCCGAGATCGTGCTCGATGGCGGCCCGCTCGGCGTCGAGTGGCGCGACGACGGCCACGTCCTCATGACCGGCCCGGTCGCGACCAGCTTTTCGGGCTCGGTCGACCCGGCCACGCTGGCGGCGGCATGACCGTGGTCGCGCGCGACCCAAAAAACGGTGTCGAGGTCGTCACCTTCGGCTGCCGGCTGAACGCGTTCGAGTCGGAAGTGATCCGCTCCCGCGCCGCCGACGCCGGCTTGCGCGACGCCGTGATCATCAATACCTGCGCCGTCACCGCCGAGGCCGAGCGCCAGGCGCGCCAGGCGATCCGGAAGCTGAAACGCGAGCGCCCCGACGCGCACCTGATCGTCACCGGCTGCGCCGCCCAGCTCGACCCCGCCCGCTTCGCCGCCATGCCCGAGGTCGATCGGGTGCTCGGCAACGCCGAGAAGCTCGATGCCGCGGCTTACGCGGCGACCGGGCCCAAGGTCCGGGTCAACGACATCATGGCGGTCAGGGACGGCGCCGCGCACCTGGTGGCGGGCTTCGCCGAGCGCGTGCGCGCCTTCGTCGAAATCCAGAACGGCTGCGATCACCGCTGCACCTTCTGCATCATTCCGTTCGCGCGCGGCCCCAACCGGAGCGTCGCGCCCGAGCACGTCGTCGCCCAGGTCCGCCGGCTGGTTACGCAGGGCTACGCCGAGGTGGTGCTGACCGGCGTCGACATCGGCGATTGGGGCCGCGACCTCGCGCCCGGTTCCTCGCTCGCCGCGTTGGTGCGGACAATCCTGACCGAGGTGCCCGGCTTGCCGCGGCTCCGGCTGTCCTCGATCGATCCGGCCGAAGTCGATCAGGCGCTGGTCGATCTGTTCGCCCGCGAAGCGCGGCTGATGCCGCACGTGCATTTGAGCCTCCAGGCCGGCGACCCTTTGATCTTGAAGCGGATGAAGCGGCGCCATGCGCCCGGGGATGCGGTTCGGATCGCGGACCGGCTGCGGGCGGTGCGACCTGGGATCGTGTTCGGCGCCGACCTGATCGCCGGTTTCCCGACCGAGACCGAAGCGATGTTCGAGCGGACGCGCGCCCACGTCGACGACGTCGGCCTCACCCACCTTCACGTCTTCCCGTATTCGCCGCGGCCGGGAACGCCGGCCGCGCGCATGCGCCAGGTGCCGGCCCCGGTCCGCAAGGCCCGCGCCGAGGCCTTGCGCGCGCAAGCGGCGCGCCGCCTCGATGCCTATCTTCGCGCCCAGGTCGGCAGCATCGTCGAGGCGCTGGTCGAGACCCCGGCCGACGCGCGCACGCCCCACTACGCCCACGTCCGCCTGGCCGAGGGCCGCGCGCCATGGTCGGTCGGCGCGATCGTCCGGGCGCGCGCGACCGGCGTCGATGCCGGTGCACTCGTCGGGAACCCCCTCCCCCTCGAACGAGGGGGTGGGCAGGGGTGGGAATCGTTCGGCGAGCGCGCTTCGTGAGAGCTGAACGCCAACCCCGTCGCACCAACCCCCTCCCTACCCTCCCCCCGCACAGCAGGGGGCGGGGGTCCGTCATCCAGGTCGCGGCCTCGCGTTCCCACCGATGAGCGATGCATCGCTGCGGCCGGGCCTGTTCGCCCGCCTCAAGGCCGGGCTCGCGCGCTCGGCCTCGGCGCTTTCCGGCGCGATCGCCGGCGCGCTCGGGAGCGGCCGGCTCGATCAAGCGACCTTGGACCAGCTCGAGGAAGGGCTGATCGCCGCCGACCTCGGGGTCCCGACCGCGAGCGCGCTGATCGCCGAACTCAAGGCGGAACGTTTTGGCAAAGAGGCGAGTGTCGACGACGTACGCGGCGCGCTGAGCGGGAAGATCGCGGCCCGGCTCGCGCCGCTCGCGCGCCCGCTCGCGCCCGACGCGGCGCGCAAGCCCCACGTCATTCTGGTCGCCGGCGTCAACGGCACCGGCAAGACCACGACGATCGGCAAGCTCGCCGCGCGCTACCGGAGCGAAGGGCGCCGCGTCGTCCTGGCCGCCGCCGACACCTTTCGCGCCGCCGCGATCGAGCAGTTGAGAATCTGGAGCGCGCGCGCCGGTGCCGCGTTGGTGGCGGGCGCGGTCGGCGCCGATCCGGCCGGGGTCGCGTTCGAGGCGCTGACGCGGGCCACGGCCGAAGGCGCCGACGTCCTGATCGTCGACACCGCCGGACGGCTGCAGAACAAGGCGGTACTGATGGACGAGCTCGCCAAGATCGTCCGGGTCCTGAAGCGGCTCGAACCGTCGGCGCCGCACGACGTCGTCCTCGTGCTCGACGCCACCACCGGCCAGAACGCGATTGGCCAGGTCGAGGTTTTCTCGAGCGTGGCCGCGGTCTCGGGCCTGATCATGACCAAGCTCGACGGCACCGCGCGCGGCGGCGTCCTGGTCGCGATCGCCGAAAAGTTCAAACTGCCGATCCACGCGATCGGCGTCGGCGAGGCGATCGAGGACCTGCAGCCGTTCGAGGCCGACGCGTTCGCGCGCGCGCTCACCGGCGCCGAGAACGGCTGACGATTCGCCGCGTCACGGTGCGGATGCCGGCGCCGCCCGCCGCGGCACGCCCGCCCGGCAGATGTGCTATTTTCGCGCCGTTCGTCTCAAGCCTTCCGCACAACAGGAAACGACTGCCATGGCTCTTTCGATGTACCAAGCCTCGGTGCCGGTCTTCATCCACTACCTGACCGCATTCGCGAAGATTCTCGACAAGGCCGCCGCCCACGCGGCCGCGCGCAAGATCGACCCGGCCGTGCTCGCCGGGATGCGGCTCGCCCCCGACATGTTCCCGTTCGCGCAGCAGGTCCGCTCCGCGACCGACCACGCGCTCCGGGTCGGCGGCGGACTCTCGGGCCTCGAAGCGCCCAAGCTCGCCGACGGCGACGCGACCTTCGATCAGTTGAAGGAGCGGATCGCCAAGACGGTCGCGTTCCTGAAAGGGTTGAAGCCCGCGCAGATCGACGGCACCGAGGAAAAGGAGGTGACCCTCACCCTGGGCGGCAAGCCGCGCCCGTTCAAGGGTCAGGCGCTGCTCGTCGATTTCGCGCTCCCCAACTTCTATTTCCACGTCACCACGGCTTACGCGATCCTGCGCCACGCCGGCGTCGAGATCGGCAAGCGCGACTACATGGGCCTGCCGCCGGCCTAGGCGGCCACGCGCGAGGCGCCGATGTCGAAGGCGCGGCCACGATGACCGCCGGCGCTCGCGCCACGCTTAGCGTTTCGCAAGCGGTACGGGCCGGGCTCGACCATCCGGTCATCGATAGCGACGGCCATTTCGTCGAGCTCGGTCCGGTCTTCCTCGACTACCTCAAGGACGTCGGCGGCGCGTCGCTGGTCGAGCGTTACCTCGGCCTGATCGGCGGCTTCTTCACCTGGTACACCATGTCGCACGAGGAACGGCGCGCCAAGCGGGCGCACCGGCCGCCGTGGTGGTTCCTCCCTGCGGCCAACACGCTCGATCGGGCGACGGCGATGCTGCCGCGCCTGATGCGCGAGCGGCTGGATGAGTTCGGCATCGACTTCGCGGTGCTCTACACGACCGAGGGCTTGGCGTTCCACAACCTCGCCGATCCCGAACTCCGGCGCGCGACCGCGCGGGCGATGAACCGCATGATCGCCGAGCTCTATCGGCCGCACGCCGATCGCATGACCCCGGCCGCCCTGATCCCGATGCACACGCCCGAGGAAGCGATCGACGAACTTGAATTCGTCGTCAACGAACTCGGCCTCAAGGCGATCATGATCTGCGGCTCGATCCGCCGACCGCTGCCGGACGGCAAATACTGGATCGACAACCTCGCGCTCGACAGCGCGCACGACTACGATCCGTTCTGGCGGCGCTGCGTCGAGCTCAAGGTGGCGCCGACCGATCACAGTTCGAGCATGGGCTGGATCAATCGCGCCTCGGTCTCGAACTACAACGTAATTAAATAATTATATAATACGTTTATTACAAATTTGGTGGATCATTATGAGCAAATTTAGGACCATAATTTTCAGCTCGGCGCTGACTGGGCTTGCGTTACTGACTTTTACCGCTTGTGGCGGAGGTACTACAGGACCAGTTATATTAGGACCAACAGTTCCTGGTCCAGTGAAAATCACTCGTGCTCATGCACTAAGCACACAATCATATCTAAATGCCAAAAACATAGACTTCTTCAGTGAAGATTATCCTAAAGACCAGTACGGAGTAAATCCCATC
>VGEO01000018.1 GCA_016869275.1 Alphaproteobacteria bacterium | reverse complement strand
CTTCTCGCTTATCGCGAACTCGACGACGCGCTCGGCCTGATGGCTGTCGCGGGCCAGCACCTGGTCGATGGGCGCACGGGCCGGAACGGTCGCCATGATCTGGTGGGCATGCTGCGCCAGTCGGTGTACGGCCGGCTGGCCGGCTACGAGGATGTGAACGACGCCGACCGGCTGGGGCGTGATCCGGCGATGCGCTGGATCGTCGGCGGCAAGGCTGTCGAGCGCGATGCGGCCTCGGCCAGCCAGATGGGGCGGTTCGAGACCGAGTGGCTCGCGAGCGACGAGAACCTTGCCGCGCTCAGCGATCTGTCCGGGCAATGGATCGACTCCATTCGCGACCGGCGTTCGCCGCGGTCCATCGTGCTCGACATGGACTCAAGCGTCAGCCCGACCTACGGCGATCAGGAAGGCACCCCCTACAACGGCCACTTCGCCTGCACCTGCTACCATCCACTATTCGTGTTCAACCAGTTCGGTGACCTGGAGCGTTCCGCGCTGCGCCCGGGCAACGTCCATTCGGCGGACGGCTGGAAGGACGTGCTCGAACCGGTCGTGGCCCGTTACCGCGAGCGCGACCTTCGCCGCTACTTCCGCGCCGATGCCGCCTTCGCCAACCCCGAGGTCTACGCGTTCCTGGAGGGCGAAGGCTACCAGTATACGATCCGGCTGCCGGCCAACCGCATCCTGCAGGAGCGCATCGGCTACCTGCTCAAGCGCCCTGTCGGTCGCCCGCCGCTGACGGTCCGGCGCTCCTACGCCAGCTTCAGCTATCAGGCACAGAGCTGGACGATGCCACGCCGCGTCGTGGCCAAGGTCGAGTGGCACCCCGGCGAGCTTTATCCCCGCGTCGGCTTCATCGTCACCAACCTGTCGCGTCCGGCGGAGCGGGTCGTCACCTTCTACAACAGGCGCGGCACGTGCGAGCAATGGATCAAGGAAGGCAAGACCGCGATCAAGTGGACCCGGCTGTCGTGCTGCTCGTTCGCCGCCAACGCGGTGCGTCTGCAGTTGCACGCGCTGGCCTACAACATCGCCGACTTCATGCGCACCCTGGTCTTGCCCGAAGCTGTCGCGCAATGGTCGCTGACCAGCCTTCGGGAGAAGCTGGTGAAGATCGGCGCCAAGGTCGTGCGCCACGCCCGCTACGCTGTCTTCCAGATGGCCGAGGTCGCGGTGCCGAGAGAACTGCTCACGCAAATCCTGCGGCTGATCGACGGACTGCGACGACGACCAGCCCCAGCGTAAGACCGAACGGGGCGAATGCGTCGTCACCACGGGAGAAGTGCGTCTGAATGACGAGAGTAAAGAGCCAAATCGATGGATCAAACGTCGTTCGGGAGGTCGTACAGGGCGGAAGCAACGGGGAAACGGGGTTGCACGCCCACGGTTTCCCCGGAACCGGCCAGACTGCTATGGTTTGCCTCGTTCCAAGGCGGGCATCTGGGGAATGTCGGCCTAGCTCGAATGAGAGCCGAAAAGGCGCGCCGCCCGATCGACGAATGACAATCCGCCCGATACCGATGAAGCTCCTCTATCTCACCATCGCGCTCGCAGCTCTCGTTGCCCTATCGATACTCCCCAAGGATGCGCCCCATGAGGACAGGTCGATGCGCGCCAAACTCTCCGACAATGATTACGCGCTAAACCAGTTGTCCATCCCGTACATCGAGGACCCTTATATTCAGGCTGCGGCAGCGCGAATCTATTGGTGTGGGACACCGACGATCCAGTATCTGGGGACCCACCCGGAGCCGGACCCATTATTTCTTCGCGCCAATGCCGTGAAGCTCGCAGCAAGTATTCGATTTTCTGGTGGAAAGGCTCGCTCGGGGTGGTGGGAGTCGAAGTGACGATCGCTGAAGGCGGCTTGCCGCAGGGCGGTCGACGTCTAATCAGGCCGCGCGAACCGCGCCGCCGACCGGTCGTGGTCTAGGGCGGGGCCAAGCGCAGCCGCCTCGGCGCCGTAGGCGGCGAGGCGCTCGGCGGCCGGATCCCAAGCTTCCGTCTCGAATGCGGTCGCCAGTTCTTGCAGTAGGCGTGAGAGCGTGATGAGGCGCGCACGCGCCGGTTCGTGGGCGGGCTCGGGGAAGCGCTCGTAAAGCGCGCCGAGTTCACGCCGCAACACCGCGACCACGGCGACGGCAACCACGCCATCGCGTGCGACGAACGCGACCTCGAGTCCCTCCTTGAATCGGTCGAGCCGGGCCAGTTCGCCGGCGAGCGAGACCGGCTCGGTCCGTGCGCTCGCGCTGCCGACGGCGGCGAGGTAGGCGAGGAGATCGGCACGCTCGGCTTCGGCGAGACCCAAGCCATAGTGGCGGTCGAAATGCGCGACGGTCGCGGCGAGCGTCGCGGCGCGGCCATCGTGGAAATAGGGTGCGGTCGCGGCGGCGCCCAATAGGCTCGCGGTGTCGAACACGCCACCGGTACCGACATCGTGGCGGCGGCGGTCGGTGAAAGCCTGCGCCGGCGGGTGGCACGCGGCGCACGAAAGCTGAGGCCGGCCCGGAAACGGGCGCGCGAACACCGCTTCGCCCCGTCTAGCCGCCGCGCTCGCCCGAGCCGATAACCGCCCGGCGCCGTCGAGGTTGGCGTTGGCGGGGAAGTCGAACTGGCGTTGGAACAGGACCAGCGCCTCGAGCGCGAGCGGCGAGGGCTCCTCGCCGTCGAACTCATCGACGATCGCGTGGCGGGTGAAGTCGGCGAGCGTCGGGAACTTGCCGGCGCGGCCATAGGGCGCGGTCGCCGCGACCCCGGCCAGGCTCGGGATGTCGCGATGGTTGGCGATGCCGTCGTCGGCGCGGCGATTGAAGAGGCGGGTAGTGACGTCGAGCCCGCCCGGCCGGGCGGAGAGCCCGCGGATGAAAAACTGCGGGTTGGTCGTGCCCTCGACGTGGCAGGCCTGGCACGAGAGGCCGCTCCGGCGCGCGACCGTGCCGAGGAGCTCGGGGGCGCGGAACAGCGCTTCGCCCAAAGCGGCATGCGCGGCATCGTCGGGATCGGCGGGCGGCCGGCGCGGGAGCGTGGGCCGGGTCAATGCCGGCGCGGCGGTCGCGCTCTCGCGCTGCCAGACGACCGGGGGTGGCGGTGAAACGATCTCGGACGCCGCGGCCGCCCCACCGACCGCGAGCGCCATCACCGCAGCGAAAATCGCGCGCGGCACCGGCCGCGGCATCGCCGTCGCCGTCAGGCGGCCTCGGTCCCGCCGACGGTCAGGCCATCGACCCGCATGGTCGGCTGGCCGACGCCGCACGGTATGCCCTGGCCGTCCTTGCCGCAGGTACCGACGCCGGCATCGAGCGCCAAGTCATTGCCGATCATCGCTACTTTGGTGAGGACGTCGGGGCCGTTGCCGATCAAGGTCGCGCCCTTGACCGGCTGGCCGATCTTGCCGTTCTCGATCCGGTAGGCCTCGGTGCAGGTGAAGACGAACTTGCCCGAGGTGATGTCGACCTGGCCGCCGCCGAAATTGACGGCGTAGAGGCCCTTGTCGACCGTGGCCAGGATTTCCTCGGGCGCGCGGGTGCCGGCCAGCATGAACGTATTGCGCATGCGCGGCATCGGCGAATGCGCGTAGCTCTCGCGCCGGCCGCTCCCGGTCGAGCGGCTCCCCATCAGGCGCGCGTTGAGGCGATCCTGGAGATAGCCGACCAAAACGCCGTCCTCGATCAGCACCGTGCGCTCGGTGGGGGTGCCTTCGTCGTCGATCGTGAGCGAGCCGCGCCGGTTGGGAAGGGTGCCGTCGTCGACCACGGCGACGCCGGGGGCGGCGACGCGCTGGCCCATCAGGCCGGCGAAGGCCGAGGTTTTCTTCCGGTTGAAGTCGCCTTCGAGGCCGTGGCCGACCGCCTCGTGCAGGAGGACGCCCGGCCAGCCCGGCCCCAGCACGACCGTCATCTCGCCGGCCGGCGCCGGCTTCGAGTCGAGGTTGATCAGCGCTTGGCGGAGCGCCTCGTCGACCTGGGCGCGCCAGGCGCCAGCGCCGATATAGGGGTCGTAGAGGGTGCGGCCGCCGACCCCGTGGGTGCCGGTTTCGCGCCGGTCGCCCTCGCCGACCACGACCGTGACGTTGATGCGGACCAGCGGCCGGATGTCGTGGGCGCGCGCGCCATCGGCGCGGACGATCTCGACCGCCTGCCAAGACGCGGCGAGGCTCGCGCTCACCTGGCGGACGCGCGGGTCCTTGGCGCGGGCGTAGGCGTCGATCTCGGCCAAGAGCTTGACTTTGGCCTCGAAGCCGAGCGCGGCCAACGGGTTGACGTCGTCGTAGAGGCGCCGGTTGGTTGCCACCGGGTCGAGCGCCATGGCGCCGGCGGCGCCGGTCTTGATCGCGCGGACGGCGGTGGCGGCGCGTTTGAGCGCGGCCTCGGACAGTTCGGAGGCATGGGCGTAGCCGGTCGACTCGCCGGCGACGGCGCGGAGCCCGAAGCCCTGCGCCGAATCGAAGCTCGCGCTCTTCAAGCGGCCGTCGTCGAACACCAGGCTCTCGGACTGGCGGTATTCGAGGAACAGCTCGCCATCGTCCATGCCGGACAGGGCCTCGCCGACGAGGCGATCGACCCGGCCGCGGTCGAGTCCGGCGCGGTCGTAGAACAGCTCGGCGGCGGTCGGCGGGCGGGTGGGCGTGGGCATGGCGGCGATCCGGCGCGGCGCCTCATTGCGGCGCGTCGCCGTAATATGGGCGCTCTGCGAACCGTTGTCACCTGAACGGCTCCCGCCGGCCGTTCGGCGGTTTCCGGGTTGTTAGGGTCGGCGGCCTTGCGTATAAGTCGGCGCAAGTATTTGCCGTTCCGTGCGCACTCCGACTACAATCCATGACCGCCTCGGGTCAAACGGCCCAACGGCGGTTTTCGCGGGCAGGGGAGCCGAGCTTCAATGCGGATAGGTCGTTCTGTTTTCTCGATTCTTGGCGCTCTGGCGCTGCTCGTGATGGCGGCCGGCGCGGCCTTCGCCGCCCAGCCGCTGCCATGGCAGATCGATTTCCAGCCGGCGGTGACGCCGATCGCGGAGCGGGTCCACGACTTCAACATCCTGCTCTCGGTGATCATCGTCGCGATCTCGATCTTCGTGATGATCTTGCTGCTGGTGGTGATGGTCAAGTTCCGGCGGAGCGCCAACCCCAACCCGTCCAAGACCACCCACAACGCGCTGCTCGAAGTGGTGTGGACGGTGATCCCGATCGTCATCCTGGTCGTGATCGCGATCCCCTCGTTCCGGCTGCTCTATTTCATCGACAAGGTGCCCGACGACGTCGGCCTCACCATCAAGGTGGTCGGCCATCAGTGGTATTGGTCGTATGAGTACCAGGACCACAAATTCGCCTTCGACGCCAATTTGGACGAGAAAGCCAAGCCGCGCCTGCTCGAGACCGACAATCGCGTGGTGCTGCCGGTCAACACCACCGTCCGCCTGTTGCTCACCGCCGACGACGTGATCCACGCCTGGACGGTGCCGGCGTTCGGGATGAAGTTCGACACCATCCCCGGACGGCTCGTCGAGACCTGGGTCAACGTCAAGAAGGAAGGCGTCTATTACGGCCAGTGCTCGGAGCTGTGCGGCGCCCGCCACAGCAAGATGCCGATCGCGGTCGAGGTAGTGTCGAAAGAGAAGTTCACGGCGTGGGTGGCCGACGCGAAAAAGAAGTTCGCGACCGGACCCGACACGACGCCGGCCATCGCCACCGCCGCCGTCCGCGAATAACGAACCGCACGCCGCCGCGTACCCGGCGCGAAGCAGAAGGACCCTCAGCGATGAACGCTCAAAGCCACGCCCACGGAGCCCACGATCACACCCCGTCCGGTTGGCGCCGCTACCTCTATTCGACCAACCACAAGGACATCGGCACGATGTACATCGTGTTCGGGCTGGTCGGCGGCCTCGCCGGCGGCATCCTGTCGATGCTGATGCGGATCGAGCTGGCCGAACCGGGCCCGGGCATCTTGGGCGGCAACGACCAGATCTACAACGTCTTCGTCTCCGCGCACGGCCTAATCATGGTGTTCTTCCTGATCATGCCGACCTTCATCGGCGGGTTCGGCAACTGGATGATCCCGATGATGATCGGGGCGCCCGACATGGCGTTTCCGCGCATGAACAACATCAGCTTTTGGCTGCTGATCCCCTCGGCGATCCTGCTCTACCTCTCGCCGTTCGTGGGCGACGGGCCCGGCACCGGCTGGACCGTCTACGCCCCGCTCGCGACCTCGGGCCATCCCGGGCCGGCGGTCGACATGGTGATCTTCGCGCTGCATCTGGCCGGCGCGTCCTCGATCCTCGGCGCGATCAATTTCATCACCACCATCTTCAACATGCGTGCGCCGGGCATGACGCTCCACAAGATGCCGCTGTTCGTGTGGGCGCTGCTGATCACCGCGTTCCTGCTCCTGCTCTCGCTCCCGGTACTGGCCGGTGCCATCACCATGCTCCTGACCGATCGCAACTTCGGCACCGCGTTCTTCGACGCGGCCAAGGGCGGCGATCCGGTGCTCTACCAGCACCTGTTCTGGTTCTTCGGCCACCCCGAGGTCTACATTCTGATTTTGCCGGCGTTCGGCGTGATCAGCATGATCATCCCGACCTTCTGCCGCAAGCCGATCTTCGGCTACCTCGGCATGGTCTACGCCATGGTGGCGATCGGCGTGATCGGCTTCGTGGTGTGGGCGCACCACATGTACACCGCCGGCATGCCGATCAACGCGCGGGCCTACTTCATCGCCGCGACGATGGTGATCGCGGTGCCGACCGGCATCAAGATCTTCTCGTGGATCGCGACCATGTGGGGCGGCTCGATCGAGTTCAAGGTGCCGATGCTGTGGTCGATCGGCCTGATCTTCCTGTTCACTGTCGGCGGCGTCACCGGCGTTGTGCTCGCCAACGCCGGCATCGACTATGCGCTCCACGACACCTACTACGTGGTCGCGCACTTCCACTACGTGCTATCGATGGGCGCGCTGTTCGGGATCTTCGCCGGCTTCTACTACTGGATCGGCAAGATGTGCGGGCGCCAGTACAACGAAGCGTTCGGCCAGATCCACTTCTGGCTGACCTTCATCGGCGTCAACATCACGTTCTTCCCGCAGCACTTCTTGGGCGTCGCCGGCATGCCGCGCCGCATCGCCGACTATCCCGATGCGCTCGCCGGCTGGAACCTGGTGTCGTCGATCGGCTCGTATATTTCGGGCTTTGCCGCGCTGTGGTTCCTGTTCGTGCTGTGGCACACCATGACCCGCGGCGAGAAATGCGCCGACAATCCGTGGGGCGAGGGCGCGACCTCCCTCGAGTGGACGGTGCCCTCGCCGGCGCCGTTCCACACTTTCGAGCACGTACCGACGATCCGGTCGTCAGCGGGCGGGCACTAACCGGGCGCCGCCGGGCGCGGCGGCGGAGGGTAACGCGTGGCGAGACCGTCGGCGGTAGGAATCGGGCCGGACGCGCCGAACACCAGGCTCGGCGAGGAGGCGCGCGTTGCCGACTTCTTTGCGCTCCTCAAGCCGCGGGTCGCCGCGCTGGTCGCCTTCACCGGCTTTGTCGGGTTGTGGCTCGCCGGCGGAACGGTGCACCCGTTCCTCGCCGCGGTTGCGGTCCTCGCGATCGCGCTCGGCTCGGGCGGGGCCGGCGCCATCAACATGTGGTACGAAGCCGATATCGATGCGCGGATGACGCGGACGCGGTCGCGGCCGGTTCCGGCCGGCCGCGTCAGCCCGAGCGCCGCGCTCGGTTTTGGCGTCGTGACCGCGACCTTCGCGGTGATGACGCTCGCGCTCGCCACCACCTATCTGGCCGCCGGGCTGCTCGCCGGCGCGGTTCTGTTCTACGTGTTCGTCTACACAATCTGGCTCAAGCGCCGGACGCCGCAGAACATCGTGATCGGCGGCGCGGCCGGCGCGTTGCCGCCCGTCATCGGGTGGGCGGCGGCGACCGGCACGATCGATCTCTTTCCGCTGCTGTTGTTCGGGCTGATCTTCATCTGGACGCCGGCCCATTTCTGGGCGCTCGCGCTCTACAAGGCCGAGGACTACGCCCGCGCCAGTGTGCCGATGCTACCGGTAGTGGCGGGGCAGGCCGAAACCCGGCGCCAGATTCTGCTCTATGCCGTCGCGCTGCAGGCGTTTGCACTGGCGCCGTGGGCGCTCGGTTTGAGCGGCGCGCTCTACGGGACCGGCGCGGTTGTACTCGGCGCCGGCTTCGTCGCGCTCGCGCTCGCGCTGTGGCGGCGCGGCACCGTGAGCCTGGCGCGCGCAACCTTCGCCTATTCGATCCTCTATCTCTTCTTGTCGTTCGCGCTGCTGATCGTCGACCGCGCCGTGGGCCGCTGACGCCGCCATGCCGATCACCGATCAACATCGCCGCAAGCGCGGCCGCAATCTGGCGCTGGCCGGCGTGTTGGTGGCGCTCGTGATCCTGTTCTATTTTATGACCCTCGCGCGCATGGGCGGAGGCGGCTCGTGACCGGCGTGCGCGCGGCGCGGCAACGGACCACCGCGTTGGTGT
This sequence comes from Alphaproteobacteria bacterium, assembly GCA_016869275.1. Classification (GTDB taxonomy): domain Bacteria; phylum Pseudomonadota; class Alphaproteobacteria; order SHVV01; family SHVV01; genus SHVV01. The sequence continues at coordinate 33,729 of VGEO01000018.1, read as the reverse complement.
TAGGCGGCGTCGCGCTCGCCATGGTCGGGGCGTCGTTCGCGGCGGTGCCGCTCTACCGCCTGTTCTGCCAGGTCACCGGCTATGGCGGTACGACGCAAGTGGCGGCGCAAGCGCCGGGGGTGTCCAGCGAGCGGATCGTGACGGTGCGTTTCAACACGCATGTCGCGCCCGATCTGCCGTGGTCGTTCGAGCCCCCGGCGCCGGTCAAGGTCCGGCTCGGCGAAGAGGCCGTGGTCGCCTACCGCGCGACCAATCGGTCGAAGAAGACCATGACGGCGCAAGCGTCGTTCAACGTGACCCCGTTCAAGGCCGGGCCCTATTTCGCCAAGATCGAGTGCTTCTGCTTCGCCGAGCAGGAGCTCGAACCGGGCCAGTCGATCGAGATGCCGGTCACTTTTTTCATCGATCCCGAGATCGTCGCCAATCGGCATCTCGACGACATCAAGACCGTGACGCTGTCCTACACGTTGTACCGGGTCGATGAAGCGGATAAAAAGAAGCGGCCGGCCAAGGTTGCGGCGGCGCCGCAGGCCAACCAGTGACGGAGATGAGCGATGGCTGACGCCCACACTAGAAATCACGCCTACCACATGGTCGAGCCGAGCCCGTGGCCGGCGCTGGGCGCGCTGGCGGCCGGCGTGCTCATGATCGGCACGGTGCTCGGGATGCACGGCTATACCTGGGTGGTCGCGGCACTCGGCCTGCTGCTCGTGCTCTACACCATGTTCGTGTGGTGGCGGGACGTAGTGCGTGAAGCCGAAACCGGCTCGCACACCAAGGTGGTTCAATTGGGTCTCCGTTACGGCATGGTGCTGTTCATCGCCTCCGAGGTGATGTTTTTCGTCGCCTGGTTCTGGGCGTTTTTCAACGCCAGTCTGTTTCCGACGGCGGAGATGGGCGGGACCTGGCCGCCCGAAGGCGTTCAGGTATTCCCTACCTGGGACCTGCCGTTCCTCAACACCCTCATCCTCTTGACCTCGGGCACGACCGTGACCTGGGCCCATCACGCGCTCAAAGAAGGCAACCGCCAAGGCCTGATTCAAGGTCTCTGGCTCACCATCATCCTGGGCGCCGCCTTTACCGCTGTTCAAGCTTACGAGTACGTCCACGCCGCGTTCTCGATCAGCGGCGGTATCTACGGTTCGACCTTCTTCATGGCGACCGGGTTCCACGGGTTGCACGTGATCATCGGCACGATCTTCCTCACCGTCTGCCTGGTCCGCGCCTATCAGGGCCACTTCAAGCCCGACCAGCATTTCGGCTTCGAGGCGGCGGCGTGGTACTGGCATTTCGTCGACGTGGTGTGGCTGTTCCTGTTCAGCTGCATCTACTGGTGGGGCTCGGGCGCGGCGCCGGTCGCCCACTGAGCCGCCCGCCACCCGACCGGCGCCGCCGATGACGACGCCGGCCGCGGGCCCGTCGGCGATCCTCGTCGGTTTGCGCTGCCGCTGCCCGCGTTGCGGCCAAGGCCCGCTCTTTGCCGGCTATCTGACGGTCGCGCCGCAATGTTCGCGCTGCGGGCTCGACCTCTCGCGCCACGATTCGGGCGACGGCCCGGCCGTGTTCGTGGTGCTGATCGTCGGATTCATCGTGATCGGCGCCGCGCTTGTCGTCGAGGGGCTGTGGAGCCCGCCGCTCTGGGTCCATCTGGTCGCCTGGATCGCGCTCGCCACCGGCCTCGCGCTTGCGCTGCTGCCGCCGTTCAAGGGCGTCCTCATCGCGATCGAGACCAAGCACGATGCCGGCGAGGGCGAACGCGACCGCTAGAGAGTTCGGCGAGGACCATGTCGGCTAGCACCGCAGCGTGCGGCCGGGCATGTTCGCGCGGAATGCCTGCTTCTTCATTCGGCGCCGTCGAGGGTATTGAAGATGCGACCTTCAGAGGGTTCGAAGGCTTGAGCGGCTTCCGTCGAATGCTGTGGCCGACGCTGGTGGCGGTGCCGACGCTCGCGGTTCTGCTGGGGCTCGGGTTTTGGCAGCTCGCGCGCGGCGAGTGGAAGACCGCGCTGATCGCCACCCGCGAGCGCGCGCTCGCCGCCACGCCGGTCCCGTTCCCCACCGAAACGGCGGCGGTCGCGGCGCTCGATCATGTCCGGGTCGCGCTCGCCGGCACGTTCCGCCACGAGCACGAGTTCCACCTGATCGCTCCGCCCAAGACCGGTCGCAACGGTTTTCATGTGGTGACTCCGCTCGCGCCGGAGGGGGGCGCCGCCTGGGTCCTGGTCGACCGTGGCTTCGTTCCGGTCGAGGCCAAGGCCGCGCAGAGCCGCGGCGCCCCGCAGATCGCGGAGCCGGTTACCGTGGTCGGGATTGCGCGCCGGCCGCCTCAACGCCGCGCCTTCATGGGCGCCAACGACCCGGTCGGTAACGTGTGGATGCACGTCGATCTCGTGGCCATGGCGGCGCTGTTGGGCCGCCCGCTCGCACCGACCTTGATCGTCGCCGAGCCGACGCCAAACGCGCGCGGCTGGCCGCGGGCCGAGCCGCTCGCGACCGATCTCGCCAACCCGCACTTGGGCTACGCGCTCACCTGGTTCGGGTTAGCGGCGGCGCTGGCCGTGATCTACATTCTGCTTTTCCGCCGCCCTTCCCGATGACCGCTACCGCCTACCGCGCGCTCGAAGCCAAGTTCCGCAAGATCGCCAGCCTCGACGGCGCGATGGCGGTGCTGCACTGGGACAGCGCGACGATGATGCCGGCGGGCGGCGCCGAGACCCGGGCCGAGCAGCTCGCGACCTTGGCCGAGATTCGCCATCAGGCGATGACCGACCCGACGATCCCCGATCTCGCCGCTGCCGCCGCGAGCGCGATCGACGTGGCCGACGGCTGGCGGCATGGCAATCTGCGCGAGGCGCTCCGGCAGTGGCGGCACGCCAACGCATTGCCGCCCGATCTGGTGGTGCGCCGCTCGAAGGCGAACTCGGCCTGCGAAATGGCGTGGCGGAGCGCGCGCGGCAACAACGACTTCAAGGCCGTGGCACCGCTCCTCGAAACCGTGATCGCGATCGCGGTCGAGGTTGCCGCCGCCAAGGCAGCCGCACTGGGGCTTGCGCCCTATGACGCGCTGCTCGATTCCTACGATCCCGACCTCCGCGGCGCCGAAGTGGATCGCTTGTTCGCCGATCTCAAAAACTTCCTGCCCGGGTTTCTGGATCGGGTGCTGGCCGGGCAGACGAAAGCCCCGGCCGCGATCGTGCCCGCGGGCCCGTTCCGCCAGGCCGACCAGCGGGCGCTCGCCGAGCGGCTCCTCGATGCGCTCGGCTTCGATCGCCATCATGGCCGGCTCGACGTCAGCCACCACCCCTTTACCGGCGGCGTCCCAGCCGACGTCCGCATCACCACGCGCTACGATGAGAGCAACTTCACGCGCTCGTTGATGGCGGTGATCCACGAGACCGGACATGCGCTCTACGAGATGGGGCTGCCCGCCGAATGGCGCGAGCAACCGGTCGGCAGCGCGCGCGGGATGACCATGCACGAGAGCCAGTCGCTGTTGATGGAGATGCACGCCTGCCGCTCGATCGAATTCTTGAGCTATCTTGCGCCGCATGCGCGCGCTGCCTTTGCCGGCACCGGCGCGGCGTGGGAGATCGCGAACCTGAAGCGCGTCTACCTCAAGGTCGAGCGCGGCCTGATCCGCGTCGACGCCGACGAGGTCACCTATCCGCTTCACGTGATCCTGCGCTACGACCTCGAGCGGGCGCTGCTCGCCGGGTCGCTCATGGTCGCCGATCTGCCCCAAGCCTGGCGCGAGGGCTTAGGCCGTCTGGTCGGGGTCGTTCCGCCCGACGACAAGGACGGGTGCCTCCAGGACATTCACTGGTACGGCGGCGATTTCGGCTATTTCCCGACCTACACGTTGGGCGCGCTCGCCGCCGCCCAGCTCTATGCCGCCGCCAAGCGTGCGGTGCCCGAGATTCCGGCGGCGATCGGCGCCGGGCGGTTCGTGCCCCTGGTCGGCTGGCTCCGCGCCAACGTCCACGGCGTCGGCTCGCGGCTCTCGACGCAGGAAATCCTCGCCGCCGCGACCGGGGCCCCGCTCGGCACCGAGGCGTTCAAGCGGCACCTGACCGCGCGGTATCTCGGCGAATAACGCGCCTCGACCCCTTCCCCAAAGCTTTCCCCTCGGAACCGAGGGGGAGGGGGGTGGGTGGCGGGATCAGCGCTTGAAGTGCTTGGACAGCGCCAAGCCCTGGCGCTGGTAGGACGAGCCGATCCCCGAACCGTAGAGCCGATCGGGGATCATGGTGAGGCGCTCGTAGGTGAGGCGCGCCACCACCTGGCCGTGCTCCAAGAGGAACGGGACTTCGTAGGAGCGGACTTCGAGCACCGCGCGCGATCCTTCGCCGCCGGCCTCGGAATAGCCGAATCCGGGATCGAAGAAGCCGGCATAGTGGGCGCGGAACTCGCCCTGGAGCGGGTTGAAGGCGGCCATTTCGGCGGCGTGGTCGGGCGGCACGGTGACCGCTTCCTTCGACACCAAGATGTAGAACGCGTCCGGATCGAGGATCAGGTTGCCGTCGCGATTGGCGAGGATCGGCTCCCAATAGTCGGAGGGGTCGTAGTGGTTGTGGCGGTCGACATCGACGATGTCGGTGTGGGCTTTGGCTTTGTAGCCGATCAGACCGCCCAGCGTTTCGCCGCGTAAGTCGACCGTGACCGGTACGCCGCCGGCGATCCGGTGTGCCGCCTCGCCCTCGCCGTGGACGAGCCTGGTTTCTTCGTGGAGCCGCTGCATGCCGGTATCGGTCGGCCGCGGCGAACCGCGCCGGAACCTGAGCTGGCTCAAGCGCGAGCCGCGGCGCACCAGCACGCTGAAGGTACGCGGCGAGATCTCGGCGTAGAGCGGGCCCTTGTAGGCTTCTCGTACGCGGTCGAATTCGCTGCCATTGTCGGTGATGAGGCGGGTGAAGATGTCGAGCCGGCCGGTCGAACTCTTGGGGTTGGCGATGCCGGAGAGCCGCTTGCCGAGGCGGACGTGCTCGAGCAGCGGCACGATGTAGACGCAGCCGCGTTCGAGCACCGCGCCGTTGGTCAAGTCGATCTTGTGGGTGGCGAGCGCCTCGAGCTTGTCCTCGACCCGGAAGTGCCGACCCGGCAGAAAGCTCGCGCGCACGCGATAGGCGAGGGGGCCCAGCCGCAGGTCGATCGAGGACGGCTGGATCTGCTCCTCGCTGATCAGCGCTGCGGTCGAGAACAGCACCTTTTCGCGGATGAGGGCGCGCATCTCCTGCGCCGGCAGGATGCCGGTGCTGCGGAGCGGCGTCGGCGCCTCCTCGGCGCCGGGCGGGAAATGGATCGAGACCTGCTCGCCTGTCACGGCTCTGGTTCCTCGTCTGTCGATAGACGTTTTTCGCTTATTTTTCAATGGTTTATTAGGCAAGTTCGCGCACTCCTCATGCCCCGAACGATCCCCCGAGCGCGGACGGCCAAGCCGTTGACGCGGCAAGCTCCGTCTGCCTATCCCCACTATGCACCGGCTGGGGATCGAAGTTATTCCTGCCGCCTTCCATTGCCCGACCGCGACGCCACCTTATAGTCTGGCCGCGATCGCGAGGCATGTCGTTGCGTTACGTGAGTACCCGGGGCACCGCCCCTGTTCTCGATTTCAGGGGGGTGGTCCTCGCCGGCCTCGCCGCCGACGGCGGACTCTACGTGCCGGAATCATGGCCGGCGTTGACGCCCGCCGAATTCGTGGCGCTACGCGGCGCACGCTACCAGGAGGTCGCGCTCCGCGTTCTGACGCCGTTCGTGGGCGATACCCTCGAGCGCGCGACGCTCGCGCGGCTGATCGAGGAAGCCTACTCCACCTTCACCCACCCGGCGGTCGCGCCGCTCCGCCAGATCGCCGCCGACGAGTGGCTGCTCGAGCTGTTCCACGGCCCGACGCTGGCGTTCAAGGACATCGCGCTTCAGCTGCTCGGCCGGCTGATGGACCATTTTCTCGCGCAGGCCCGGACCCGGCTCGTGATCGTCGGCGCGACCTCGGGCGACACCGGCTCGGCCGCGATCGCCGCCTGCCGCGACCGCGCCGCCATCGAGATCTTCATCCTTCACCCCAAGGGCCGAGTCTCGGACGTGCAGCGCCGGCAAATGACGACGGTCGCGGCGGCGAATGTCCACAACCTAGCCGTCGATGGCACTTTCGACGACTGCCAGGCGCTGGTGAAGCGGCTGTTCGCCGATCGCGCCTTCGCCCAGCGCTACAATCTGGGGGCGGTCAATTCGATCAATTGGGCCCGCATCGTCGCCCAGGCGGTCTACTACGTGACGGCGGCGCTGGCGCTGGGGGCACCCGAACGAAGCATCACCTTCGCGGTGCCGACCGGCAACTTCGGCAACGTCTATGCCGGGTATTGCGCGCATCGGATCGGATTGCCGATCCAACGCCTGGTGGTCGCAACCAACCGGAACGACATCCTGGCCCGGGTGTTCGCGACTGGCGAATACCGGCCGGCCGGCGTGGTCCCGACCTCGAGCCCGAGCATGGATATCCAGGTCGCGAGCAATTTCGAGCGGCTCCTGTTCGAGTTCCACGACCGCGATGGCGCCCGCGTTGCGGCGTCGATGAACAGCCTCGCCCAATCGGGCTCGTTCGTGCTCGATAGCGCGCGCCGCGCGCGCGCCGAGGCGATCTTTGCGGCGGCGGCGACCGACGAAGAAGCGACGCTCGCCACGATCCGCGCCGTTGCCGACACCGCAGGGATCGTGGTCGATCCGCACACCGCCGTCGGCATCGCCGCCGGCCGGCGCGTCAAGGGAACCGGCGCCGGACCGCTCGTTCACCTCGCCACCGCTCATCCGGCCAAGTTCCCGGACGCGGTCCGGCGCGCGCTGGGGCGGGTCCCCGAGCCGCCGCCCGCCATCGCCGCGCTCGCCGGCCAGCCCGAGCGCTACGACACCATCGCCAACGACATCGGCGCCTTGACCGAGTACGTTCGCACCCATGTCTAGCGACAGGCCTCAGTCTTCGACGATCGAGAACGTGAGCGAAACCCAGCTCGCCAATGGCATGCGCGTCGTGACCGACGCGATGGCGGGGGTCGAGAGCGCCGCGGTCGGCGTCTGGGTCGGGGTCGGCGGGCGCAACGAAACGCCGGCTTTGAACGGCGTCTCGCATATGCTCGAGCACATGGCGTTCAAGGGCACCGAACGGCGGAGCGCGCGCGCGATCGCCGAAGAGATCGAAGCGGTCGGCGGACACGTGAACGCCTACACCTCGCGCGAGCAGACCGCCTACTACGCGCGCGTGCTCAAGGAGGACGTGCCGCTCGCGGTCGATATCCTGGCCGATATCCTGCAGCACTCGACGTTCGACGAGGACGAGCTCAAGCGCGAGCGTGACGTCATCGTCCAGGAAATCGGTCAGACCGAGGATACGCCCGACGACCTCGTGTTCGACAAGTTCCAAGAGACCGCCTACCCGGCGCAAGCGCTCGGGCGCTCGATCCTGGGTTCGGTCGAACGTGTCCAGAGCCTCGGCCGCGCCGACCTGATCGGCTATATGGACGCGCACTACGCGGCCCCAACGATGGTGCTGGCCGGCGCCGGCCGGGTCGACCACGATGCACTGGTCGAGCTGGCGGCGGCTCGGTTCGGGGAACTTCCGGCGCGCGGCGCCACCGACTTCGAACGCGGCCAATACCAGGCCGGCGACTGCCGCGACGCGCGCGACCTCGAGCAGGTCCACGTCGTCCTCGGGTTCGACGGGGTCGCGCACGAGGATCCCGACTTTTACACCGCCAACGTGCTCTCGACGCTGTTGGGCGGCGGCATGTCGTCGCGCCTGTTTCAAGAAGTGCGCGAGAAGCGCGGGCTCTGCTATTCGGTTTACTCGTTCACCTCTTCCTACGTCGACGGCGGATTGTTCGGGGTTTACGCCGGCACCGGCGCCACCCAGGTCGAGGATTTGATCGCAGTGACGGCGGACGAGGTCATGAAGTCGACGGTCGCGATCGGGGCCGACGAGCTCGACCGCGCCCGCGCGCAGATCAAGGCCGGGCTGCTAATGGCGCTCGAAAGCTCGTCGTCGCGCTGCGAGCGCTTGGCCCGCCACTTGCTGATTTTCGGCCGGCCGATCCCGACCGCCGAAGTGGTCGCCGCGATCGAGGCGATCGATGTTGCCGCCGTGGTGCGCGTCGCCGAGCGGTTGTTCAAGGGGGCGCGCCCGGTCGTGACCGCGCTCGGCCCGATCGGCCGGCTTGAACAGTACGACCGGATCGCGGCAAGATTTGGCTGAGCGGGGTTGACCCCGGTAAGGAAGGCGGACCCCGTTGTCGATCCTCAAGACTTTCGTGACGCCGATCGCCGAGCGGACCGTCGTCGGCAAGGCGGTGTATCTACGGGCGCCGCAACTCCGCGATTTCGAGCCGTGGGCCCAGCTTCGCGCCGAGTCGCTCGACTTCCTGGTGCCGTGGGAGCCGACCTGGCCGCACGATGCGCTGACCCGGGCCGCATTTCGACGCCGCTTGCGCCGCTATGAGCAGGACGCGCGCGATGATTCGGGCTATGCCTTCTATATTTTCCGCCGCTCCGACGACGCCTTGGTCGGCGGCGTCACGCTTTCGAACGTCCGCCGCGGCGTCACCCAGTCCTGCTCGATCGGCTATTGGATGGGCCGTCCGTACGCCCGGTTGGGTTTGATGCGGGATGCGTTGATCGCTCTAATTCCTTTTATTTTCAATGATATAGGACTGCGCCGCCTGGAGGCGGCATGCATTCCGACCAACGCCCCGAGCCGGCGTCTGCTCGAGAGCCTGGGCTTCACCCGCGAGGGCTATGCGCGCGAATATCTCTGCATCAACGGGGTGTGGCAGGATCATTTGCTGTTCGCGATGATCGGATCCGACATCCGGCCCGGCGACAGTGTATAAGGACGCATGGCCGCGAACGAAACCGCCCTGTGGCTCGCCGTGATCGAACGCGCCTTCTCCGACGCGGTCGGCGAGGCGGGCGATGCCGCGTTCAACAGCGTCGAAGCGCGGCGTTGGATCATGACGCGTAACGACGACTTCGACCTGGTCTGCCAATTGGCCGGAATCGAACCGCACGCGGTCCGCGTCACGCTCGCCAAACGGATCGAGACGCTACCGGCGGCGATTGAAGGTGCGGTTCGGACGGCGTGAGCCGGGCGCGGGCGTGCGCTCGTCGCGGTGGCGGAAAATGACCCGCCCCTTTTCCAGATCGTAAGGCGACATCTCGATCGTGACGCGATCCCCGGCCAGCGTCCGGATGCGGTTCTTGCGCATCCGGCCGGCGGTGTAGGCCATCACTTCGCGGTCGTTGTCGAGGCGGACGCGGAAGCGCCCGTCCGGCAGGACGTCGATGACAGTCGCTTCGAGCTCGATCAGGTCTTCTTTAGCCATGGGGTCACCGAGGCTGTTGGCTGCGATAGGCGTCGCGGTCGGGCTCGCGGCGCGGGGCGGGAGATGACCGCTGGTTGCGACCGCGGCCGTGCCGGGTGCCGTTGCGGCCGGCGTTGCGGCGGCGCGGCTCGTCGGGCGTGCGATCGGCCGGGCCGGCGGCCGGCAGCGCGTGGGTGGCAACCGCAAGCGTCTTGCGGGTCAACTTCTCGATCGCCTTGAGGAACGGGCGTTCGGCCGGGTCGCACAGCGCGATCGCGGCGCCGCCCGAGCCGGCGCGCGCGGTGCGGCCGATGCGATGGACGTAATCCTCGGGCACGTTCGGGATATCGAAGTTGACGACGTGCGAGATGTCATCGACGTCGATCCCGCGCGAGGCGATGTCGGTCGCGACCAGAACGCGAACGTGCCCGGCGCGGAAGCCGTCGAGGGCGCGCTGGCGCGCGCTCTGCGACTTGTTGCCATGGATGGCATCGGCCGCGACCTTGGCGCGATCGAGATGCTCGGCGACGCGATTGGCGCCGTGCTTGGTGCGGGTGAAGACGATCACCCGCGTCATTCCGGGATCGCGCAAGAGGTCGGCCAACAGCCGGCGCTTGTCGGCGGCGGCGACGTGGATCACGCGCTGCTCGATCCGCTCGACCGCGACCCCGGTCGGGGCGAGGTCGACGCGCTCGGGTGAGCTCAGCATCTCGCCGGCGAGGCGGGCGATGTCGGTCGGCATGGTGGCCGAAAACAGGAGCGACTGGCGGTCGCGCGGCAGCTTGGCGACGATGCGGCGGACGTCGCGGATGAAACCCATGTCCATCATGCGATCGGCCTCGTCGAGCACGAAGGTGCGGGCGCGGTCGAGCCGGACATGGCCTTGTTCGATCAGGTCGAGCAGGCGCCCCGGCGTGGCAATCAGAATGTCGACCCCGCGCGCCATCGCTTGGACTTGAGGATTTTGACCGACGCCGCCGTAGATGACGGCGATGCGGAGCCCGACATTCCTGCCGTAGGTGCGGCAATCGTCGGCGATCTGGATCGCGAGCTCGCGGGTGGGGGCGAGGATGAGGGCGTGGGTGGCACGGGCGCCAGCCGGTTCGCGGCGCTCGGACAGGCGCTGCAGGATCGGGACGGCGAAGGCGGCGGTCTTGCCGCTGCCGGTCTGGGCGATGCCGAGAAGGTCCTTGCCCGCGAGCAAGATCGGAATCGCGCGCGCCTGGATCGGCGTCGACGCGCTATAGCCTTGGGCGGTGAGGGCAGCCCGAATCGGCTCGGAAACGCCGAGTTCGGCGAAACTAGGGAGAGTCATTAAACAGTTATCCTTGTGGCGTCGGCGCGGGAAAAGTCTTGGGACTCCCGGCGCCGTTACGCTGTTGCCATCCCCACGCGCAAAGCGGGGGTAGCGGTTTATGAAAGATTGTCCCGAGATAAGGCGCTTCAGGGAAGCGCGTTCGCGCAATCGCGAGAAACCAAGTGCGGCGGACCATACGCGTCATGGTTGCCGCGGTCAATCGAATTCGGTGGGGTGCGGCACTCGGACCGGGTCACGACGCAGCGAACGAGCCGGGCGAGGAGGGAGGAGGAGCTACGTCGCGCCGGCGCCGGCTAAACAGTAGCGGGCAACGGGCTCTATCCTACGAGGCGCCGACAAAGGCGCGCAGGGTGCTCTCGACGATGCGTCGGGTGGCGCCGTTGCGATCGAGCGTCGGGTTGTACTCGACCAGTTCGAACCCGCAACAGCCCGACAGCGCAGCGGCGGCGCGAATGCCCCGCATCACTGCGAGCGGGGCGAGTCCGTCGGCGACCGAAACGGCGACGGCAGGTGCCGCAGCCGGATCAAGCGCGTCGATGTCGAGCGAGAGGCCGAATCCGGCGGTACCGCGGCTGGCGCGAGCGACCGCCTCGTCGAGCGCCGCATCGAGGCCGCGCCGGGCGACCTCGTCCATCGCGATCACGCGCACGCCAAGGCGGTCGAGGAGGGCGGCCTCCGCCGGCGCCCAGCTCCTGGCGCCGACGAGGCAGACGTGAGCGGGGTCGAGCGCGGGCGTGCGCGGGCGTGCGCGGCCCCAAGCCGATCAGGCGCGGGTCGCCGACGCCGAGGAGACAGGCGAGCGGCATGCCGTGCAGATTGCCAGACGGCGTCATCGCTGGCGTATGGCTGTCCAGGTGTGCGTCGAGCCAAACGAGGCCGATACGGCCGAACGCCCGCGCGGCGCCGCTCCAGGTTCCGATCGCCCCGCCGTGATCCCCGCCGATCACGACAAACCGCTGGCCTCGTTCGGCAATGGCGCACACGCTCGCGGAGAGGGAACGGTAAAGAGGCACGACCGCGGCGATGGTTTGCTCGAGTCCGGTGCCGCGCCGCCCGACGCGCAGGATGTCACTCCAGCGAACCGCTTTTCCGTTCCAACGAAGGGCCGATCCCGATAGCAACGCCGCCAGGACTTCAGGTGCGGCCTCGCAACGAACGTCCGGCGCTCCGAAGCCGCAAGCGACACCGACCACCTCGACCGGGCGGGTTTGGTACGCCGCTGCGGGAAGCCCCATCAACTCACGGACGCTCCATGCCGTCGTCCACCTAGTGCTTAATACTATATGTAGCGGCCTCGGATCCGAATCGCCACAAGATTATGCGACCTACAGTGGACGGCTCGCGTAAGCCGCAGTCGGACGGGGGCCGCGCCCGATAGCGGGCCGGTTAAGCGCGGCCGGCTTCGCTCGAAAGCTTGGCGACGTCGAAACCGAGCTTGTTGACGGCGCGGTGCCATTTCTCGTGATTGGCGGCACCGAAAACGAGATCCTGATCGGCCGTCGCGTGCAGCCAACCGTTCGACTGGATCTCCGAATCGAGCTGGCCGGGGGCCCAGCCGGCGTAGCCCAGCGCGAGCAGGAACCGCTGCGGGCCCTCGCCGGCGGCGATCAACCGGAGGATATCGATCGAAGCGGTCAAGCCGACGCCGTCGTCGACCATCAGGGTGCCGGGCTGCTGGTAATCGGCGCTGTGGAGCACGAACCCGCGCGAGGTCTCGACCGGTCCGCCGAAGTGGATCTTGAGCGAGTCGGGAATCCGCTGAGTCTCGATGCTGAGCTGTTCGAGCAGGTCGCGAAAGCTGATGTTGTCGAGCAGCTTGTTGATGACGATGCCCATCGCTCCGGTCGCCGAATGGGCGCACATATAGATCACGGTCCGGGCGAAACGCGGGTCGGGCATGGTCGGCATCGCGATCAGGAGTTGACCGGTCAACGACGGTGCGTCGGCGTCGCGCGCCTCAGGCTCGGTCGGCGTTTCGGACCTCGTCATGGTTTGCTCCCTCGCCGGCCGCTCCGTCGCATCGACGTCGCGCCGGCGAGTACGTTCACAATTTTATGAAACGCCATCGCGCCTGGGAACCTATATTTCCTGAAGTGGCGGGCTCGGCCCGCGCAAGGAGAACGACCGCGTGCGCCTTATCCTCTTCGTTGCGACGGCGATCGCCTGGCTGGCCGCCGCGCCGCCGGTGGCGGCGCAAGCGACCGCTTGGCAGGACCTCGAGCACGCCAAGGCGCGCTTGATCGCGGCGACGTCGGCGGTCGGGACCGCGGCCGACGTCTGGCTCGGCCTGCAGGTCAAGCTCGATCCCGAATTCAAGACCTATTGGCGCTCACCCGGCGATGCCGGCGTCCCACCCGAACTCGACTGGTCGGCCTCGCGCAACGTTGCCGGCCTCACGATCGAATGGCCGACCCCCAAGCGCTACGTTCTCGCCGGCTTCCATACCTTCGGTTATGCCGATGAGGTCGTGTTGCCGCTCAAGGTGACGCTCGTGCGTCCCGGCGAGCCGGTCGCGGTCCGGCTCGATCTCGCAATCGGTATTTGCCGCGATATCTGCGTGCTCGGCGAGGCGAGCTTCAAGCTCGACCTGCCGGCGGGAGCGGCGACGCCCTCGCCTCACGCCGCGGCGATCGAGCGTTACCGCGCGCGCGTGCCGGGCGCACCGCAGGGCATCGCGATATCGGCGTGGGTGGCGAACCGACCCGGCGACGTCGCGCTGACGGTCGATGCGGTTCGCGATGACGGTCCGGCGTTCGGCGCGATCGACGTCATCGTCGAGGGGCTCGACGGGGTCGCGATCCCGCCGCCCCAAATCGAACGGCGCGGTGCGCGCGAGGTAGCGGCGGTTTACCGCTGGCCGGCGAAAGACGCGGCCCACGTGGTGCCGGGGCGCACGGTCGTGGTGACGTTGATCGAGGCCGGTCGCGGCGGCGTCGAACAGCGCGTGACGCTCGGCGCGCGCTGACGTGCGGCCTTTTCCGGTCGGTACCTTTCGCGTACAGTCGCGCGCAACGGGCGTTCGGCCACGGACGCGCCGACAAGAAAACCGCAGGAGGACCGATGACCATCAAAGTAGGCGACAAGATTCCGAGCGTGACTCTTCGCTACATGGGCCCGAGCGGCCCGGCGACCATTACCACCGACGATCTCACCAAGGGTAAGAAGGTCGTGCTGTTCAACGTACCGGGCGCGTTCACGCCGACCTGCTCGGCCAAGCATCTGCCCGGGTTCGTCCAGAATGCCGACAAGATCAAAGCCAAGGGCATCGATACCGTCGCCTGCGTATCGGTCAACGACGCGTTCGTCATGGACGCTTGGGGCAAGGCTCAGAACACCGGCGACAAGGTGATGATGCTCGCCGACGGCAACGGCGATCTCGCCCGCGCCATGGGCGTCGAAATGGACGGCACCGGCTTCGGCCTCGGCCACCGTGCGCGCCGTTATTCGATGGTGATCGACAACGGCAAGGTCACCAAATTCAACCTCGAAGAAGCCGGCAAGTTCGAAATCAGCTCGGCCGAGAAGATGCTCGAGCAGATTTGAACGCTCGGTCCCTGAGCCGCCGCCGAACCGCACTGCGACGCGCCCGGCTCGACGCCGGGCGCGTTTTCATCGGCGCGCGAGGTCAGCGATCGCGGCGCGGGCCAAACGATCGGCGCGCTCGTTCTCGGGGTGGCCGTTGTGGCCGCGGATCCAGAACCATTCGACGCGATGGCGGGCGAGCGCCGCGTCGAGCCGCTGCCACAGATCGACGTTCTTGACCGGCTTGCGGTCTGCGGTGCGCCAGCCGTTCTTCTTCCACTTGTGGATCCACTGGGTGATGCCGTCCTTGACGTAGGTCGAGTCGGTGTGGATGCGGACCTGCATCGGCCGGGTCAGCGCGACGAGGCCGTTGATCGCGGCCAAAAGCTCCATCCGGTTGTTGGTGGTGGCGGATTCGCCGCCCATCAGCTCGCGCTCGTGGTCACCATAGACCATGAGCACGCCCCAGCCGCCGGGCCCGGGATTCCCCGCGCACGCGCCGTCGGTATAGAGATCGACGATCCCTTCGGTCGCGGTCATGCGACGCCGTAGGCGGCGGGGCCGGCGACGCCGCGGTGGAAGCGGAGCTTGCGCGCGTATTCGAGCGGGTCCTTGGGCTTGACCAGCGCGCCTTCGACGTGGTGGAGCCAGTCGTAGAGGCGGGTCAGCAGGAAACGCAGCGCCGAGCCGCGCGCGAGAATCGGAAGCGCGTCGAGTTCAGCCGGGTCGAGCGGCCGGCTCTTCCGGTAAGCCGCGATCAGCGCACGGGCCTTGGTGGCGTTGAACTCGCCGGTCGGCTCGAAGCACCAGGCGTTCAGGCAGACGGCGAGGTCGTAGGCGAGGAAATCGTTGCAGGCGAAGTAAAAGTCGATCAGTCCCGACAAGCGATCGTCGAGGAAGAAAACGTTGTCGGGAAAAAGGTCGGCATGGATCACACCGATCGGCAGGTCGCGCGGCCAAGTCGAGGCGAGGGTTTCGAGTTCGGCCGCGACTTCGCCGGCGAGGCCCGCTTCTACTTCGTGGGCGCGCGCGGCGACGTCGTCGTGGAGCTTGCGCCAACCGGCCATTCCCAAGTCGTTGGCGCGCGCCAAGCGAAAGTCGCGCCCGGCGAGATGGAGCGCAGCCAGCGCTTCGCCGAGCGCCGAGCAGTGGGCGACGGTCGGACGACGCACCCACAGGCCCTTGAGGAAACTGACGACCGCTGCCGGGCGTCCCGCGATCGCGCGGAGCGCCGCACCGTCGCGGCCGTGGATCGGCGTCGGGCAGGCGATGCCCCTGGCTGCGAGGTGATCCATGAGCCCGAGGAAGTAGGGGAGATCGGTCCGTGCCACCCGTTTCTCGTAGAGCGTCAAGATGTAGGTGCCGCCGGTGGTGCTGAGGAGATAGTTGGAATTCTCGACGCCTTCGGCGATGCCCTTGCAGCTCACTACCGCGCCGATGTCGTATTCGGCGATGAACGCTTCGAGCTCGTCGTCGGAAATCTCGGTGTAGACCGCCATCGCTCAGGCCTCGAGCGCATGCGGTACGCGGAAGTGAACGTCCTCGTGCGCGACCGCGACTTCCTCGACCGCAACCGCGAACCGTTCGCGCAACGCCGCCAACACCTGATCGACCAGGACCTCTGGCGCCGAGGCGCCGGCGCTGAGCCCGAGGCGACGAACGCCGGCGAGCGCGCCCCAGTCGATCTCGGCGGCGCGTCGGATCAGGAGAGCGTGCGCGCAGCCCGCCGCCTTCGCCACCTCGACCAAACGCAGCGAATTCGACGAGTTGGGGGCACCGATGATGATCAAGGAGTCGCAGCGCCCGGCAATCGCCCGCACCGCCGCTTGGCGGTTGGTGGTGGCGTAGCAGATGTCGTCCTTGTGCGGCCCTTGGATCCGGGGGAAGCGGCGCTTGAGAACGGCGACGATATGGGCGGTGTCGTCGACCGACAACGTTGTCTGCGTCAGATAGGCGAGCCGCTCGGGCGTCGCCGGGGCGCAGTTCTCGGCGTCGGCCGCGGTCTCGATCAGGGTGATTGCGCCGGACTCGAGCTGACCCATGGTCCCGATCACCTCGGGATGGCCGGCGTGGCCAATCAGGAGGATGTGCCGGCCGCCCGCCGCGTGGCGCTCGGCTTCGATGTGAACCTTGCTGACGAGCGGGCAGGTGGCATCGACATAGAGCAGCGCGCGGGCTTCGGCCGCAGCCGGTACCGACTTCGGCACGCCATGGGCCGAAAAGATGACCGGGCGTCCGTCCGGCACCTCGTCGACCTCGTCGACGAACACCGCACCCTTGGCCTCGAGCCGCTCGACCACGAAACGGTTGTGGACGATCTCGTGGCGGACGAAAACCGGCGCCCCGAACTTGGCGATCGCGCGCTCGACGATCTGGACGGCGCGATCGACTCCGGCGCAAAAACCGCGCGGGCCGGCGAGCAGGACGTTGAGCGGTGGGTGGGTCATCGCACTTCGGGCGCCGCCTTGTTTGCCCGCGCCTGCTCCGCTACAGTCGCCCGGCTTTTCGAACGTGTCGCGTGCGCGCACGCACGTTGCAGCCGGGCACGCGGAACAAGCTCAGGACGTGATTACTGGAGGAACTTGGTCATGGCAACGCCAAATATCGCGCAGAAGGCTCCCTATGGCACCCCGGTCGAAGCCGGCCAGTCCTACTGGTGGTGCGCGTGCGGCATGAGCAAGAAGCAGCCGTTCTGCGACGGCTCGCACAAGGGCAGCGGATTCGCGCCGCTCGAGTACAAAGCGACCCAATCGACCACCGTCTATTTCTGCGGCTGCAAGCGGACGGCGAAGCAGCCGATGTGCGACGGTACCCATAGCAAGATCTAGTTGACCGACCGGCGACGCGAGGCGGTGGCGGTGGGAAGTTCCCGGTGCGGGCCCGCCCGCTGGCTCACGTTCGCGGCGGCCGCGGTTCTACTGGGCGGCTGCGGCTTGTTCAACAACACGCCGCCGCCGCCGTGTCCGCGAATCTCGATCCTCCGCGATGCCGAGCGCGTCACCTTGTTCCGCGCCGGCCCCGGCCGCGACGTCAACGACATCGAATTCGAGGCCGAGATCGGCGAAATCCGCGCCGCTTGCGAGATCAAGGGCAACCAGGTCGCGGTGCGAACCCAAGTCGCGATCTTCGCGGCGCGCGGCCCGGCCGCGGCCGGGAAGCCGCTCGCGCTCGCTTACTTCGTCGCCATCACCGACCCGGGCGGGCGCATCATCGCCAAGGAAGTGTTCGAGAGCCCGTTCGGGTTCAAAACGAATCAGAAGCGCGCCGGCGTCACCGAAGAAATCGACCAGGCGATCCCGCTCGCCGGTAAGGTCCAGGCGGAGGACTACGACATCCTGGTCGGCTTCCAGCTTTCGGCCGAGCAACTCGAGTACAACCGCCGCAGCCGGCCGCGCTGACCGCCGTCCATTGACTTGAGGGACCCGCCGTCTATCATGCGGACGCGGTTCACATTCGCGTGCGGGCCGCGCAGTCGAACCCTGCGGGAGAGACCGGCCCCCGGCCGGCGCCGAAGGAGCAACCGCCCCCGGAAACTCTCAGGCCAACGGACCGCAGGGGGATCAAACTCTGGAAAGCGGGCGGTGCGTCTTCGCCGCCCCACCGAAGAGGCAAGCCGGCCATCGCCGGTCAATCTTTCAGGTCTCGGACAGAGGGGGGCAGCCGTAGTCGGCGCGCTATTCCGCGCGTCGGGCTGCCCGGGGTGTTATGTCCGAGTCCGATCTCAAAACGACGCCGCTCTACGCGCTCCATCAAGAGCTCGGTGCCAAGCTCGTGCCGTTCGCGGGCTATGCCATGCCGGTCAATTACCCGGACGGGATCCTGGCCGAGCACCTGCACACGCGGGCGAAAGCGGGGCTATTCGACGTCTCCCATATGGGGCAAGTGCGGGTCGATGGCGCCGATGCCGCTCCGCTGCTCGAAGAGCTGGTGCCGGGCGATATCCAAGGCCTGGCCCCGAACGCGATCCGCTACACGCTGTTCACGAACGACCACGGCGGCATCCGCGACGATCTGATGGCGACGCGGACGGCGGACGGCGTCTTCCTGGTCGTCAACGCCGCATGCAAGGACGCCGATCTCGCCCATCTCGAAGCGCACCTCGGCGCGCGCGCGCGGATCGCCATGCTCGCCGACCGCGCGTTGATCGCGCTGCAAGGCCCGGGAGCGGCCGCGGCGCTCGGCCGGCTCGAGCCGGCGCTCGCCAAGCTTCCGTTCATGACCGCGGGTGCGTTCACGATCGCCGGCATCGCCTGCCAGGTAAGCCGCTCCGGTTATACCGGCGAGGATGGCTTCGAGATTTCGGTCCGCGACCGCGACGCCGACGCGCTCGCGCGCACGCTGTTGCGCGACCCCGAGATCATGCCGATCGGGTTGGGGGCCCGCGATTCGCTCCGCCTCGAAGCCGGGCTCTGCCTCTATGGCCACGACATCGACACGACGACCACGCCGATCGAAGCGGGGCTCGCCTGGACCATCGGCAAGCGGCGGCGCGAGCAAGGCGGGTTTCCGGGCGCCGCGGTCGTTCTCGATCAACTGAAGCGCGGCCCGGCCCGGCGCCGCGTCGGCCTCAAGCCCGACGGCCGCGCGCCGGCGCGCGAAGGGACCGTGATCGTCGATGCCGCCGAGCGCCCGCTCGGCACCGTGACCTCGGGCGGCTACGGCCCAACCGTCGCCGCGCCGGTCGCCATGGGATATGTGGCCGCCGCGGGCGCGGCTCCCGGCACCGAGGTCGGGCTGATGGTGCGCGGCAAGCGACTGGCCGCGCACGTCGTCAAACTGCCGTTCGTACCGCACCGCTATGCCAAGTAAACGCGAGGGACCGATGAGCGAGCGCCGCTACAGCAAAGAGCACGAGTGGATCCGGGTCGAGGGCGATACCGGCACCGTCGGCATCACCGACTATGCCCAAGGGCAGCTGGGCGATGTCGTCTATGTCGAGCTGCCCGATCCCGGCAAGAAAGTCGCGCGCGGCGCACAGGCGGCGGTGGTCGAATCGGTCAAGGCGGCGAGCGAGGTCTATAGCCCGGTCGGCGGTGAAGTCACGGCGGTCAACGCCGACCTTGCCGGCAATCCGGCGTTGGTCAACGAATCGGCCGAGGACCGCGGTTGGTTCTTCAAGCTCACGATCGCCGACCGTGCCGACCTCGCGGCGCTGATGGACGAGCCCGCCTACAAGAAGTTCGTCGCGGAGCTCGGCTGATGCGTTATCTCCCGCTCACGCCGACCGATCGGCGCGACATGCTGGCGGCGATCGGCGCCGCTTCGGTCGATGAGCTCTACCTCGACGTGCCGGCCGGCGCGCGCTTGAGCCGTGCCATCGATCTTCCCGACCATCTGGGCGAACTCGAGGTCGAGCGCGACTTGGCCGGGCTCGCGGCCCAGAACCTCGCCGCCGGCGCGGTGCCGAGCTTTTTGGGCGCCGGCGCGTACCGGCATCACGTCCCGGCCGCGGTCGACCACCTGATTCAGCGGAGCGAATTCCTCACCTCCTACACCCCCTATCAGCCCGAAATCAGCCAAGGCACGCTGCAGTACCTGTTCGAGTTCCAAACCCAGGTCGCGACCATCACCGGCATGGAGGTGGCGAATGCCTCGATGTACGACGGCGCGACCTCGTGCGCCGAGGCTGTGTTGATGGCGAGCCGCGTCACGCGACGCAAACGCGTCGTGCTGTCGGGCGGCCTGCATCCGCACTACCGCAACGTGGTCAAGACCATGACCGGCTACACCGGTTTCGCGGTCGACGTTGCCACCCCCGATGTTACCGGCAGCGAAGATTTGACCGCGCGGCTCGGGCCCGACCTCGCCTGCGTCGTCGTCCAATACCCGTCTTTCTTCGGGCACCTGCGCGACGTCACCCGGCTGGCCCAGCGCTGCCATGAGGCCGGCTCGCTCCTGATCTTGGTCGTGACCGAAGTGGTGGCGCTCGGCCTCGTCAAGCCGCCCGGCGCGATGGGCGCCGACATCGTCGCCGCCGAAGGCCAAGGCCTCGGCAACGCCTTGAACTTCGGCGGGCCCTATCTCGGCCTCTTCGCCGCACGCGCCCCGCACGTGCGCCAGATGCCGGGGCGGCTCTGCGGCGAAACCGTCGATGCCGACGGCAAGCGCGGCTTCGTGCTGACGCTATCGACCCGCGAGCAGCACATCCGCCGCGAGAAGGCGACCTCGAACATCTGCACCAACTCGGGGCTGTGCGCGCTCGCTTTCTGCATTCACCTGACGCTCCTGGGCGGCGCGGGTTTCGCCAAGCTCGCGGCAATCAACCACGCCAACGCCGTCACGCTCGCCGAAAAACTCGGCGGCATCGCCGGCATCGAGGTCGCGACGCCGGCTTTTTTCAACGAGTTCACCCTGCGCTTGAAGCGGCCGGCGGCGGACGTGATCGATGCCTTGGCGGTGCGTCGGATTCTGGCCGGCGTCCCGGTGTCGCGCCTCTATCCGGAGCGGCCCGAGCTCGGCGATCTGCTGCTCGTCGCCGCGACCGAGACGACGACGACCGCCGACATGGATGCGCTCGCGAACGGTTTAAGGGAGGCGGCGTGATGGCGATGAACCGCGAAGGCCGGGGCGCGACCGCGCCGACGGCAACCGCGCCGGGCGCGCCGGCGCCGGCCGCGACCTTTAGCGGGCACCGCGGCCTCCAGTACGACGAGCCGCTCATCTTCGAGCAGGGCCAGCCCGGCCGCATGGGCGTCGACCTCCCCGAGCCCCAGCCGATCGCGGCACGGCTCGGCGGGCTCGGCCGCACCCAGCCGATCGATCTCCCGGGCCTCGCCGAGCCGCAGGTCGTCCGCCACTTCGTGCGGCTTTCGCAAAAGAACTATGCGATCGACGCCAACCTTTATCCGCTCGGCTCGTGCACGATGAAGCACAACCCGCGGCTCAACGAGAAGGTCGCGCGGCTGCCCGGCTTCGCCGACCTTCACCCGCTGCAGCCGCTCCAAACCGTCCAGGGCGCGCTCGGCGTCATCGATGAGGTCGCGCGTTGGATCAAGCTTCTGACCGGGATGCCGGCGGTCGCGATGTCGCCGGGCGCCGGCGCGCATGGCGAGCTGTGTGGGCTGATGGCGATCCGCGCCGCGCTGATCGCCCGCGGCGACCCGCGCCAGCGCGTGCTGGTGCCCGATTCGGCGCACGGCACCAACCCGGCGACCGCGGCGCTCTGCGCCTACGAGGTCGACGCGGTGCCCTCGAACGCGCGCGGCCGCATCGATCTCGCCGCGTTCAAGCAGAAATTGGGCGCCGACGTCGCCGCCGTGATGCTCACCAACCCCAACACCTGCGGCCTGTTCGAGGACGAAATCCTCGAGGTCGCCGACGCGATCCACGCCGCCGGCGGGTTCTTCTATTGCGACGGCGCCAATTTCAACGCCCTGGTCGGGCGGGTGCGACCGGGCGATCTCGGCATCGACACCATGCACATCAATCTCCACAAAACGTTCTCGACCCCGCACGGCGGCGGCGGCCCCGGTGCCGGGCCGGTGGTGTTCTCGGCGGCGTTGGCGCCCTATGCGCCGCTCCCTTACGTTGTACATGGACCGCAGGGCTTCGCGCTGGTCGAGCACGATAGCGGCCGGGCATTCGGGCGGATGAAGGCGTTCCACGGGCAGATGGGCATGTTCGTGCGCGCGCTTACCTACATGAAGAGCCATGGCGGCGACGGCCTGCGTCAGGTCGCCGAGGACGCGGTGCTCGCCGCCAACTACATCCTGGCGCAAATGCAGGACGTACTGCCGCCGACCTACCCAGCCCCGTGCATGCACGAAGTGCTGTTCGACGACCGCGACCTGAAGGACACCGGCGTCACCACCCTCGATCTCGCCAAGGCGCTGATCGACGAGGGCTACCACCCGATGACGGTCTATTTCCCGTTGATCGTCCACGGCGCGATGCTGGTCGAGCCGACCGAGACCGAGAGCAAGGCGAGTCTCGACCTCTTCATCGGCACGCTCCGCTCGCTGGTGGCGCGGGCGCGGGCGGGCGAGGCCGACGCGTTCCACGCCGCGCCCCGGCTGGCGCCGACGCGCCGGCTCGACGAAACCCGCGCCGCGCGCCAACCGATCCTGCGCTGGACGCCGCCTTCGCCCAAGCAGGCGGCGGAGTAGGCCGGTCGAGCCGTCAATTGAGATCGTTAAGGGCGCGAACGCCAACCGCGAGCGACGATCGGCGGAGCGCGCGGAGAAACCGTGCGTCGCAAGTGACCAGCGTCGCACCCTGGCGTAGCGCGAAGGCTGCGTAAAAACAATCATAGGCCGGGTGGTCCAGGGCACGGGCGCGAGCGAACGCTTCCTCGGCGAGTGCCGCGAGATCGAAGAGGTCGTCAAAAGCGCGGCCGATCGTGCGCACCGCGCGGCGGCCGTGACGGTCGGCGATCCGGCCGTTTCCTGCCAGTTTCCACGTCGCGTTACAGATCTCGGCGACAACGAGTTCCGGCGCAACGCGTAGTTCGCCCAGACCGCGTACGGCCCTGCCCGGTCGGAATCGGGCTCCGCAACAATCCACTTGATCGCGACGCTCGCGTCGACGACGAACGTCATCGCTTGTCGCGGTCCTCGCGGAAAAGCATCGTCGAATCGATGGAGGGACCTTTCGGCATCGTCGCGCGAATTCGATCGAGTTCCGCTGTGATCTCATCGCGCGACGGCCGCGCCGCCGCCGCCGTCAGGATTTCGCGGAGTTCCTGTTCGAGGCGGAGGCCCTTGGTTCGCGCCCGTTGCTTGAGCCGCGCCACCACCGCATCGTCGAACTTGCGAACGATGACCTTCGCCGTGGCGTCCTCGTCAACAACATCAAAGCGCTATCGTTGAAGCGCCTCGTCGCAATCGGACCGACCTCTAGGGGGCCCCGGCGAAGGGTCTAATGCAGCTTCTTGCCGAGCTCGGCGATCGCCTGATCGACGATCTGGTCGCGGCGCTCCGCGGTGAGCCCGCCGGCGATCAGCTGGCGGGTCGCGGCGATGGCGACGGTAACGGCGGTATTGCGGACTTCGGCCAACGCCGCCGCCTCGGCCTGGGCAATCTTGTCGAGCGCCAGTTGTTCGCGCCGCTTGAGCGCAGTTTCGATCTCGCGCTCGGCCTCGGTGCGGAGCCGACCGGCTTCGGTCTCGGCCTGGGCGACGATCGCCTTAGCCTGCGCCGCCGCCTCATTGCTCTCGCGTTGGTGCTTGGCGAGCAGCGCCTGGGCTTCTTCGCGGAGCCGCTGCGCCTCGTCGAGTTCGCGCTTGATGCCTTGCCCGCGCTGGTCGAGGGCATCGCCGACGCGCTTGGCGGCGAAGCGAAAGAGCACGATCACGAACGCGACGAACGCGACCGCGATCCAAAACTCGACGTCGTGAAGGAACGCCATCAGCCGCGTCCCTTGAGTGCCGCCGACACCGCCGCGGCTGCCGCCTGCGGGTCGGCCGCCTGGCCGATCAGCCGGTCGACCGCCGAGCGGGCGACGTCGGTCGCGACCTGAGCGACATTCCCGAGCGCCTGATCGCGGGCGGCGGCGATCCGGCCCTCGGCCTCGGCGATCCGCTTGGCGAGTTCGACGCCCTGCGCGGCCTGGCGTTGCGCCGCGCGCTCAGTCATCGCCCGGCGCGCGGTTTGGATCGTGTCCTGCGCCGACTGGCGCGCCGTCCCCAGTACCGTCTCGTAGGCCGCGAGCGCTTTGGCCGCCGCGTCGCGCGCGCTCTGCGCCCGGTCGAGGTCGTCGGCGATCCGCTTGGCGCGGGTTTCGAGCACGGCGGCGATGCGCGGCAGCGCGATCCGGCTCAACACCAGGTAGAGCAGGACGAACGTGATCGCGAGCCACACCAACTGCGGCGCGAAGTCTCCGGCGACGAGCTGCGGCACGGGCCTGGCTCCGGCGCGGGTGCGGTCGGCTAGAGGAACAGGATCATGAACGCGACGACCAGCGCGAACAGTCCGGTCGCTTCGGTCAAGGCGAATCCCAGGATCACGTTGCCGAACATGCCGCCGGCCGCCGACGGGTTGCGGATGCCGGCCGACACGAAGTTTCCGAAGATCAAGCCGATACCGATACCGGCACCGGCGAGGCCGATGGTGGCGAGACCGGCGCCGATCATCTTCGCTGCTGCTACGTCCATAGTCGTTGTCCTCTCGAGGTTCAGGGTTGAGCGAAAAAAGCGAAACCGTCAGTGCTCGTGCATGTGGAGCGCGTCGTTGATGTAGAGGCAGGTCAGGATCGTGAACACGTAAGCCTGCAGAAACGCGACCAGCAGTTCGAGGGCGTAGAGTGCGACGATGAACGCCCACGGCAGAATGCCGAAGAAGCCGAGCGCGACGATGAACCCACCCAGTACCTTGAGCAGGGTGTGGCCGGCCAGCATGTTGGCGAACAGCCGCACCGACAGCGTGATCGGCCGGATCAGGTAGGAAATGAGTTCGATCGGCACCAAGAGCGGCAGCATCACCGCCGGGACGCCGTGCGGCACGAAAAAGCCCAAGAACCGGGCACCGTGCTTGACGAAGCCCAGGATCGTCACGCCGATGAAGACGCACCCTGCCATGGCGAAGGTGACGATGATGTGGCTCGTGGTGGTGAAGGCGTAGGGGATGAGGCCGAGCAGGTTCGCGAACAGAATGAACACGAACAGCGAGAACACCAACGGAAAGTACTTGCGCGCTTCGCGCCCAGCCGAATCGCTCAACAGCTTGGCAATGAACTCGTAGGCGAGCTCGGCGATCGATTGCCATCGGCCCGGTACCAGCGCGCCGCGGCTCATGCTCATGGTCAGCATGAGCGAGGCCGCGCCGACCGCGATCACCATCCAAAGGGAGGAGTTGGTGAACGAAACGTCGAGCCCGCCGATCTCGATCGGGAGCAGGCGGTTGATCTCGAACTGATGGAGGGGGCTTTCGCCGGCGGCCACGGGCAGTCCTTTTCGATCGTACCTACGCGTTAGCTCGGCCGCTCGGGACCCGCGCTCCGCTTCTGCGTCAGTCGATACGCATTGCGAACGCCGGCCGCGACGCCGAACAACACCAACACCAGCGTCAGCCACGGACGGCTTCCCAACCACGAATCGAGAAACCAGCCGATGATGCCGCCGACCGCCATGCCGGCCGCCATCTCGATCGCGAGCCGCCAACCGAGCGCCGCGGCAACGTGCGGACTCGGCGGGGCGGGGCGATCGCCGCCGCGCGCTTTCTTCAAACGAGCGTCGAGATCGTCGAACGAAGGAGGGCGGTCCGATGACGCCATGCGCCCCTCCTCAGTCCGCTGATAGCGGCCGAAAAAGCGGTCGCACCATAGGGGCGACGCCCAAGCCTGTCAAGCAACCAGGTCCTAAGTTAACGCCTTGAAATAGAAAGATAAACGAGGTTTGCGCTCAAGCAGTCTGACGCAGCGCCTCGGCCCGGGTGAGGTCGACCGAAACGAGCTGCGAGACGCCCTGCTCGGCCATCGTCACGCCGAACAGGCGATCCATCCGTGCCATCGTCACCGGGTTGTGGGTGATGAGGAGGAAACGGGTCCCGGTCTGGCGAGCGATCGCCTGGACGAGGTTGCAGAAGCGCTCGACGTTGGCGTCGTCCAAGGGCGCGTCGACCTCGTCCATGACGCAGAGCGGCGCCGGATTGGCTTGGAACACCGCGACCAGGAGCGCGGTCGCGGTCAGCGCCTGCTCGCCGCCCGAGAGCAGGGACAGGATCTGCAGGCGCTTGCCCGGCGGGCTCGCCATGATCTCGAGCCCGGCATCGAGCGGGTCCTCGGCCTCGGTCAACGCCAGATGGGCGCGGCCGCCGCCGAACAATTGGGTGAACAGCGTCCGGAAGTTGGCGTCGACCTGCTTGAACGCCTCGAGCAGCCGCTCACGGCCTTCGCGATTGAGGCTGGCGATGCCGTGGCGGAGCTTGGCGATCGCAGCTTCGAGGTCGGCGCGCTCGGTTTGCATGCCGGTGAGCTTGACGTTGACCTCTTCGGCTTCCTGCTCGGCGCGCAGGTTGACCGGCCCCATGGTCTCGCGTTCACGCTGCAGCCGCTGCAGGCGGGATTCGACCTGATCGATGGCGGGCAACTCGGCGTCGTCCTTGATCTCGGCGATCGCTTGCGATTCGGCGGGCGCGCAGTCGAGCGCTTGACGTGTGCGGCGTTCGACGTCGGCCCTGCGCTCGCTCGCCTGGTTGACGTTGCCGTCGCGCCGGATCCGCTCTTCGCGCGCGCCGGCGAGCGCCTGGTCGGCGGCCTTGGCGGCGTCGCTCCGCGCCTTGAACGCGGCATCGGCGAGCGCGAGCTCGTCCGCCGCCCGGTTACGGACGGTCTCGGCGTTCGCGATCGTGGAAAGAAGGGCTTGCCGCTCGGCGGCGATCGCAGCCGGCTTGGCGATCGTGCGGGCGAGCTGCTCTTCGCTCGCGGCGCGCCGGCGCGCGAGTTCGACGGTCTGGGCATTGGCTTCGGCGACGCGCGCGGTCCAGGTGTCGCGTTCGCTTTCGGCGGCCCGCAAGCGGCCAGCGCGGGCGGCGGAGGCGCGGCGAAAGCCTTCGAGCGTGGCCTCGGCTTCGGCCAAGGCGCGGCGCTTCTCGATCAAGTCGAGCCGTGCCTTGTCGAGCGTCTTCCGCGTTTCGTGCCGGTTTTCGAGCGCTTTCAGCTCGGCGGTCGCGGTGCGCAGTCCGTCGCCGGCATCGACTTGCTCGATCCCGAGCGTGACGATGCCGTCGCCGAGCGCGGAGATCTTCGCGCTACGCGCTTCGCTTTCGCGCTGGACCTGGGCGTGGGCTTCGCGCGCCGCGCGGAGCGCCTCATCGGCCGCCCACAACGCTTCGCGCGCCGCCGCCTCGGCGTGCCGCGCGCGTTCGGCCGCGGTCCGCGCGGCGCCGGCGGTGGCCCGCACCGATTCGACCGTCGGCTTGCACGCCGCGATCTCGCCGCGCAGGTCGGTCAAGCGCTGGCGCTGGTTGAGCCGCACCAGCGCCGCGGTCTGGGCGCCGGCGGTGACGGTGAACCCGTCCCAGCGCCACAAAGCGCCGCCGGTCGAGACCAGGCGCTGGCCTTGGGTAAGTTCGGCTTGCAGCCGCGCGCCGTCGGCCGGATCGATGACGCCGACCTGCGACAGGCGGCGGGACAACACCGCCGGGCCGGTCACGAATTGCGACAACGGCACTGCGCCGGCGGGAAGCGCGGGCGCGCCGGCGAGCGGGTCGAGCCCGCGCCGCCAGTGCATCGGCGCCGCTTCGTTGGCGGCGACGTTGAGATCGTCGCCGAGCGCGGCGGCGAGCGCGCCTTCGTAGCCGGGCGCGACCGTGACGGCATCGATCAGCGGCGGCCACAATTCGGGCTCGCCGTCCTTGAGCAACGCCGCGAGCGCGGCCTCCTCGGCGGCACGCCGGGCCAGCTGCGCTTCGGCCGCCTGAAGCGCGGCGTCGGCCGCGCGCACGCCCTCGAGCGCGGCCGCGCGCTCGGTCTCACGGGCGCCGAAGTCGATGCGGGCGGCGTCGGCGGTTTGGCGCAGCCGTTCGAGTTCGTCGCGCACTGCGGCTTCGGCCGGCGCCAGGGCTTCGGTCATGAGCCGATCGCGTTCCTCGCGAAAGCCGCGCAAACGGTCGGCGATGCGCTGCAGCCGGGCGGTGCAGTCGCGCTGGACGTCGGTCAGGCCCTGCACCCGCGCCTCGGCGCGGGCGAACTCGGCGGCGAGCTTTTCGACGCGCGCTTCCTCGGCGGCGGTGAGCGCCCGCGCGGCGGCCGCGGCGGCGGCCGCGTCGGCAACCAAGCCGGCCGCGTTGGCATCGGCGTGGCTGAGCTCGTTCACCTCGCCGGCGAGCCGGGCAATCGCCTCTTCGGCGTCGCGCACGCGCGCCTGCTCGCGCGTCGTGTCGGATTCGATCTGGGCGATCTGCGCCTCGAGCCTGTGGCGTTCGTCGAGCGCCGCTTTCTCGTCGCGGTCGAGCTGTTCGCCGGCAACTTTGAGCCGATGGAGCGCGGCGGCGGCTTCGGCCTCGGCTTGGCGGAGCGCCGGCAGGCGCTCGGCGGCCGCGCTCAACTCGGTCGTGGCCGTAGCCGCGGCGCTGGTCGCGGCGGCGACCGCGGCTTCGCTCTCGCCGAGGAGCGCCTGCGCTGCCTCGACGTCGGCGGCGGCCTTGCGCCAGGAAAGGAAGAGCAGCGTCGCCTCGGTGCGCCGGATGTGGCCCGAGAGGTTGCGATAGCGCGAGGCTTGGCGGGCCTGCTGCTTGAGACCGCGCAATTGGCTGTCGAGCGCCGCCATGATGTCGGCCAGGCGCGCCAAGTTGGTCTCGGCGGCGCGGAGCCGGAGCTCGGCCTCGTGGCGGCGCGAGTGGAGCCCGGTGATGCCGGCGGCTTCTTCGAGGATCGCGCGGCGATCTTCCGGTTTGGCCTTGATCAGCGCACCGACCTCGCCTTGGCTCACCAACGCGGTCGAATGAGCGCCCGAGGCGGCGTCGGCGAACAACCGCTGCACGTCGCGGGCGCGGACATCGCGGCCGTTGACGCGAAAATCGGAGCCGAGCTCGCGCTCGATCCGCCGCGTCACCTCGACCTCGTCGCTTTCGTTGAACTGCGACGGCGCGCGGCGGGCGCGGTTGTCGAGCGCAAGCGCGACTTCGGCAATGTTGCGCGAGGGCCGCGTGTTGGTGCCGGCGAAGATGACGTCGTCCATGCCGCTGCCGCGCATCTTCTTGGGCGAGGTCTCGCCCATCACCCAGCGCAGCGCTTCGACCAGGTTCGACTTGCCGCAGCCGTTGGGGCCGACGATGCCGGTCAGGCCGGGCTCGATCAGGAGCTCGGTCGGATCGACGAACGACTTGAAGCCGACAAGACGGAGACGACGAAAATGCACGCTCGGACTGGCCCTGTGCTGGTTGAAAACTAAGTCTTGGTGGTTCCGGCCGACTGACGGCGGAGCAGATAGATGCCGACGGCGCCGACCACGATCACGACGACGATGACGATCACATAGGGCGGGATGCCGCTCGACCCGCCGGGTGCGGTCGAAGCCGGGCCGGCGCCCATCGCCGGTGCGCTCGCGCCTTTGAGCAGGGCCTCGATCACGGTCTCGAAACCGGCCACGGTGTGGTTGCCGACGTAGAGCTTGCCGCCGATGACGAAGCTCGGGGTCGATTGAACCTTGAACGTGTTCTCGCCGATGAAGCGGACCTGAAGGATGCCTTCGGTCAGCTTCTTGTCGTTCAAGCAGGCGTCGTACTTTTCCGCCGGCACGCCGCCGAGGCGCCCCAACTGCTTGAGTTCGCCCAACACGTCGCCCGAGGTCGCCCACTTCGATTGTTCGCGAAACAGGACGTCGATGAAGCCGAAGAAGCGGTCCGGGCCGGCGCAGCGGGCGAGGATCGACGCTTGGTAAGCGGGGAGGTTGAGCGGGAACTCGCGGAACACGAGCTTCACCTTGCCGGTGTCGATGTACTTGGTCTTGAGCTCGGGCAGGACCGTGGCGTGGAAATCGGCACAATGCGGGCAGCTCATCGAGGCGTACTCGATGATCTCGACCGGCGCGTCGGCCTTACCGAGCGTCATGTCGGGGAGAACCTCGGCCGCCTGCTGACCGAAGGCCCCAGGGGCCAGGACCAGCCAGACGAAGAGCCCAAGAACCGCCGCTTTCAGCACTGCTCGATCCAATACGTTGGGGGGCCACCCGGCCAAAACGCAAAATCTTGCGCGGATTATAGGCGGTGGCCCTGGGAGCGACAACAGGCTTTGCCCGCCCGCAATGGTTAACGCGGCGCCTTCGGGCGAGGCTTCCGGTTTTCGACGTGCCGCCCGAGCGCGCGCAGCGCTTCCTTGAGGCGCGGGTCGGCGACGCCACCGAGTTTGGTCGCGAGCGCCGCTTCATCGGCCGGGTCGGGCGCGGATGCGGGGGCTCGTCGCTTGCGGCCCGGCGCGGGCGCGACCGGCCCCTGCACGATCGCGATCCGCGCCACCGCCCGGTAGCCGAAGTAAGCGTTGATGCGCTCGATGATTTCGGGGGCGCGATGTTGGAATTCGAGCGCCAAACCGCCCGGCGCCCGCACCTCGAGGACACCGGCGCGGTCGCCCGCGCCCGGCCGCAGCCGCTCGGGCTGCGAACGGCTGCCGAGATCGGTGCCGACGATGGTCGGCCAACGGGTCAGGATCTCGACGTGGACGAAGCCGCGTTGCCCGAATGCCTGGCTCACCAGCCGCGCCGCCACGCGACTGACCGGCCGTGGGCCTCCGCTCCGGGGACGCCTGGGGTCTTTCATGCTTTGGTTCGGCCTCGACGGCCCTCGCGCTTCGAAGATCCAGCTCTTATTGTCGCATGTCGTGGCGGCGCGAACGACATCGGAACGACGACGGCGAGCGGCAGCGGGGCTCCGCCCGGCGGCGTCGGCGCGGCGGCTGCTCGCTTGGTACGATCGCGTCGGCCGCGACCTGCCGTGGCGGGTCAAGCGCGGGCGCGCCGATCCCTATCGCGTCTGGCTGTCCGAGATCATGCTCCAGCAGACGACGGTTGCGACCGTCATCCCTTATTTCGAGCGCTTCACCCAGCGCTGGCCGAACGTGGAGGCGCTGGCCGCGGCCGATATCGACGCCGTCCTCACTGCGTGGCAGGGCATGGGCTATTACAGCCGCGCCCGCAACCTTCACCGCACCGCGCAGATCGTTGCCGAGGCATTGGATGGTGCCTTCCCCACCACCGAGGACGGCTTGCGCGCGCTCCCGGGGATCGGCGCCTATACCGCCGCGGCGGTTGCGGCGATCGCGTTCGACCGGCGTGCGGTCGTGGTCGACGGCAACGTCGAACGGGTGATGAGCCGGCTGTTCGCGATCACGACGCCGCTCCCGAAAGCGAAACCCGAACTTCGGGCCGCGGCGGCGGCGTTGACGCCGAAGACGCGGTGCGGCGACTACGCCCAAGCGGTGATGGACTTGGGCGCGACCGTGTGTACGCCGACGCGCCCGGCGTGCGAGCGTTGTCCGTGGCGGCGGGCGTGCCGCGCTCACGCCTCAGGCATCGCGGCCGGTTTGCCGCGCCGGATCGCGAAGACCGTCGGCGCGATGCGGTATGGCGTCGCGTTCGTCTTGACGCGGGCCGATGGCGCCGTCCTCCTCCGGCGTCGGCCGCCGCGCGGCCTGCTCGGCGGCATGATGGAGGTGCCCTCGACGCCGTGGCGGGCGACGGCGCCGAACCGCGGCGCGATCGCGGCCGCGGCGCCGGCCGCGCTCGACTGGCGCGCGTTACCGGGCGTCGTCAGTCACGGATTCACGCACTTCCCGCTCGAGATCGCGGTGGTTGCCGGGGCGATCGATCGCGACCCGGCCGCAAGGATCGACGGCGTGTGGTGCCGGCCGGATCGCTTCGCCGACTGCGCGCTACCGACCTTGTTCAAGAAAGTGCTCCGCCACGCGGCGGCTCACGGCGCGCTGTCGCCTCAGACGATCTCGGTCCGCAAGCGCTGACGGAGCACGTCGATCGAGACCAGCGCGCGGGTCGGCTTGTCCTCGTAGTGCCAGAATTCCCAGCCGTTGTAGGCCGGCGCGCCCTGGACGTGGGCGGCGACGCGGTGGATCGAGCCGGTGATGTCGCCGGCGACCAGGCTGCCATCGGCCCGCACTTTCGCTTGATGGTGACGGCGATGGTCGAACAGGAGGTCGCCGGGCGCGATGAAGCCGCGCTCGACGATCAGCCCAAACGGGATGCGCGGCGCCGCGCGCTTGGACGGCGTTACCGACACCGCCGTCGCGTCGGCCGGCTCGATCGCCGCCAGGCGCTCGGCCGCGAGTCTGGCGTAAGTCGGGTCGCGTTCGATCCCGATGTAGCGGCGCCGCAGGCGCTTGGCGACGGCGCCGGTGGTGCCGGTGCCAAAAAACGGGTCGAGCACGACGTCGCCGATCCGGGTCGCGGCGAGCAGCACGCGGTAGAGCAGCGCCTCGGGCTTCTGGGTCGGGTGCGCTTTCTTGCCGGCGCTCTTCAGGCGCTCGGGCCCGGTGCAGAGCGGCAAAAGCCAGTCCGAGCGCATCTGGATGTCGTCGTTCAACGCCTTCATCGCGTCGTAGTTGAAGGTGTAGCGGGCGTCCTGGCTCTTGGCGCACCAGATCAGCGTCTCGTGCGCGTTGGTGAAGCGGCGGCCGCGGAAGTTGGGCATCGGGTTCGATTTCCGCCACACCACGTCGTTCAAGATCCAGAAGCCTTGGTCCTGGAGCAAGGCGCCGACGCGGAAGATGTTGTGGTAGGAGCCGATCACCCAGAGCGCGCCATTGTCCTTCAACACCCGCCGGCAGGCGCCGAGCCAGCGCGCGGTGAAGGCATCGTAGGCCTCGAAATCGGCGAACTTGTCCCAGGCGTCGTCGACGCCCTCGACCCGGCTGTGGTCGGGCCGGTGCAGTTCCTGCTGCAGCTGAAGATTGTAGGGCGGGTCGGCGAAGACGAGGTCGACCGAGCCGGCGGGCAGGCGGTCGACGATGTCGACGCAATCGCCGGTCAGGACTTGGTCGAGCGGCAGAGCGGTTTCCGACATGGCGGGGCAGAGTGAGTCCCGCCTGTGGATAAGTCAAGAGTCTATATTTTGAATCAAATACTTAGAGGGTCAGGGCGAGCTGAGACTCAAGCTCTTGTGTGAGCGCCGCCCGAACCGGCGCGAACGAGCGCCGATGGTGGGCCGAGGGCCCGTGCCGGGCGACCGCCGCCAAGTGCTCGGCGGTGCAATAGCCGGCGTTGTTGTCCCAGCCGAACTGCGGATAGCGCGCCGCCAGTTTGGTCATCAGGCGATCGCGGACCACCTTGGCGACGATCGAGGCGGCGGCCACCGAAAGCGAGCGCGCATCGCCCCGGATCAGCGCCATCGCCGGGTAGGGGAGGTCGGGGAGGCGGTTGCCGTCGACGATGACGAGCGCGGGCGCGAGCGGCAGCCGCGCGACCGCGCGGCGCATCGCCAGCATGGTCGCCTGCAGGATGTTGATGGCGTCGATCGTGCGGACGCTCGCCGCCGCGATCCCGACCGCGGCGGCAGCGCGGATTTCGTCGTGGAGCCGCTCGCGCGTGTCGCGCTCGAGCGCCTTCGAATCGTCGATCCCGTCGGGGATCCGCCCCGGCGTCAGGATGACGGCGGCGGCGACCACCGGTCCCGCCATCGGCCCGCGCCCGACTTCATCGACGCCCGCGACCGGACCGCTCGTCCGGGCCTCGAACGCGAAGGTCGGAGCGTCGTCGGTCATGCCTTCGGGTCGGTGCGATCGGGCGGCGGGTCGGACCCGGGCGGGGGCGGGCGTTTGCCGATTATTCGCATCGCCCGGCCCAGGCGATAGGCGAACTGGGTCAGCCGGTTCGAACCTTCGGCCAGCACCGCGGCCTCGTGGCCGTAAAGCTCTTCCAACAGGTCGCCCAACGTCGGCACGCTATGGCGCGCCATGCGATGGAGTTGGCGCGCAACGTGGAGCCAGAGCGGGCTCAGCACCAGCGAGAGCGCGATCACCGCGACCAGGAGCCGGTAGCCGTCGGCCGAGATCAGATTCGAGTTGGACGCGGTCGCGGCCAGCACGAACGAGAACTCGCCGACCTGGGCCATCACCACGCCGGCCAGGAACGCGTTCTGCCACGACTCGCCCAGCGCATGGAGG